>JBEKQO010000024.1:0-63395 GCA_049519635.1 Terriglobia bacterium | reverse complement strand
GCGCCACCCTCTCCCCCAAAGGGGCGAGGGCAATAAAATCCATCCTCCCCTCGGTGGCCGTGGCGACCGAGGGGCCCGGGGGTGAGGGGGTCCTTGCAACATGCCATTGTCAAATCTTATCCTGGACACCACACTAGGATGAGGGCACTGGCTGTCTTTGTGCCCTCAATCAGAAACTCACGTCGGCTGACTTCCGCTTGAGGAATCATCAGGCTTTCTCTCCCGCCGCCCGCTGGATGCCCCGGCGAATCCTCTGATAGGTCCCGCACCGACAGATGTTACCTGTCATCGCCTCGTCAATCTGCTCGCGGCTTGGCCGCGGGTTCTTCGCCAACAGAGCGGCCGCCTGCATGATCTGACCCGACTGGCAATAGCCGCATTGGGGGACCTGCTCTGCAATCCAGGCGCGCTGAATCGGGTGACTGCGATCAGGCGAGAGGCCCTCGATGGTCATGACCTTCTTGTTGCCTATGGACCCGACTGGGGTTTGGCACGAGCGCACAGCGTCGCCATCCAGGTGTACCGTGCAGGCGCCGCACAGACCCATACCGCAGCCGAACTTGGTGCCGGTCAGGTTTAGCACATCGCGTAGCGCCCAAAGGAGGGGCATAGCGGGGTCAACATCGGCGCTAAACCGCTTGCCATTGATTGTCAAGTTGAAGTGAGCCATGCAAGTGCCTCCCGGTGAGCCCGTCTCACCGCAAGCCGATTCTCGTGCCCCCGAAGGGCCGATGACACCGCCGAGTCGCAATGACAGTATGTCGTAGCACCTTCGCATTGTAATGAAGCGTGAGGTAGTGGCAAGTCAAATCCGTCTAACCTACTAACATCCTAAGATTCGGTTAAATACGTCGATATATCACCTGGCGCAAAGGCTGTTTATCCTGTTTATCCCCCGGGGTGCCGTCAAAGTCCAATGGGCTTCGAAGGGAACCCTCACCCGCCCTCCTCCGGCGGGCGCCCACTCCCCCGTGAGAGGGCTGGGACTTTGATTTCCCTCCCTCTCCCCGGGGAGAGGGGGGACCGCAAGGCGGGGGGTGAGGGGTTCCTTCGCGGGTGATGCATTCATGGCCATGGAGGTATCTGGCGCCCGCGACTTTAACGGAACCTTTCGACTCCGCCACGAGCGCCGAGTTCGAGATCTGCCGCTTTTCCCCAAGGAAGAACTGCAGAGCGCAAAAGCGCGTATCGTGCTACCAGCACGGATTGCACCTAACTTCTTTCCTTTCATTGACTCATCCCGGAAATGAGGTAAGTTGTTTATTTTCATACACTCATCCAGACCGATTCTATTTCCCCTTTGTTTTCAATCAACCATCCAGACCTATCTTCATTTTTAACATCTTTAGGGGTCAGAGGTCCGCTCCCGACATTTCCGGTGAAATCGTCTCGAAAAGACCGTGCGTCTTCAGCAATATACCGCGAATATCTCGCCATCTTTTTGTCCTTATCGGCAGAGCCGGATTGATGCCCGCTGATTCTCTCTGCCCCACTTGTTTTCAATAACATTCCGGCTTGGGTCGTACTCGTTTTATATTTTATGATTGCCGTAGTACGGGCGTTAGGGGGTGAGAATCCTGCGGGGGGAGCGCGGCGGCGAACCTTCAGCACATTTCTAGCCTATACCGATGGCGTGGTTTTGTCAAGGGACAAACTGTCCCTGCCGGGGTTCCGTCAAAGTCCTATGGGCATTGAAAAGACCCCTCACCTGCCCTCCTCCGTCGGGAACCCTCTCCCTTAGGGAGAGGGGGACCGCGAGGCGGTGGGCGCCCCACGTTTTGCAAGATGGGGGGGGCCTGGTCGCACGTGATGGATTTTCGGCCCCGGAGGTAGGTGATTCCGGCGACTTTGACGAACCCCTGTTTATCCCCTTGCTTTGCAAGCGGAATGGGTGTATATAGCCGCTAGATCGGGATTCGGTCAATAGCGCAATTTGCGGATTGTGCACGTTAAGAGGGCCTTTCATCGTCCGGGTAAACGAAAGGCGGATCTCCGAGGTGATGCCTGTGTTGCAGCAGGCATGACAGAGCAAAATGGTGTGGGCTTCTCGGGCCAGATAAGAAACCCAGTCGAATTTCCGGTCAGACCCGGCGGGTCTGATCCTGATCCAAACTCACAAAGGAGACACCACATGAAAATACTTCCCCAGCGGCGGTCGAACCTGATGGTCGTTGCTCTATCCCTACTAGCCAGTCTCACCCTGCTGGCGGCAGTCCCCGTATTCGCGGACGAGCCGAGCGGGGCACAGGCCCTGGCAATGGGCGGCGCGTTCCTGTTCATCTTCTTGATCGCGATCGCGGCCTACATTTACTTTGCCCTGGCACTACAGACCATCGCCAAAAAGACCAACACGGAGAACGCCTGGTGGGCTTGGGTCCCCATCATCCAGATGATCCTGACGTTAAATATCGCCAAGAAACCCATTTGGTGGTTAATCCTTTTCTTTATTCCCCTTGTTGGCATCGTTTTCATGATCATCGTGTGGATGGCCATAGCCGAAGCCCGCAATAAGCCCAACTGGTGGGGGATTTTGTTGATCGTGCCGGTGCTGGGTCTGATCGTCCCCGGCTATCTGGCATGGTCAGATTAAGCGCCACACCCTACCCTTGAGGGTCTCGGCGTGCGCAAAGCCCGCGAGCACCCGGAGGTAAAGGGGAAGGTCCACGCCTGGGTGGGCATCGTCGCGGGGGGAGTGTTCTCCCTACTTTATCTGGTTCTGACAGCGGTGATGGTTGGTCTCTCCGGAAGGAGTTGAACTCTCGTGTTTTGCCCAAAATGTGGTGTGTCGAATGACGACAACGCCTGGAAGTGCATCCAGTGCCAGACGGTCTTGCAACAAGCCCCGCCGCCCGTAGCCAGCGGCCCTCCAGTGGTCATTCCAAATTACTTGTGGCAGGCGATTGTGAGCACGGTGTGCTGTTGCTGGCCCCTGGGGATTCCTGCCATCGTTTATGCCGCTCAGGTCAATTCTAAAGTCGTCCAGGGTGACATCGAAGGGGCGCGCAATTCGTCCAAAAACGCGAAGATGTGGTGCTGGATCGCGCTCGGCGCGGGGATTGCCACCGGTCTTATTTACGCCGGCTTCTTGGTAATCTCCTTCATGCTTCAACATCGATAGGGGCTATGCTTGCAAAGTCTCCTGCCTTACAAAACTCGCCCCGGTGAACGCGTTTTTATGGTTGGCGCGACGGTGGCCCTCGTGGCCCTCGGCGCGGGGGTGCTGCGAGTCTTCAATCCTGCGACAACTTGGTTTTTTCCGCCCTGTCCGTTCCGAGCACTTACAGGTTATCTTTGTCCCGGTTGCGGAACCCTGCGGGCGCTGCACGAACTCCTTAACGGCCACCTTGCCGCAGCGTTCAGGCTCAATCCACTGATGATGCTGTTATCACCCTATGTCGGTTATTCGGGAGCCTCCTCGGCGTGGGAGACTGTTTTCGGGCGGGAGTTGCCGCGCGTTTTCATCCGGCCGGCATACATATGGATGCTGCTGGCCATCATCCTTGCCTATTGGATCCTGAGAAATACACCACTCGCGGCCATGTTTTGACGCATCGCATCCGAGTGCACGGATTTGGGCATTGCTGTCTGCGGAACGGAAAGAGGCGGGGAGCCTGGGCTTCGGCGGGGCTGAACAGGCTGCGGAAAAACCCAAAAGCGCTGTCATTCTGAGGAGCAGCGGCGACGAAGAATCTCGCATCGCCTTGAAAATACTCAGAGCGAGATCCTTCGCTGCGCTCAGGATGACAGCATTGTAGTTTTTTTCCGCAGCCTGTGAAGCCCCGCCCTTCCAATGGTGTCCAAAAGTGGTGAGAAGTTCGGGTTAGAAGCTTTCGGTTATCGCTGTTCTGCCGAAACTCGACGCGTAAGTATTTTTAAATCAATGAGATATTCCAATGGGCTCACGGGAAGTTTCTACCTGCCATCAGCAGCCTCTGGCTTCACCCAGGTCAGGAGTTCTGAGCCTAAACGCTGTCATTGTTCAGGAAGAGCAGGAAGGAGCTTTTCCACAACCGCGAGTGACTTTCAGGGCAATTTGTGGATAAAATTCCCGCCGGTGTGAAAGGAAATCACGGTCACGCGAGCAGCGATCCCAGACTGGGGCGCAGGTAAGGGCGGGGTTGTTGATGGTGGGCCCACAAGGACTTGAACCTTGGACCAACGGATTATGAGTCCGCTGCTCTAACCAACTGAGCTATGGGCCCGTACAATGTTTTCAATAGCTTGCAGATGCACCTTGTTGTTGAGTCACAGTTGGGGTCACAGATAAGCGCTTCTGGACCTCCTCCTGAACCGCCTCCAACCTCTTCTCGATGGCTTCCGACGCAGCAAGTTGGGCCCTATCCCCGGCGTGTGAGTAAATCAGGTTCACGCGATCGGTGGTGTGGCCAAGGCGGTCTTTCCGGGTGGCGATATCCACGTTCTCATCTAGCATGATTGTGTTGTTCAAATGGCGCAGAGCGTGCCAGTGGACTCCCTCGATCCCGAGTAACTGAGCGATGGGCCTTACATGTGCGAGGGCCTCCTGTCACCCTCCGGCCATTGGACCAGCCAGAACTTGCGCTTGCGTCCACGTAGCAGGAGGGAACCTTTCCTATCTCGGTTCCGGGTCATTTCAATGCCTTCCCGGACCGACGAGCCCCACATAGGAACCCTAACCTGTTTGTCAGACGATTTCAAGTATCCAACAAGCTTCCTGCTGGTCAAATCGTACATCTCCAGAGGGCAGGCGCTTATGTGGGATAAACTGCCGGCGGCTAGGGTTGAGGCGACGGGGCCCCACGTTTTTGTTTGCGGATTTGCCGAGATGGATATACTTAAATTAAAAATTCTCTAACCTCTTAGGTTTTCACTCCCATCCAATTTTTGGACACTACGCCGAGGAGGAGCTTCACTACAGATCAGCAGCTCATTCGATGGCAGCGCTCATCAATTGCCGCGCGTGGTCCCGGTCCGCCTTTGAGGTGATCAGCACCACGCCGCGGGCTTGCACGTCGTCAAGTTCGAAAGTCAGGCGCCCATCTTCGCGAGTGGTTTTGACTTCTTCCAGCGGATGGAACTGACCGCCCGTAGTCTCGCCCGCCTCCACCGTGTCAAGATCGGCGGGAAGCGCAATTGAGATTTTCCCGCTGCCCAGCACAAACAGACCCACGGCGCGCGAACTCGTGAGCGCCGCATCATCCAGTGAAACCGCCATGGCGTGCTGTTCAGCGCTGAACAGTTCCTTCCCACCGGCGCGGAAGATTCCCTGCCCTTCCACCGCATCTACCGCGCCATCAGCCCGCACGGCAAATAGCGAAATCCCATACGCTCCCAGCGGCATGTCAATTCGCTGGTTGCCGCTGTTCACCACATAACTTTCCGGATATTCGATCCACGGACCGTTGAACGTCGCGCTGGGAATGTCGGGCCGCGTCGCCGCAAGGGTGTAGATCTTGCCGCCGCCCACGCGATCGATTTCAAGAATGTCGCGGTTCGCCCGCTTGGGAAACATCTCCGTTGAAGGAACGTGGCGCAGCGTGAAGAAGGCATTGAGCGCCCGCCCGGCGCCATCGAGTCCGGCGTCAGAGGTAAAGAACACCTGGCCAGAGCCCACGTTTTGCTCGGCGATTACAGCGTTGGCGTCGGAGTCCACCGCCAGCACGCGCGCCCCGGCAGGCTGAAACATACTGAGCGGATGGCCGATGTAGGGATTTAACAAGCCGGAAGCGTCCGAGGGCGCGAGGGGAATTTCGCTTTCCGCGGGGTAATCGCCCACCCATTTGAGTCCGGCAAAATGGGTAAATAAATTTGTCGCCCGAGGCCCGCCCGTCTCGAGTGGTTGGCTGAAATCGCCGCTGAGAAAAAGATCGTCACCGGCCTCGACCCGCGCCCGCAGCTTTGCCAGCACCTCCGGCGAGGCATAGTGCGGGTCAGGGTAGATCAGCACGTGCGGGCCGGCGGGAATCCGGTCGAGATCGCCATCGTCAATGGCAGCAAACTGCACGCCGGCTTCAAACAGCACATTCATCACCCCGTGCAGATAGGCGGCATAGGTCTTCTCATCCCGTTCGAGGCGCGCCCGTGGAAACACCACCAGCACTTTGGGCGGATTAAACTCCGGCTGAAAGCGGCGCAGGAAGAAGCTTTCATTCCGGTAAGCAATCATGGGTTTTGTAGGAGTGTAATCATTCGCGTGGTTAATACCCCAGGGGAAAAGCAGGTGCGCGGTGTCTTTCCACATCCAGTTCACCAGATACGAGCCGCCGGTGGCAAAGAGCAGGTGCGGTTCCATCAGGTAGAGGCTGTAGTCCCCCGCGGGAGATCCGGAAACGTTATAGCCGGGGTAGGTGTGCAGGTCAATGTCGCTGGGCTGGGCGCCGGGGGAATTGACTCCGAACTCGGACAGGTGAAAACTCTTCCCCGCCATGCGCATGTCCATCCCGCGGTAGAAGGCGGGACGGCCGGGATGATAATTCCCATTGGCGGGCATGGTAAGGGCCTGGCTGCCGTAGCGCTCCTGCCGCATCCCCCCGGTTTCCGCCAGCACCACGTAGTTGCGCCCCGATGCTGCAAAGCCTTCCGTACACTGCTGGGTCCAATCCTCAAAATCCTCCAGCGGAGTCGTGAGCGTGCCATCGTCGAAAATGTAGAACATCATTCCCGGTACGCTCGCATAGCGTTTTCCCATCTCCTCGCAGATGCGTCGGCTGAATTCCGGGTGCGCCATCGCCATGCGTTTGGCGATGAAGAAGAGGCAGGGGGCGAAGATCAGGTGATGCTTTTGCGCCAGTTGCGCCTGGGCATCAATCTGCCGCTGAAGCTGCGGCGGAACGGCGGGCGTCTGCGGATCACCCCACGCCAGCCCCGATATGTAGAAGCTGAAGAAAACCGGCGAAAAGACTTTCATCCCGTATTCATGCATCTGCGCGTACTGCCGGTCGATGCTCAGCACGTCTTCGTCAACCTGCCCATGCGGCTGGAATCCCATGGTGCGATTTCCGATCAGAAGCTGCGAGCGCCCACCCACTTGGAAGTAGCTGTCATGAAAATCAACCTTTGGCCCCTGAGCGATAATTTTTGGGTCCCAAACCACAAAGGCGCTCTCAGCGGCGTCAATCTGCCGGTCGCTTTCCCAGAGAGTCGCGCGAATCGTGTACAGATCGGAATCAAAGTGAGCGGGCCTCCAGTGGACCGACGCTCGCACCTTCCCATCTGGCGGGACATCCACGGTGACGCGCTTTTCAAACGCCGGCACTTTGCCGCCCGAGGGAATCAACTGGAAATTGACGCTCACCCGGCGGGGCTTGGCCAGGTAGTTTTCCACGGTCACGGCAACCCGCGCCGCCTCGCCCTGGTAGTAGCAGTCCATTTCCGGCAGGGCGTCGTGTAATGCCATCCCTGTACTCTGGGAGCGGACGGCATCGAGCAGCGCCGCCGTGAATTCCGGGTGCTCCAAAGTAAACAGGTCTTCGTTCTCGACGCCGCAAAATATCCAGCTTGAGCCGCGATACGGTCCGCGGAAGTTTGCGACCAAGCTGATCACCGCTCCACGCAGACGGCCCAATCGGTCGTAGGCATTCACCAGGGGCATCCAGCGGGCGCGCGGCCAATTGAAGACGTAGCCGGATAGGTAATCCATGCCGCCTTCGTCGGGAGAAGCGTTGAGGACGGAAACCAGGTTCGCGAGGCTCCTGCGCGCGCGCTGAGCGTATTCCGGAAAGGTGCCTTCGCGCACCAGTTGCTCACCGTCTTCCAGGGACAATCGCTCGCCCACATACCCTGCCGCGACTTCGCCTTCCAGGTGAGTGTTGATCTTGAACTGGTCCTTGACGATCTGCTGGCCGGGCGCAGGCCGCACATACGCCACATCCTCAAACCGCTCAAAGCCCGTGTAGAACATGCCCAGTTGCTGGCGGAAAGGCAGCTTGTAATCGGACTGGCGCGTGGCGGTGGTGGTCATGCCGGCATCGTAACCGGCGTCCACCAGCCTGCCCTCGGGCGAGAACATCAGCGCCTGCTTAAAGGGATGTCCGCCCAGCGTGACCAGGTGGCCGCCGCCAGCAAGGAACTGATATAGCGCGCTCTCAACCGGGAAAGGCGCGCCGTAGGGTTGTACAAACACGTCAAAATTCCGCGGGTTCAGGATTTCCGGAACCATCACCGCTTTGGAATCAAGAAACGTCACACCATAGCCAGCCTTGCGAAAAATGGAGGCAAGGTACTCCGGCGAAGAGGGATTGCGGGGCTTTACGGGCAATTCATCACGGTAGATGGCCGCGCTTCCGCGCGGGCCGCGTTCAACGCGCGCGCTCACATCTTCGTCAGAAAAGGGATAAGGGGTTCGGAGCCGGTACACGCCCACCTGAAGGATGCGGGCAAAGTCATCATCGTCGTAATAGATGTCTTCCTGGCTGCCGGTATTGGCGCCCACAATGTTGATGCGCACGGCATCGATATGCAGCGGCGGGGTCTGAAGAAAAATAATTCCCTTCAAGTTGGCGCGCGTGGTAGCGCGGCCGCCCACCTTGAACCATTGTCCTTTAATCCTTACCTCGATATCAGCGTTGCGGATGCCCATCCAGTTCACGCCCCGGACGACCTCGGGGAAAGTGGCAATCACGATCGAATCGATCTCCTCTTCGTGGGGCAGGCAGACTTCCAACCACGACGGATATTCATGCCGCTTGGCGTTCTGCCACCCATGCCCCTTTCCCCAACTCTGTACGGTCCAGTTGCCATCGATGACGCCAGCAGGATCGAATTTGGCCGCCGTGCTGGAGGCCGAGGCCGAGGCTCCCGCGCTTCGGGAGGCGAGATTCACCTCGTTTGCCGGCAGTTTCAGGTGCGTCCAGAATCCGTGCACATCGAAGGTTGTAAAGGAACCTTTTCCCGGTGTGAGGGCCGAATTGGGATGGGACTGGACGGGCGTCAACGCGCTGGTAACCGTACCCATCAGGAAGGCGAAAACCCCAAGAATCAAAGCAAGCCCGCGCCGCCGCCCGTGAGTGGGCAGAGACTTATTCTTCAGGATTCCTGGTCGATGCACGTCGTTCTCCTCAGCGCTTGGGGAAGCATGAGCGTCCGCACTGCGTGCTTTCGTGCCTTGGCTTTTATGCCATGGCCATCCTGGCCACGCACGCGCACACGAGCGAAAGAAGGTGTGAAAAAATCGGCGCCGCGATTTATAGCAGAGGTCTCTGACCGCCGAAGTTGCTGATTTTCAAAGCCGGCGGTCGGAGACCGCGGCTACAACGGGATTTTTTCACACCTTCAAATGCCCGTGCCACAAAGACTCCCTCCTAATTTAGGAGGGGCCGGCGCGGAAGCGACGGGGGTGGATACAGGCGCCCCGGCGTGATTATCACCCCCGGGCCACTTTTCCGCAGCCTGTAAAACCCGGATCGGCACATTACTGCAATGCCTGGGTCATCAGTTGCCGCGCGTGGTCCCGTTCCGTCTTGGAGGTAATCAGCAGCACGCCGCGGGCTTGCACGTCATCAAGCTGAAAGGTCAACCGGCCGTCTTCGCGAGTGGCTTTGACTTCCTCCATCGCGTGGAATTGCCCGTCGGTTATCTCTCCAACTTCCACAAGATCCACATCGTCGGGAAGGGCGAGAGCGACCTTGCCTTCACCCAGGGCGAACAGGGCAACCGCATGCGACTTGCTCAACTCAGCATCGTCCAGCGACATGACCATAACATGCGGCTGGGCCTGCAGCAGGGTGACGCCATCCGCACTAAAATTGCCCTGGCCCTCCAACGCATCGATAAGGCCATCCTGGCGGGTGGCAAGCAGCGACAGCCCCAAAGCGCCGAGGGGCACATCGATCCGCTGATTTCCGGTGTTGAGCACAAAGCTCTCCGGATGATCGATCCAGGGACCGTTGAGCGCGTATTTCTCGCCGTCGGGACGAGTCGCCGCCAAGGTATAAATCTTTCCGCCACCCATCCGGTCAACTTCAAAGATATCGCGATTTGCCTGCTTGGGAGAGAGATCGGTGACGGGCACCGAACGAAGTTGAAGAAAATCATCGAGAGCGCGCCGCTCTCCGTCCAGACCGGAATCCGAAGTAAAGAACACGTGCCCGGAACCAAGGTCACGCACGGCAATCACGGCATGACCTTCGGAATCGCGCGCAAGGATCTGAGCCCCATCGGCCTCGAACATGCTGCGCGGATGACCCAGGTAAGGGTTAAGGACTCCCGCGCCTAGAACGGGAGCCAGCGGGATTTCACTGCCGCGCTCATAATCTCCCAGCCAGCGGACTCCGGCTAGACGCGAAAAGAGTTCGGTCTGGCGCGCGCCGTCGACATCAAGCGGCTTGCTGAAATCGCCCGTAATGAAGACATCGTCTCCGGCCTCGGCGCGGGCCTGAAGTCTTGCCAGCGCCTCGGGCACGGCGTATTCCGGGTCGAGGTAGATCAGGACGTGCGGCCCCGTGGGAATACGGTCAAGGTCGGTATCATCGATGGTGGCAAACTGCACGCCACGGTCAAAGAGTGTGTTCACGATGCCCAGCAGGCCGGGCAGGTAGGCAGCTTCATCCTTAATGACCCGCTGCTTGGGAAGCACCAGCAGCGTTTTGGGGAAATGAAACTCGGGCTGGAAGTGCCGGAGAAAATAACTATCGTTGCGAAAGGCCAGCAGTGGTTGAGTAGCAAGATAGTCGTTGGGATAGGTAATTCCCCACGGGAAGATCAGGTGCGCGGTATCTTTCCAGACCCAGTCCAGCACGTAGGCCCCCCCAAGGCCAAAATTGAAGTGGGGCTGCGTCAGATAAACACTATAGTCGCCGGCGACCGAGCCGGAGACATTGTTGCCCGGGTATGTGTGTAGATCGATGTCACTGGGTTTCGCGCCCGGCGAGTTCACGCCGAACTCGGAAAGGTGAAAACTCTTCCCCGCGGCGCGCATGTCGAGAGTGCGAAAAATCGCGGGCTGTCCAGGCTGATAGTTGCCGTTTGCCGGCATCGCCAGCGCCTGGCTGCCGTAGCGTTCCATTCCCACGCCCTCGGTCTCAGCCAGCACAATGTACTTGCGTCCCGAACTCCAAAATCCGTCCAAGCAGTTCCTTGACCAGTCCTGGAACTGTCGCAACGGAGTCTTGGGAGTGCCATCGTCGAAAATATAGAACATCATTCCCGGCACGGAGGCATAGCGTTTTCCGAGTTCCTCGCAGAGGCGGCGGCTCAACTCCATGCGCTGCATAGCGGCATTCTTGGCAAAAAAGAAAACGTCAGGAGCACAGATCAAATGATGCTTCTGCGCAAGGAACACCTGCGCGTCCATCTGGCGTTGCAGGGGCAAAGGAATGATCGGAGTCTGCGGCTCGCCCCAGGCGAGGCCGGAAATGTAAATACTGAAGTAGACCGAGGAGAAGACCCGGATACCGTTGTCATACATCTGGGAATATTGCCGTTCCCAGCCAAGTACGTCTTCATCCACCTGCCCTTTGGGCTCAATCCCGTTGGTACGGCTTCCAATCAGAAGCTGGCGCTTGCCATTGCGGTGAAAATAATTGTCGTGGAAGTCTACCGTGGGGCCTTGGGCAATGATGCGGGGGTCCCACACTACAAAGGCGCTTTCCGACGTGTCGAGGACGCGTTGGCCATCATAGAGCGTGGCGCGAATCAGGTAATAATCGGAATCAAAATGCGGCGGGGTCCAGGATACGGAGGGGCGTGCGTTGGAATTCGGCGCCACATCCAGCTCTACGCGCCTGGCGAACACCGGGGACTTGGCCCCGGAAGGAATCAACTCAAAGTTGACTGACAGATGCCGCACGCTGGGCCGATAATTTTCCACCGTCGTCGCCAGCTTGGCCGTCTCACCCTGGTAGTAGCAATCCAGGTCAGGCAGCACGTCATGGAGACTCGCGCCGGATTCCAGGTAACGCACTGCATCCAGCAGAACCTGGCCGAATTCGGGGTGCTCCGCGGAGAAGAGATCCATATTCTCGACGCCGCAATAGATCCAGCCCGACCCGCGGTAGATGCCGCGATAGTTGGCCAGCACGCTGACCACCGAACCACGCAAGCGACCCAGGCGATCGTAGGAGTTGACCAGGGGAGTCCAGCGCGCGCGCGGCCAGTTGAAAATGTAGCCATCCTGGTCGTTGAAGCTCACCCCCCCGAGTGAATCGTTGACGATCGAGGCAAAATTCGAGACTCCCCTGCGCGCGGCATTCGCGTAGGCGGCAAAGGTTCCCTCGCGGGTCAAGCGTTCGCCTTCGTCTACGGATATCCTCTCGCCCACGTAGGCCGCAGCCACGGCCCCTTCCAGGTGCGCGTTCAGCTTAAAGGACGACTTCACAATCTCCTGGTCCGGTGCGGGCGTCACATACGCCACATTCTCCAGGCGCTCGAAGCCGGTGTAAAACATTCCTAATTGCTCGCGGAAGGGCAGCTTGTAGTCCGACTGCCGCGCCACGCTTGTGGTGATGCCCGCGTCGTAACCGGCATCCACCAGTTTTCCCTGGAAGTCGAACATCAAAGCCTGCCGGAACGGATGTCCACCGAGCGTGATCAGATGACCACCATCCGAGAGAAATTGGTAGAGCGCGCTCTCCACGGGAAAAGGCGACCCGTACGGCTGCACGAAAACGTCGAAGTTCTTACGGTTGAAGATCTCCGGGACACAAAGCGCCTTGGAATCGAGGAAGGTTAAACCATAGCCTCCCTTCCGAAAGAGCGCGGCGACCGCCTCGGGCGACGAAGGATTCGCCGGCTTCACTGGCAGGTCGTCGCGATAAATGGCTACCGCGCCCATGGGGCCGCGCTCCACGCGGGCACTGACCTCTTCGTCTACGAACGGATAGGGAGTTTTAACTCGATAAAGACCTACCTGCAAAATACGAGCAAAGTCATCATCGTCATAGAAGACGTCTTCCTGCTGGCCGGTGTTTGCGCCCAGGACCATAACCCGCAGCTCGCCGGTCCTAAAGGGCGCGATGCGGTGCACGATGGTTCCCTTCACGTTGGCGCGGATGGTTCCCCAGGAGCCGAGGTTGGTCCATTTGCCTTCATACATCGCCTGAATGTCGGCATTGCGGATTCCCGCCCAGTTCACCCCTCGCGAGACTTCGGGAAACGTTTGCACGACAATGGTATCAATCTCCTCCTCACGCGGTAAGTGAATCTCGAGCCAGGAGGGATACTCGTGACGTTTAGCGTTCTGCCACCCGTGCCCCTTTCCCCAATCCCGCACGGTCCAGTTGCCATCGATGGCGCCATTAGGATCGAATTTCTCTGCCGTGCTCGAGGCCGTGGCCCACGCTCCCGCGCTTTTCAGGGCAAGATTGGGGACGCCATCGGGAGGCCGGAAATGCGTCCAGAGTCCGTGCGCTTCGGAGGTTGTGAAGGAATTCGCGGCAACAGCCGGGCCCGCTTTGGGCTGTGACTGAGTAGGGGTCAGCGCGTTGCTGACTGTGCCCATGAATAACGCGAGCGCCCCCAGGATGAGGGCCAAGCCACTCCGCCCTCCCTGCCCGTAACGGTGCGAGTCGGAAGGAAATCCGTTCTTCCTGATTCCTGGTTGATGCATCACGTCCTCCTCAGGCCCTGCAGATCCATTTAGGCATTGGGGGAAAAGTTCATAACCGATCATTTCGTCGGCTCGAGTTTGCTGAGAGCGAGGGCCGCAGCTCCCAGCACGCCGGCCTTATCTCCGAGGCGGGAGAGCACCAGGCGGTTGCGCCGACCATCAAAGCGCTCAGCTCGCGCGAACCATTTGCGCAGTGAAGTGAGGTGCGGCCACAAGCCGAGCGAGGCGCCTCCTCCCAGTACCAGCACATCCGGAAAGTAGAGGTGGTGAATCGTGTGCAGCGCGCCGCGTAGCGCCTCAATGGCCCGCCCGATGCATTTGTGCGCCAAGGCGTCGGACGCACCCAGGCGGCAGATCTGCTCAGCATCCGCTGGAGAGCGGAGCTTGGAAGGGTAGAAGCGCGCCAGGCACTCATTGGCGGCCGCCGCTATCGCTGTCCCGCCCGCGAGTGATTCCAGGCACCCTGAGACGCCGCAGTAGCAGGGGTTGCCCGTTGTCGGAAACGTGGACATGTGCCCACCCTGCGCGCCATGGTCCGGAGGCGGGTAAACCCGGCCTTCGACGAGCCAGGCCAAGCCCACGCCAGTCCCAAGCGTCATGACCACTAGCGAGCGTGGCTTGCCCCAGCCGCCGTATTGAAATTCACCCACGACGTGCGCGCGCGCGTCGTTGTCCACCCAGGTTGGGACACCCAACCGTTCCTCAACGGCATCCGCGACATCACACGATTCGAGGAACGGAACCGTCCCGCACGTGGTCAGTACGCGGCGTTGGCTTTGATCAGGAAATCCGGGGACGGCCACGCCGATTCCGGCAAGGTGTTTCCGATAAGGGCGCGCCACCTTGACCAGCGCATCGCAGAATTTAGGAAGGGTGAATCCGTTAGTTTTTAGCTTGGTTAGTTGGTGAATCTTGCCGGTCGAGGCTTCCACAACTCCGATGCGGTAATGGGTAACGCCTAGATCGATGCCTACCAACCAGCGGGGCGGGAGGTTTTTCCGCATATTGCCTTTCTGGCCCTTGCCGCGCAGCTCGCCATACGTCGGGTGATGCTGGTGACCGTGCTTGGTCACGACTGACTGTGGCCGTCGGGTTGATGCTGAGGAACATCATGCTCGTTCGCGGGGGTGCGCCAATCCTACTCAATGGTGGTGGAGCTTCTGACATACCTGCTACCCAAGCGCTCAATCAACGCGTGGGTAAGGGCTTGGGGAACCAGCACGGAGGTCAGCCCCTCCCACCCCTCTGGCACTGCATGGATCTTGATCGTCAATAGGCGCCCGACATTCTCTACAGGATCCTGATCCACGACGAGGACTGCTTTGCCCCCCTTCGCGACGCAGTCCCAGGCCAAGCGGCGACCCATTTCCCCCGTCGTACCCAGGGCGAGGATCATCGCCACGTGAGTGGAATCAACATCCAGGAAAGGCCCGTGACGGAAAGACCCTGCCGAGAGACCTGTAGCCCGCCAAGTGGTCATTTCTCTGACGCAAAGCGCACCCATCACCGCGCCGCCGACCGCCGCCCCGCGGCCCGTTATCTCCAGGGTCTTCTGGCCGCGACAGAACTCTTCGATGTCGCGGCCTCGGCCAAAAGCCAGATCGAGACTTGCCGCGTAGGCGTCCAAGACCTGCGTGACGTCGGCTTGCCAGGGTCGGCCCAGAAGCTCCAAGGCCAGAAGAGTGCAAACTGCGGTGCAGTTTGAATAGGATTGAGTGGCGTTACCCTTTTCAATCCCGGACAGAATGGGCAAATGGAAATCCGCGGCCTTCCAGCAGGAACTCTCCGGGTCATTACAGATCAAAATGCGCGGCCCCCTGTCCGGCAGGCGGCAGAGTTCGACTAACTCCGCGCTCTCCCCGGAAGTCGTAATCAAAATCGGGCCCCCGACACGGTCCCAGGTGGAAGAAGCAAAGTGCAGCCACTCGCTCGCCTCCACGCAATACGACGGACGGCCGGCGAGGGAATGCACGGTCGCTCCGGAAATCGCCGAGCAATAGGAGGCGCCCATCCCCAACCACACCAGGGGCTTGCTCCCCGAGACACTCTTTTTCAGGCGTTCCAGTTCCTCGCGGATTTTGCCGTCCGCCGAGTAGGTGCGAAACACCTCGGCAAGGCGCGCGGGCTGCTCCAGGCACTCAGCACGGAAGATCTCTTTCATGTCAGACGTGAGGGAATTGTCCAAAGGTCGGATACTCCAAATGCCAAATCGATGGGATCCCGCGCCCCTCGCGGGGCGCGGCTGTGAGTCTAAAGGTCAGGCAGGTATTTCTCAATAAACCAGCTTCAACCCGAATTGCACATCGCGACCGTCGCTTGCTGACCCAATGGCGCCGAAGTTGCCCGTCCCTGCCGCGGAATCGGGTAGCCCGAAGAGCGGGTGGTTCAGCGAGTCAAAGGCTTCGAACCGGAACTCCAGATGCAAGCGGTCACCGAAGCGGAATTCCTTATAGAGTGCAAGATCGAGATTCACCATTCCGGGGCCATCCAGGATATTCCGGCCGGAGTTTCCGAAGCGCGGCTGACCGGCGGTCAATGCCGCCTCGAGGAGTGAGGTTGTGAAACAGTTCGTATTAAACCAGTCCCCGACGGTACGCGGGCCATCTCCCTGGCAGATGCGGTCGGGACGCGGGCCTTGCGAGTTGGTGTTGGAGAAATCCTGCGACGAATACACGGATACCGGAAAGCCCGACTGCAGGGAGAAGATTCCCGAAGCGTTCCAATTGCCCAGAATTACATTGGCGACGCCCGGACGGTCCAAAAAGCGCCTACCCTTCCCGACCGGCAACTGCGCGACGGAACTTAGCGCCAGGCGTTGTCGGACGTCGCTGACGGCGCGGCCATAGTTCGCCTCGAAGTTGTTGGTGTCCTGGGGCTCATTTCCGCCCACCCCGTAAGAGCCCTCGTTCCCTTCGTTGTCGCTCAAACCCCTGGCCCACGTGTATGAGGCCAGGAGCAAGAACCCTTGGGTGAACCGCTTAGTGAGCTTGGCCTGCAACGAATTGTAGTTAGAGTTGGCGTCGGAGGTGAAATATGCCAAGCTGTTGAAGTCAACGTAGGGCCGGCGCGACTGCAGGTCACCCACCCCCGGTTCCGGTTGATTGCCGAACAAATGGAGGGCGTCCAGGTGATGCGCCGTCGTACCGACGTAATCAACTTCGATGGCATAGTCCCGGCTGAGCTGGGATTCAATTCCGAAGCTCCATTCCTGGACCCGTGGAGTCACAAAATTGGGCTCCACCCAAAGAGCAGCATATTGCTGATTGAGAAGCGGCACAGTTCCGGTGGCAAAGGCATTTGCGGTAGTTACCGGCACGCTGTTGTAAGTGGGAGGTGGGTCCCCGAAACTGGTATTGAAGATTTGGGTGGGCGCAAAGACGGGATTGCCGCTCACGAACTCCTTCACGTTAAGGTTCGACAGATCGTAGAAAACGCCATAGCCGGTGCGAATCACGAACTTGTCCGATGACGTGGGCCGCCAGGTTATCCCGAGGCGGGGAGCCCAGTCGCGCCAATCGGGGAAAACCAGGGTTTGGCGCGTGTGGCCGGTGAAGCCTTTCTGCGCGCGGTCGGCAGAGCTGACGATCAAACACTGTCCGGTCGCAGAAACAAGATTGGAATGGGTCGGATCGCTGCACAGCGCATCATTCGTCGCGTCGGGTAGAGCTGTGAGCAGAGCAGCATTCCCGGGCCCCGAGAATGGCGCCCCGAGTGGAAAGAAGCTCACAATATTGTTGGCTTTGTCGATCGGATTCCCCCGGAACTCGTAGCGAAGGCCTAGATTGAAGGACAGGTTGGAGCTGACCTTAAAATCGTCCTGGACATAGTAACTCCAGAAAGTGCTGCCCACCTGGTTTACGTCTTTGTAGCCCAAAGACCGGGAGGCAAAGCTCGGGTAACCCAGGAGCAGGTCCGCCAAATCGGAGACTCCGCCGACGCCCGGAACCTCTCCCGCCAAGGACGAGAACTGCCCGTTGAAGGTGAACTGCCCGCGTGGAGAATACGGGTTCTGTTGACGAAGATTTTGCAGCCACTGTAGGTCTGCGCCCGCAGTGACGGTATGCCGGCCATGCGTCCAAGTGACGTTATCCCGGTAATCTTCGGTCATTTCCACGTTGCTAATGGGACGGTATCCGGAATCCCCGACCCCACCGAAATTGTTGAATCCGAAGTACGGGACCCCTTCCATGGTTGGACCGAGTGGCACCAAGCCCTGAACCCCATAACTCTCCAACTGGCCCGACTTGGTGCAAGTCAGACAATTCTCCACCGGATTGTTGCGCTGAAACCCGACTTGAAACTCGTTGAGAAGCTGAGGGGTAAAGGTGTGGAACCAACTCGCGGTCACATTCTGCCCGCGGAAAAAGATGCTGTCGCCGAAGCCCGGAAGAGAACTGTAACCCGCCGAGGGGTCGGTGATGTTCGACTGGGCAAACAGATAGCGTCCGAAAATCCGGTCTCTGTTCCCAAGGTTGTGGTCCAGCCGAAGCCCGAATTGGTTGTCGGAACGGTCGCGCGGCGTTTGGTTGACGTAATTGGGGAACCCTGGACGGTTGGGCTCAGGGTAATCCCCTAGCACCTTTTGGGCGACCGGATCGATGCTGGTAATGATGTTCCCCGGAACAGGGTTTCCCACCAGTATAGTCTGGGGTGCGACCGTGGGCGTCGCGGGGTTTTGAGGGCACGTGAAGAGAGACTCCGTGCCGGGGGAGAAGAGTTGGCCGGTGTCGTAATTCAGGTTCGAGGGAGCGGCACTACCACTGGCACTGCAGAGGTTGGCGACCTGGCCCGTGAGCGCGCTACTAAAGTTCCCTTGCCTTTCCAAGTCGGTGGGTACGAAGTTGCCAAGCGACAGACCTTTTACCTCTCGCAGGGCGTCATAAAACCCGAAAATGAAGGTTTTGTTCTTTATGATCGGTCCGCCACCGGTGACCCCAAACTGATTGCGGCGATACTCAGGGCGGGCGGACCCGGGGATTTCAGCGCCGCTGTTGGGATCGGTCTGGTTATCGGCAAAGAAGTTCCGTGAGTCCACATCGTTGTTACGGAGGAACTCATAAACGTCGCCATGAAGCCCGTTGTTGCCCGACTTGGTCACCAGGTTCATGGTCGAGCCCGCCGTCTTGCCAAATGCCGCTGAGTAGATGTTGGTCTGAATCTTGAACTCCTGGACGGCGTCAGGGGGGGGCGCGAGGCCAAACCCTCCCGTGTCATAGGCCCTCGATTCCATCCCGTCAACCAGCAGAGTGTTGCTGGAATCGCGCGCGCCCCCGGAAACGTACGTCGATTCGCTGAAGGGGGACCCGCCCACAATGTAGGCGGCATACCCGAAGGAGCCGGCCGCGATGGTCCCAGGAACCAAGGTCGCGAGGGAGGTCAGGCGGCGCAGATTCAAGGGCAGATCCTCCACTTGGTGCTCGCCGATCACTGTACCCACGCTGGCGGTGCTGGTCTCCACAAGTTGCGCCGCACCTTTCACTTCCACCTGCGTCGTAACTTGTCCGACCTCAAGCTGCACATCCAAGCGTGCCTGCTGGGTAACGAGTAGGGTGATGCCAGAGATGGATTTGCTCTTAAAACCCTGCTTATCCGCCATGATGTTGTATGTTCCGGGGGCGAGCGACGGGAAAGAATAGCTGCCCGCCGCATCGGAGGCCCCTTTGTTGGCGACTCCTGTTTCCTGGTTGGTGACTGTTACGTGCACTCCCGGGATGGCCGCGCCACTCTGATCAGTGACTGACCCGTAGAGGGTTGCGTTTACCATTTGCCCGTAACTCGGCGCGAGCGAAAACCAACCTGACGCAACCAACGACAAAAATACCCAAACGCACTTCGAGAAACACCAAGTGTTGCTCCGTTTAATCATGGCTGCCTCCGCGACAAAATGACTCTGAGCCCATGCACCTGACCAACGACGGCGTATCTAAACACGGGCGAGGGACACTGTCAATACTTTTTTTATGTGATGAATTAACTTTGATTTTTCTTCCTCGTAGATTCTGCTAAGATGCAGACGAGGAGCTGGATCTACATGCCCGATCTCTCATTTCAGAGTCTGGGGACGCGGGATGTTCGCATCGTGAATGAACTCCGCCTTCTCAACGTCATCCGCCAGTGCCAGCCGATCTCACGCGTCCAGATTTCAAAACTGACCGGCTTGAATGCCAGCACGGTTACGATGATCGTTAAGCGCCTGCTGGCTCACGAGATGATTTCCGAGGGGTCAACGGGGCCCTCCACGGGGGGGCGCCGTCCCACCTTCCTTGCCATAAATCCAGACAAGATGTCTGTTCTAGGGGTCGATCTGGGCGTTTGGCAGACTTCTTACACCGTTTCTGATTTTAGTGGCCGGCAAATTCTCTGGCGAACCCTCCCTACCGCAGCCGAGTCGGAAGATTTCCTTCACCAACTCTGTGACGACATTCTGAGACAGCTTGCCGAGGCCAGAGTTTCCCCAGACCGGGTACTCAGCGCCGTGGGCGTGAGCGTGCCCGAACTGGTCGACGTGCAGGAGGGCAGCATGCTCCTGGGTTTGGAGCAGGGCTGGGTGACGGTTCGGGTTCGCCAGATATTCGAGGAGCGCCTGGGCGTACCAACGTTTGTTGAGAACGATGCCAGCGCTGCCGCTTTGGGCGAGATTTGGTTGGGCTCGGCGAACCTGTTGGGTTATCGAAACATTGTTTATGTGCTGGTGGTTGAAGGCATCGGCACGGGCTTGATTTTTGAGGGTCGCCTTTACCGCGGCTCGCGCCTCGGGACGGGAGGCTTCGGCCACATGCCCATGGACCCCCATGGCCCGCCGTGCTTTTGCGGCGCGTTCGGGTGCTGGGAATCCTTGGCGTCGGACAAGGCATTGCGCCGGCGCTTCACTGAACTGGGAGGCGAAGCCAGCGCTCCGGGAGGCGAGGGCACGCACGCAGCAACCATTATTACGGCGGCCATGCGCGGCAATCCCACTGCTCTCGAGGCTCTCACGCAGAACGCCCGCTATCTGGGCCTCGGCATCCTTGGGCTCATCCACGGACTGTCGCCGCAAACCATCATCGTTGGTGGCCACGTGGCGCAGGCGTGGAACATCATTAGCCCCATACTCCAGGAAACGATTCGTAGCCGTATGCACAATCCCACCCTCGCAGCGGTTGAGATCACACCCTCCTCAGTCCCCAACCCTCCAGGCCTACTGGGCGCTGTTGCCGTGGCACTATCGAACATTCTGGAGCGTGAGGTCGCAGACTCCGCCGTCCTTTCCCATGCAACGATGGCCTGACAGTTAAGAGAAAGCCCGGCAAACTTGGGACGCAAAGCCAGCTTCATGGGAAAGGCTATTGCGCCTTCTTATTGCCAATGGTCTGGTTCGCGATCAGAGGTTTCGCCCAAAAGGAGACGCATAAGACCCAGCCAAATGTGAAGTACAAGAAGCCCATCCCCGCGCGAAGCCCAAAAGAATCACCGAGGCGACCGATGATCAAGGGCACCACGGCTCCCCCCATAATGCCAGTGCAGAGGATACCCGCAAACGGACCATGGTGTTCCGCAACAGAATTTAAGGCCAAGGAAATAATGATCGGCCACATTACCGACGCGAAAAGGCCGGTGAGGGGAAATGCCAGCTTCGCTGCGGTCCCACTCCCGAATAAGGCGACCGTCAGGCTTGTTAGCGCCCCGATGCTAAAGCCCAGCAGGACCTTCCGGCTATCCAAAAGCTTCAGCAGTATCATGCCAAGCCCACAGCCTGCGGTGAGCAGCCCCCAGAACCATGCCACCACGGTCGCGCCGGTCGTATGAGGGTCGTATCCGTGATATTGCGCGAGGAACTGGGAAATCCAGTCTGCCGTCCCTTGCTCTGCGCCCACGTACATGAATACGCTGACAAAAAACAGCAGCACGATCGGCTTTTTGAGGAGATGACCGTACATGCTGAGAGCGCCAGCCTGCTCCTCTTCGGTACGCTTCACCTGCGGAAACCTGGAGGCCGATAACGTAAGCAGCATCAGGATGATCGTCCCGCTGAAGATCCAGTACATGGAAACCCACGGCAGACTAGCCGGAACCAGCCGTTGCAGGATAAGAAGTAGGAAGTTCTTGTTGTCGGGTTGGCCATCAAGGTGAAGAACTACGTACGAGTAGAGTTGTGGACTGACAAAAGATGCGGAGCCGAAGATTAACTGAGCAAATGCGGCATTAAAAGCAAAATGTTCTTCACCTCCGGCGACCCGCAGCAGCGGATTGATGGCCACTTGGAGCGCAGCCATGCTTCCGCCGATGAGAAATAGTGACACCAGGGAAACGTGATAAACGGGCAGCAGCGCGAAAAACAGTGAGCCGGCCAACGCTACGGCGAAGGAAACCAGCATGACCCATTTCTCCCCCCATAACTCCACCAGGAATCCCGCGGGGACGGAGAGTACCCCGTAGGCAACAAAGAAGGAAAACGGCAGCAAGGCGGCAGCCGCCATGCTGACATGAAAGCTCCCGATGATGTCGGGGATGATGGGTCCAAGAATGTTGGAAAGCAACGAAATGACAAAGAAGGTTGCAAAAACCAGACCCACCATGTATTTGCTTCGCTTCATACGTAAACGTGACTCCTCGTCCGCTTGCTTCACTCGATCGTGGTGACCTTGGAGGCGAAGCTGAACCGGCCTGCCTCCCTTCCCGTCTGCGCCGCCAACGCCAGGGTGATCATTTCCACTGGCAGTATCTCAAGGATCGGAATCACACTGTCCGGGACCGCGGGAATCCACAAAGACGGTCGTTGGGCTTCCGCTCCGATTAACTCAGCCCTTCCCCCCTTGCGGCGGATGTCTTCAACCAGTTTGGCGTTGAGCTCCAGCGTCACCTTGGCCCCGGCGAAAACGCCGACGAATGTTTTTTCACTCACCATCTCCAACGGTCCATGCCGAAATGCGGCGCTGCTCATTCCCTCGGCGTGATAATGAGAAGACTCTTTCGTGATGAGAGCTCCAGTTCCAACGGCAGCGAGCGAGATTCCCCTCCCGACAAAAAACAGGTCTTGAACGTTTTCCAGGGCGACCGCCAATTCCAGAACGTGATCCCGCCAGGAGTTCAGATACGTTGCGGCCGCTGGTGGGGCTTGTTCGAGCTCGCTTGGAAGGGTCCCGGGATCAGCATACCCGAGGAGGGCGCCGAGCTGGCGGAGGACCACTAGCGCCGTCACATAGGTCTTGCAGGAAACCGAGAATTCCTCCCCTGCGTTGGTCAGTAGTACGGCATCGGCGCCCGCGCCCAGAGGGCTCTCCGTGGTGTTGGTGACGGCAATGATCTGGGCGCGGCCATCATTCTTGTTCAACAAACTAAGGATTTCCGCGCTCCGGCCGGATTGCGAGACCGCGATGATCAGGGTCGCAGGGTCGAGCACCTGAGGAAGGTAATGGATCAATTCCGAAGTCTCAGCCCACAACGTCGCGCAGCCACGGGAAGCCAGGAGTAAGTGTAAGGGATAAAGGGCATGAAAAGATGATCCCATTCCCGTCAACACGACCCGCTTCAGAGTTCCTTGTTTTAATTGAGCGGCAATAGGGAGCAAGGCATCAGGGGCGCTGAGCCCTTCGATCGTGGCCTCCAGCGCGCGAGGCTGGTCCAAGATGTCCAGCAGATACGCACCTTCGATAATTCGATATTTTGGATCAGGGTTACCCATGGCAAATCTCCTCAGTACTCAAAGTGGTTGCGCCAGACCTCGGCGGCGCCGATCAGGCCCACATCCGGGCCCAGAGATGCCAGCGAGATCTCAACGCTTTGATGCGGAACAAGACCACAATTCTGACGGATGACCTGGTGAATGCGGTCGAGGAACAAACTCGCACTCTTCATGACGCTTCCGCCGAGCACGATGGCCTCGGGAACAAACAAGGTGACAAGATTGGCAAGACCAACGCCCAAGTAATAGGCCTCGCGCTCGACCGCCTGCCGCGCCCATTCGTCGCCACCCTGCGCTCGTGTGCAAATCTCCCGAGCGGTCAGGTCATGGCTGGGGTAATCAGGCGGCACAATCGTCTTGATCCAATCCACCATGGACGGTCCACTCGCCAGAGCCTCCCAGCAGCCTCGCGCCCCACACGTGCACGGCGGACCCGATGTCTCGATGATGTGGTGCCCAAGTTCCGGATGCGATTGCGCCACGCCGCGATAGACCTTTCCATCCAATACCACGCCCGCACCGATGCCCGTGCCGATGGTGACGCAGATCATGCGGCCTTTGCCTTTTCCCGACCCCCACGCTACCTCGCCAAGGGCGACCGCATCCGCGTCGTTCTCCATCGCGACCGACACGTGGAATTCAGCCGATAGCCTGCTAACGGGATTGCCCCCCTCCCATCCCGGCAGAGTATTGATATCACCGAGAGTGCCCGTCAGCGGATCCACCGGACCGGTGCAGCCGATCCCAATCCCTCGCAGCTTGACGCCAGCCTGATCGGCGCACCGGGCCAGCAGTTCACTCGCCCGTTGCATGGCATGATCGAACCCCAGAGGTCCATCGGTGGGGCATTCCTTCCTTGCCAGCACTCGGCCGCTCACATCCACGACTCCCACGGCAATCTTCGTGCCTCCGATATCCAGGGCCCCAATCATGCCTTTATACCTCCGGTCAAATAGCGGAAAGTGTTTCCCCTTTTTTATCTCCAGTCAAAAACCGCCGACTCGTAGGGTTGCAGTTCCAACATCCACTGTGACCCACTCAGTGTAACCGGCCGCTCGCCGTTGGGCGTTACCCGCTGAATTGACTTCAAGGCAAAGGCGGAGCTCACCGTCACCTGCTGTGGGTTCGCGCTATGATTCACCGTCACGACGTAACCGTGATCTTTCGCATCGAGTGACACCGTTTCCACGGACGGCCGATCGCTCTGGAATCGCGGCTTGACCCCCGCCCAGCCCCGGAAGGCTTGATAGATCCGGTGCGTGTTTTCCTCCTGATCGAATACCGCGGGAACGCCGGCCAGATAGCTTTCGAGCGGGTACGCACACAGCAAAGTCTTGCCTTTTCCCAGGCTGTTCGCCACGAGCGCCGGTCTCCCGGATTGGTCAACGGCAATCACCGTCCCACCGTGAACCTCGAGCACCGCCACTCCCTCGTGGGAATTGCCTGGGGCGGAGTAGTGGAAGACCTCGCCGGGCTTCAAGCCAACCCAGGCGGAGACGACCTTCAGGGTAACGTCACTGACGGGCACATGGTCCTTTAGGCGCGCACCGAATAAGCTCGCCATCTCCGGAATCGCCGCGTCTCCAGCAACCGAGGCATACAAGGCGCCTCCTTGCTCGACATACCGGCGGGCCTTTTCCCAGAAGTCGCTGTGTACGTGCACCAGGAAGTTGTCCGTGCTGGTCAGCGGCGAAGGCATCAACAATAGAGGATAGCCCTGCCAGTCGCTGTACTCCCGAGGGAAGTCCGCCTTTAAGCCTGCTTGGCGCGCGAGGACGAAAGAGGACAACCACGCACCGGTCAACCAATCATTATCCTCGCTGAGGTGGGGTAGCGCCTGGCCGGCGACGGATCCTCCCTCCGTGGTGGAGGTATAAGGCACAATCACCGGGCCCGTCAGGCCAAAGCGCGAGAAGTCGCCGTAGGGCTTCGACCACTCATTGGGAACGATGATGCCGGCGTCGGCGAGGGCAGGCTCAATGCCGCTGAGATCCATCCTGGCCACAATCGCTTCAAAATCTTTAAACATTCCCGCCGCAGGGCGCTCCTTCCCATCCCATGTCGTTAACCCGAACTGGGTTTCATGAGGAGAGCGCAAGTAAGGGACACGGCGGAACTGCTCCGGCGCCGCGTCGGTATAGCACCAGATCAAGAATCCATTCGCCCCGGCACCGAGCCCCGAATACAGATTCGCCCCCAGGTACTTCGCAATCTGCTCAGGCTCGTACTGTGCCGAAGACGCTCCAATTTCTTGAACCATCACCGGGTGCCCAGCGCCTGCCGAAAGTGCCGTTTCAAGTGCGGCGCCATACGTGCCTCGCGCGGAGAGCATAGGATCGGGGAAAAGCTTCGGCGCATAGATCGAATAAGGATGCACGCTGAAGAAGTCCACTTCGTCGCCGATGATGTCGGGACGGAAGGGACCGTGCCCTACGTCTTCCATGCTGGTCCCAACCACCAGGGGATGCAAGGAATCGTGACGGCGAATCGCCCCGGTGATCAGCCGTGTCCAATTGGTGGCTATGGAATCCGTAGTACTTTCAGACACAATCCAGAACGGAGGTTCGTCGGTCAGATCCCAGGCCAGAATTGCGGGTTCCTTTCCATACCGGCGGGCAAGCTCGGCGGCGAAGTCGGTCTCCAGCCGCAACATGTAGGGATCCGATTGAGGGTCACGACCCTGACGATAGGGTACATCCCAATAGGCTTCGCCCACTTCTCCTCCGATTAAAAGCATCGGGTGGAGATAAATGTGATAGCGGTGGGCCAGTGAAATCAGGTAGTCGAGTCCGCGGAATGCTTCGGGATTGAAATCATTCGGCCGGGGCTCAAACCACGCCCACACGAGATCGAGTCGAATGGTATTGAAGCCCAGTTCGTGCATGCGCGCGAAGTCCGCTTCAATCGCCTTCGGGTCCCAATCGTAGGGCCACTCCATTGCCGCTTTGGCGGGAACCCAGTTGGCCCCCACAGGAATGAAGCGATGCCCCTCGCGAGAAAAGTAATTGCCATCAAGGCTGACGGCGGGTAGCTGCGCGCCATCCGTTTGCCGCTGCGTTGAAGCCGGCATCTTCGCGTCGGACTGGCCTGCGACCTTAACCGCGAAGCCGAGCCCTAGTGCTGCCACAATCAAGAAGCACCGTAGTGTGCGGTTATAAAACCTGCGAACATTCATTGTCCTTCCCCCCAATTGCACTCATCCTTGATCTGAGAGCCAACCAAAGAAACGTCACGCGACGAACGCGGGACATCGAGACCATAGTGAGCTGCTTATAAATTCGGCGCTACACTAAGTAATTTGTCCAGCAAAGTCAAGAAATCGAATCTTTGCTGTTGCCGTCGTTCGCTGCTACCCTGGACTTCCGCGACAGTGCCACGGCAGGACACTCGTGGCGGGTTACTGGCTACTCCTTGGAAATTGCCAAGCGCTGCAATTTCTCCCACACGGAGCTTAAAGAACTGGAGAGGCGTGTCTAGCTGCACGATATAGGCAAGATTGGTATTCCCGATTCGATCCTCCTCAAGCCGGGGAAGCTGGCGAAGTCGAGGCACGCACGGATTTCCTGCCAGTGACTTTTCCGGCGCGGTTCGGAAGAACCATCGCCCCCGACCCAATACCGACCTTTGGCGAGTTCGTGTTCCGCATACCCGCTGACATACCGAAACTTAGCTCCGGGGCTTCACCCGCGCATCAAGATACTTACGGATCTTAGCGAGCCGGCTCAGGCTTGGGCTGTTGCCGCGGTTGACATCGAGGCGACCGACGTCCGGGACCTCTCGAAATTCCTGATGGACAAGTACCGGATTATCGTCGCCGGGCTCGTCGGCGGAGCCCCGCCGAACCAGGTTTTTGATTATCAGTGCCTCCGGGTGTCGCCGAACATTTACACCACAACCGAGGAAATCGATACGTTCGTCACAGCCATGGAAGACGCCTTGAATAACGGCGTTCCTTCCATTCAGGCGTCTCGCGGCGGTGCGACGGAGGAATGGTACACCTAGCTGGAGGCGGCTGGCGCACAGCGCAGCTCTCCGAGTTTGCGCGGGTTGATGGTCAGAGAGGCGAAGCGCAAACCTTCGCTCTGCGCAACCTGTTGCTCGTTGTTGACCCAGAAGTAGGAGGGTTCAGATGAAAAGTTGGGCAATTTGGGCAGTGGCGGCAACGGCCTTGGTCCTCGTCGCGGGGACTACGGAGGCCATTGCCCAGGGAACGTTCACAATCCCGTTCAAATTCCAGACCAGCGGCCAAAGTCTTCCCAAAGGCGAATACTCGGTCGTCCCAAAGGACGATAGTCATGTTACGCTGCGGCAGGAAGCGACCGGCAAGGAATTTCCGGTTCCCTTCACGAAGAGGCTGGCGCAGCCGAGCCCGCCTCTCGCCGAACCCCAGCTTGTATTCGACGTGGTCGGGAACTTCGCGCCGTCCTACACGGAATATGTAACGGATTACGTGCTGGCCGAAGTGTGGCTGCCGGGTGCGGACGGATTCCTAGTACATACCATGAAGGGCGCGCACAAGACCCAGCCCATCAAAGGGCAGACAGCAAAATAGCGGATTGGACAACTACCATGGTAAGTTGCTGCCCTCGATTTCCCCAAAATTACCTTCCCCTCGCACCCTGGGAGGAGGGGGACTCGGCGGTCCCACGCATGGGCCGGTCTTGGGGAGCATTTTGCTCTCAGGGAAACGGGCCTCCACCACCCAATCCTCAAAGTTCCCCCGTTCGCCACTACGCCGTGCCCTGGGGAGCTATCCGGTTCTCCAACTCCGCCGCGGACGCCGCCTGGTTGCGGTTGATGTGTTGGACGAGGCCCGTGCCCCACACGTAATGTGTGTGCGGGCGCAGCCCGGTGTGAGTGCGGCAGCTTGAATTTGGCCCCGATTAGGTAAACGTCGCAAGTGCGTCCCCAAAACTGGAGCGGCGGTCCACGACCGCCGTGTTCATCACGAGCAAGGACCGGCGCTCCCTTCCTGCGTCAAGGCAAGCTTCGAGGGCCGTTACAGCCACGCGCTCCGGCTCGGTATATTCGCGCTCGACGATCGTTCCCTTACCCCCATAGGCATCTCGTTGCTGGCGGCTTATGGCCGGTGTATACTTTTCTTGTTCGGGTGGAACATGCGTCCTGCAGATCTCAGTCAACTCGTTTCGGAGCTTTCCCCGGCAGAGCGATCCGCGGTGGAGGAATTCATCGCCTTCCTGAAGGAGCGAAACGGGAAGTCGCCGGAAACCTCCTTTCAGGTGGCCATTGATGAGTTCATTGCCTGTCACCCCGAACTGCTCCGCCGGCTCGCCCAGTGACGCTTTACCCTTCCCTTGCTGTCCTACAAATCAGGCGCGGCCTCGCTCAACAGCGACTCGACAATCTTAAGCCACTCTTGCTCAAGCGGACTTTGGCATGGAGGCTGGTCAGCCCGACGGTACCAATAAACCGCATTGGAAGAATCCCCCTCCTTGCGGTGTAAGTAAGCGTGAACCCAGGAGCCCGCGGTGCCCTCATCCTGCTGTGCCGATTCATGGGCCTGATCCCACTTACCTTTGGCGTCCCACCATAGGCCAGCGAGGGCAAAGCTCAGATTGCCGGGTGGCTCCTCGTGTAGCAGGGATTGGCGGAATTCCTCTAAGGTCATAAGTCGTAGAATAAACCGGTTCCCCCCATCATTCAAGGGCTCGGTGCCGACGGAAGGTGGCGACCATGTTGCCGGTTCACACGGCTACCCGCACGTTGGGCAGGGAATCAAGTTCCGGCATCAACGAAGGGATCGCACACCCCGTGCATTGCGGTCATTTAAAAGTATGAATTGGGAGGTACGGATTTATTGCGGACGACACGGTTCTTTATTGCCTCCGTGCTGCATCACGTGTAAATTGACGGCTTGTCCTGTAGGGGTATTCTGAAATTTCAACCGGACGGAGGCTGTTTTGTTTCCCTTTTTTCCGCGCTTCATGGAGTTTTTCAGAAAGCGTCGCGGTGTGAGAGGCTAGTGAACCATGTTCAATCGACGAAGATTTGTTCGCACGCTCGGTGCGTCAACAGTTTTGCCCGCGCTGTCGCACGCGCTGGGGGGCTTCGCTTCTGCGCCTTCAGAATCCGCCACCGGAACCAGATCGCGAGTTGACTTGAATGGCCAGTGGGAACGGCGGGTGGGGGATGAGTTGTACGACATCGTCGAAGTGCCGTCGTCACTACGCCCATCCGGACACTACCAGCTCCAGCGCGAGTTTCTCCTTCCCGAGCTTTCCCCGCGGCAGCGCGCCATTCTGCACTTCGATGCCATTACTTACTTTGGCCGGGTTGCGGTAAACGGCACGGAGCTCGGAACCATGGGACCCTACGTGCCATACGAATTCGATTGCACTCGCCCATCCCGAAAGGGCGCCAACACGATCCAGGTGGCGATCGCGGACCTTACGCCCGATTCCAGCGGCGCCGGTAAGGATGAGTTGGCGCTCGGCGTCAACCCGGGCTGGGAGGCTTATGGAGGAATTATCCGCGACGTCTACCTGGAAGTGCGCCCCGCCGCGTTCATTGACAACGTCCGGTTCGGCTACAAACTCAACGCGGATTACACCCAGGCCGCGTGCCGCGCGCAAGTGATGGTATCTTCCCGCACGGAGACTTCCGGAAGCATCGAACTCAAGCTGCTGCGGGCCGGGACGGAGGTGGCCCGGACGCAGAAGAACACTGCCTTCGCTTCCGGCATGACCGAAGTTGAAATGGAGTTTCAGGTCAACGCCCCCGCATTGTGGTCGCCTGAGGAACCGAACCTTTATCAGGTTCGCGCGCGTCTCAAGAGCGATCACGGCGAGGATGCCTGGAGTTGCCGCACCGGATTCCGGGAAGTTGTCACCCAGGGCCCGGACTTCCTTCTGAACGGCAAGCGCCTGATCCTGAATGGCGTGGCCCGGCACGATATGTGGAAAGACCAGGGCTTCACGCTTACCCGCCGCCAGATGGAACAGGACATGCGGATGATCAAGGCGATGGGCGCCAATTTTATCCGCCAAGTCCACTACCCGCATCATCGATATCTTACGGACCTCGCAGACGAGTACGGATTGTTGATCAGCGAAGAGCCGGGTTACTGGAACATGGACTTCCGGACCATGCCGCGCACGATGATCGAGTTGGGGTACCGGATCATGGAGCGGGTGATACGGCGCGACTGGAATTCTCCCGCGGTTTTTGCCTGGCTGCTTTCGAACGAATGCACCCTTACCGCGGAGACCCTGCGCGAAGGCAAGGAGATTTGCAATCGGCTCGATCCGATTGGACGGCTGGTCTCCGTGGCCAACAGCATGCCGAAAGAGAAGGCCAAACCCATCCTGGAAGAATCGGGGATGGACTTCTTCGATCAGCATCCCTACACGTTCGACGTAGACGATTTTGATAAAGAAGCGGCGTTTGATGGTCCCAGCCGCCCGCTCACGTTCACCGAGTGGGGAGGCAAAGCGATCGGCCAGTCGCAGATCGTCATGCAAAACAGTGTCGACCGCTTACTCGACTTGATCGAAACGAATCGGCTGGCCGGCCACGTATTCTGGAGTTGGCAGGACATGCGCCAGTACAGCCGTATCGACGCGGAGATGCGTGACGGTGTCCTGGAATCGGGGGTGGTCACGGAAGGCCGCGAGCCCCGCGATGTCCCTTACCTGGAACTCGCGCGTTTGTTTGCCGGGAGACGCCATGAAAACGAACCGGCGGCCGCTCGCCCGCTTGTGGCGCCCCTGAAATGGTCACCCTGGATGCGCAAGAACAAATTCAGCGCGGTTGATCTCCAGGCGCTCGTTGAGCGACCGGAGGGGATCAGAGCGTGGGCGGACTTCGAAGGTCGTATGGCCAAGTTCTGGTCGACCGCGCCCATGGCAGGGGACCAGTGGAAGCGAACCGGCAGCAAGTTCCTGCTGTGGCAAGGCTCGGAGGTGGAGATCGCAGGTGTCGCGTTCCGGGCACCGGTGGTCAATGGATACGTTCGCCCCGTGGTGGTGACTCCGGGGGTTCCAGAGGTGGAGATTCCCGTCGGCCTGGAGGGGTCGCGAGTGCATATTTTGGGTCAGGTCACCCTGCCGGAAGGCTTCCCTGTGGTGGGCGCTGCCGGAGAAACCATAGCGGATTACACCTTTCGTTATGCGTCGGGCAAGAGCCATGAAGTTCCGTTGCGGAATGGCTACGAGGTAGCGCAGTCAAACATCATCGCCGTTGCCACCAGAATTGACCCCCAAGCCACGGAGGCGCAGCGCGCCCTCGTGTTTACCAAAGACATCGTTCGTGAGCAATATCAAGCGTTGCTGTTTTCGCTTCCTCTCGAGGCCGGGATTTTGACGAGCCTGCATTGCCGACTGCGCAATCAGCCGTCGTCTTTGGCTATCTTGGCAATTGCGGTGGAGTCCTAGCGGTAGTTTACTTGGATTGAAGTTTTGACGAGCCTGTGAAGGAGGGTAAACCTCATGGATGGACGGAACCGGAGTGACGTGGCGCGTGGAGCAGACGTTTCAGTTATCCTCAAAGAGGACCAACCCACAGGGAAGCAGACCCGAGGCATCGTTCAGGACCTTCTCACCAAGTCCGGGTTTCATCCGCACGGAATTAAAGTGAGGCTGCAGGACGGTAAGGTCGGCAGGGTTCATGTCATCCATAGCGCCGGGCATCCTTAGTCGTGCTTCGTTGCGTTGGAATCCTTCATGCGGTTTTCCTTCTCCATCGTTCGGGAAGAAGTGGTCCTTCCCGGTAAGAGGTTTTCCTGGCGCCGCATCCACCACGATGGCAAAGGGGAACCACGTCTAGTTCGACAAGGAGGTATCGTGAAACCTGGATTCCGGCTCTGCGTAGCTGCAATCGTCTATGCTATGGATGCGGGTCTACCTCCGGGTTCGTATCGGAGGTCACCGTTATAAGTCCTCACCAGAGCCCGCGAGAGGTACAATCCCAGCCCGGCGGCCTCCGCCTATTCAATGATCGCCGCGCGCAAGATCGATCCCGCCCTCGTCGTGCGCAGTCCCATTCCGGGCAAAATCACCTCGAAGAACGCGCAGCCGGGATGGTTGGTGCAGCCGGGAAACCTGCCGGCGCCTTACTCTGTGGCGGACGTCTCGATCAAATGGATGCTGGCGAATGTCATGGAAAGTGAGATCCCGCTCTTTCACTTGGGCCAGCCGGTGGAGGTCCGGGTGATCTCCTATCCTGACCGCGTGTTTAAAGGGAAGGGTTGTGAAGATCTACGAAACCGTTGACCCGAATACGCATCGCGTAACGATCCGTTCTGAGATCGCGGACCCCAACGATGAACTGCATCCCGGAAGGCTCGCCAACTTCGTCATTAGCGTCCACAACCCAGTGAAATCCACCTCTCTATCCGCGAATGGCGTGGTCCGCGAATCCGACGGCAGGATGACATCTTGGGTGACAAACGATCGCCACCATTTTGTGCAAAGAATCATCAAGATCGGCCTGCCCAGGGACAACCAGGTTCAGGTTCTCGACGGTTTGCAGCGTCAAGAACTGGCCGTGGCGGACGGCGCCGTTTTTCTCGACAAAATGCTGGAAGCGCCACCCAGCGATAAGTTCCAATGCGGTTCACATATGAGAATTGAGGAGATTATTCCTCAATCTGTTCCCGGGCGATCCCCTCCCCCCCGCCTTGCGGTCCCCCCTCTCCCCAAGGGAGAGGGAGAGAAATCAAAATCACAGCCCGCTCACAGGGGAGAGGGTGCCCGCCGGAGGAGGGCAGGTGAGGGGGCCCTTTCAACCCCATTAGACTTTGACGGTGCCCTGAACACCGAGTCAGTAGTGTCCTATTTTGAATGTAGCGCCGCCCTTTAGGGCGGCACATGCCGGGCTAAAGCCCGGCGCTACGTCGCAAATTAGGACACTACCACCGAGTCAGCTCAATTGCATTGGAACGAAAGATTGGAGTACGATGGCCGGTTGGGCGAATGTTGGGGGAAGGTGTGTGGGGCGGGTTACGGGGCCTTGTCCTGAGCTTGGCCTTTACATCCCACGCAATCTTGCCCTGGAACAAGAAAAATGGGGAGAATGGAACGAGCATGGTCAAACCTCTTGAGTACCTGACCTATCGTGGCGGGCCCGGGCACTGGTCCTGGGTCTTGCACCGGTTGTCGGGGATTGGCGTGTTTCTATTCTTGTTGATCCACATTGTGGATATTTCCCTGATCGGCTGGGGTCCAAAAGTTTTCAACCGGCTTTTGTTCCTCTATCGCTACCCGCCGTTTCGCCTGGGCGAAGTGGCATTGGTGGCGGCTGTTTTCTACCACGCCATCAATGGCCTCCGAATCTGTATCACCGATTTCTGGCCGGAAACCATGGCGTTTCACCGCAAGCTCAGCTACGCGGTGGGGATCACCTTCACAATTCTTTTCATTCCCACGGCCATCTATATGTTGAGCTTCATTGTGAAGTAGGGGGTTAGCGATGAGTGGAGCGGGAAAACCGAGACCGGAAAGCGGGCTGGAGCTTTACGCCTGGATCTTCATGCGTATTTCAGGCCTGGCCTTGCTTTTCCTGGCATTGGGCCATCTTCTGATCATGCACATTATCCATAACGTCGATAATATTGACTTCCAATTCGTGGCGGCACGCTACGCCACGCCCTTCTGGCGGACCTACGACCTGCTAATGTTATGGTTCGCCATGATCCACGGGGTGAATGGCATTCGCACCGTGCTGGTGGATTACATCAGCCCCCGCGGGTGGCGGGCGGTCTCGCTGGCTTCGCTGTTCGTGTTGGGGTTTGTTCTCCTGACGCTGGGATCCATTGCCATCTTGACGTTCCAGCCGCCCCTGGCGCCGTGAGTGGGCGTGGGGCGAAGGTGCGAATTCATGAGCAGGTCTTCAGTCATCGACCCTCAGACCTCATAAAAGGTTCTTACTGAGGACACGAGACTGACAATTTTTTCCGAGGCTTAATCACATGGTCCAACGGTATGACGCAGTGATCGTGGGTGCGGGTGGCGCGGGCCTGATGGCCGCGCTGCAACTGGCCGGGCACGGGAACGTGGCGGTATTGAGCAAGCTCTATCCCACGCGCTCGCACACCGGGGCAGCGCAAGGAGGCATTGGCGCCGCCCTCGGCAACCTGGAAGAGGACCATTGGGAATGGCACATGTTCGACACCGTCAAGGGCAGCGATTACCTTGCTGACCAGGATGCCGTGGAGATCCTCTGCCGGGAAGCCGTCGAGACGGTTTACGATCTGGAACATTGGGGCCTGCCCTTCAGCCGCACTCCTGACGGAAAAATTGCTCAGCGGCCGTTCGGCGGGCACACGCGGGATTTCGGCAAAGCGCCCGTGCGGCGTTCCTGCTACGCCGCAGACCGCACCGGGCACATGATTCTTCAGACTTGCTACCAGCAGTGCATCAAGAACGATGTGCACTTTTACAATGAGTATCACGTCCTCGACCTGCTGTTGGAGCAGGGGCGTTGTGCGGGAGTGGTGGCGCTGTGCCTGGCCACGGGGGAGATTCACACTTTCCATGCCAAGGCCGTGCTGTTCGCCACGGGTGGCTGCGGCAAGATGTTTCGCGTCAGCTCCAATGCCCACTCGTTGACCGGCGACGGCATGGCGGTGGTCTATCGCCGCGGGATTCCGCTGGAGGATATGGAATTTTTCCAGTTCCACCCCACGGGTATTTACAAGATGGGCATCCTGTTAAGCGAAGCGGCGCGCGGTGAGGGCGCCATTCTCCGTAACAATTCGGGCGAGCGCTTTATGGAGCGCTATGCGCCCTCACTGCTTGACCTCGCCCCGCGCGACATGGTTTCGCGCGCCATTTACCGCGAGATTCGCGAGGGGCGGGGCATCGGCGGGAAGAATTACGTTCACCTCGACATGACCCACCTGGGAAAGGAAGTCCTGGATAAAAAGCTCCCGGACATCACGGAATTCGTACGAACCTACATGGGCATCGAGCCCCTCACCCAGTTGGTCCCCATCCAACCCACGGCACACTATGCCATGGGCGGAATCCCCACTGACGTTGACGCCCGCGTGGTGATTGACGAAAAGAACACGCCGCTGCCCGGACTTTACGCGGCGGGCGAAGTTGCCTGCGTCTCCGTACACGGCGCGAACCGGCTGGGGACCAATTCGCTGGTCGATATTCTGGTATTCGGCCGCCGCGGCGGGCGCCACGCGGCGAAATTTATCCAGGAGAACGATTGGGCGCCATTGCCCGCCCGGGCTGACGAGCCTGCCCGCGCTATGGTGAGCCAGGTGCTTAATTCCACCGGCAAGGAACGCGCAGCCGACATCCGCGACAATCTCCAGGACGAAATGATGGACAAAGCCTCGGTATTCCGTGATGCTACGGGTCTTACCGCCATGCGGACGAAGCTGCGCGAGTTGCGCGACCGCTACCGCCAGGTGAAGTCTGAGGATCGCGGGATGCGCTACAACACCGAGTTGCTGGAGGTCATCGAGCTGGGTTGTTTGCTGGATCTCGCCGATGTCCTCGTGGAAAGCGCCCTGGCACGCCAGGAGAGCCGCGGGGGACACTCCCGTGAAGATTTTCCCAAAAGGGATGACGCCAATTGGCTGAAACACACCCTCGCCTATCAATCACCCCGGGGTATCGAACTCAAGTTCAAGCCCGTCGTCATCACTAAGTTTCAGCCTATGGAGAGAAAGTATTGAGGATCGGGCCAGCGAAAGGCTGTCCGTTGTCCGTAGTCAGTTGTCAGTTGCCCGTTGTCTAGGGCCTTACTCTCTTCATTTCGCAAAATCACTTGTGACGGGCAACTGACTACGGACAACGGACAGCCTTTCAATCACCCGATGGCCAGATGACCCGATGAACCGATTCACAGGAGTTAATCATGCAGGTTACTTTAAAGATCAAGCGCTTCAATCCTGAAAAGGATAAAGATTCCTGGTGGGGCGAATACAAGATTGAAGCCGAGCCCACGGACCGTTTGCTCGACGCGTTGAACCATGTAAAGTGGTACATGGACGGCACCCTCACCTATCGCCGTTCGTGCGCCCACGGAGTCTGCGGCTCTGACGCGATGCAAATCAATGGATCGAACGCGCTGGCGTGTAAACTGCTGCTCAAGAGCCTGGGACGGACGATCACCATTGAGCCGCTGCGGGGGTACCGCGTCATCAAAGACCTGCTTGTGGACATGGACGCGTTTCTTGAGAAGTTTCGCAGCGTGAAGCCCTACCTTATCACCCAGGGGGCCGCCCCGGAAAAAGAGCGCTTGCAGTCGCCGGAGGACCGCGAAAAATTCGACGACACGACCAAGTGCATCTTGTGCGGTGCGTGCACTTCGGGGTGCCCCTCATTTTGGGCAGACGGAGATTACATCGGACCGGCGGCCATCGTGAACGCTCATCGCTTCCTCTTCGACTCGCGCGATGAGGGGGGCGAGGAACGACTGGAGGTTTTAAATACCAATGAGGGCGTGTGGCGCTGCCGTACGATCTTTAACTGCGTGGAAGCCTGTCCGCGCGGCATCAACGTGACGCGCGCCATCGGCGAGGTGAAGAAAGCGCTGTTGTACCGCAAGGTTTGACAAGAAGGTGTCAGGTATCAGGTGCCAGGTGAAAGCCGCTCAGTTTTATGTGAGCCGATTCTATTCATCCAACTTTTACTGCACCTTTCAACCCGACACCTGCCACCTGAAAACTGACACCTGACATCTGATACCTGATACCTGACACCTATTTCAAATGCTGATCCAGAAATGCGACGGTGCGTTGCCACGCGTCGGCGGCGGCGCGTTCCCGGTAGGCCAATTTGTTGTCCGAGTTCTCAAAGCCGGGACCGGCGTTCGGATAGACTTTCACTTCGATGGATTTGTGGGCGCCGTTCATGGCGGTTTCGAAATCTTCCACGTCGCTCGCCGCAATGTAGCGATCATCCCCGCCGAAAATAGCCAACACCGGCGCGTGAATCTTCTGAATGTCAGCGGGGGCAGAGGGCATCGAACCATAATTGCTTACGCAGGCGGCCAAAAAAGGGTCATTTACAGCCAACAACAGCGACCACTTTCCTCCCATTGACCAACCGATAGAGCCCATCTTCTCCTTGTTTACCTCCGGACGCGCATACAGAAAGTGGAGCGCGCCCTCCAGGTCGCGCAGGGCGCGGTCCGGGGGCGTGCTCACCATCAACTCATAGGCAAGTTGGGGATCGTGGGCCATCTGACCGCGGTAGAGGTCCACGGCCAGAGCTACGTACCCTTGTCCCGCCAGCCTCCGAGTCTGTTCTTTGACCCAATCCGTCAAGCCCCAATCCTCATGGATAACCACCAGGGCCGGGTGTTTGCCGGGGGAATCCGGCGCCGCCAGATATCCCGCAATCGTGTCGGCGCCGCTTGCGAAAGTAACCTGCTGAGTTTTGACGGGCACGGCGAGAGCGTTGGCGGCGATCGCCAAAAACATCCCGGCCGCCATTACTGCGAATCGGCGCATTCCCAGTCCTCCGTGAACGCGTTATCCATCGGGTAGAGCCCGACGGCGATATTATACTTTAAGGGTTGCCACCTTGCCGGGCTTTCCTTGCCGGAAGAACGCGATAGCAACGAATTATGAGCCCCGCAAGGGTATCAGAAAGCCCGCGTAGCGGGCGCCATCATTTAGCCCATGGCGCGAGGCATGGGAAAATCGCGAGATGAAATGATCTCTTAAGCCCCGGTAGGGGCGATATCATCACCACGGACCGAGCGTAATGCTGATGTCGCCGCTACCGCGGCTCACGCTCCATTCTGAGCTGCGTAATCCCACGGCAGTTTGCCGTGGGCCACAGGGTGTCGCCGCTAATGCGGCTTTGGACGATGCCGATGCTTTTGGGGGCGCGCGGACCTACCATACAGGTCCGCGCTACACTTGCTTTCTGCTTTCCTTCCTTCTTGCGGATAGCCCCGCCTTTCCCAATCCGTCAAAAAAATCCGCGCTCAACCCTTCAGGCGTTAAAATTTTTCTTGACAGGGGGGGCGCCCACCGGGTAACGTATATTTATACAGTGAATGTATAAATATTCTTTGAGGGGATGTGGGTAGTCGGAACCATTGAACACGGCGGTCGATACAAAAGCTTCGTTGGGGGCCGGGGCTGATTCGCCCACGCATGCAGTGGTTCACGCCGCAGTGATCGGCGCCACGGGCTATGCGGGGTGCGAACTCTTGACCCTCCTCGCCCGCCACCCCGCCGCTTCCGTGACCTGCCTGATGTCGTCCGGCCGGGACGGCAAGAAGGCGTTTGCGATTGAACATTCCCACCCCAAGCTGCGCGGACGCTTCTCCGTCCTGTGCGAACCCCTGGACGTTGACCATATCGTGAGTTCCGGGTCCGACGTGGTTTTTCTTGCCACTCCGCACGAAACCTCGCACCAAATCGTACCACGTCTCCTGGAGAGCGGCTTGCGCGTGATCGACCTCAGCGGGGCTTTCCGGCTGAAAGACCCGGCAGCCTACCCGCAATGGTACGGTTTTGACCACCACGCCACGGAAGCATTGGCCGAGGCGGTTTACGGCATTCCGGAATTTGCTGCGCCGGCGATTGCCCGGGCGCGGCTGGTTTCGAACCCAGGTTGCTACCCGACCTCCGTGATCCTGGCGCTAGCTCCGCTGCTCAAGGCGGGCTGGGTGAACGTCGCCGCCGGTGTCATTGCCGATTCGAAGTCCGGCGCCACCGGAGCCGGCCGCAAGCCCAGCGAGAAATTGCATTTCCCCGAGGTCAACGAAAACCTGCGCGCTTACGGCATTTTCGGTCATCGCCACCTGCCGGAAATGCTCCAGGAGTTGGCGCTTTCGTCCAAGGATTTTATTTTTACGCCGCATCTTTTGCCGATCACGCGGGGCATCCTGACGACAATATATTTGCATCTATCGCAGATGCACAATTTGGACGAAGTCGGAACGCTCTTCCAGGATTTCTACGGGGCGGCGCCCATGGTGCGCATTTATCCGGCAGGAACGGTGCCGGAGATTCTGGGCGTGGCGAATACTCAATATGCCGATATCGGTTTTGCGCTCGATGAACCCACCGGGCGGCTCATCCTGGTGTCCACAATCGATAACCTGGGGAAGGGCGCCGCGGGGCAAGCGGTTCAGAATATGAACGTGATGTATGGCTTTCCACAGGAAACAGGGTTGCTTTGAGATTTGAAAGTTGAAAGTCAAAGTTGAAATTGGAATTTGAGATTTGAAAATGAAGTTGGTCATCAAAATCGGAGGGCAAGGCGCGGAAGACCCCAAGGGCCGCAAGGACTTGGCGCGGCAAATCGCGGAGATTCGCCGGGCCGGGCATTCCGTGGTGATGGTGCATGGCGGCGGCAAGTTGCTGACGCGCACGCTGGAACGCCTGGGCATGACGACGGAGTTTCACCAGGGCCTGCGCGTGACTGATGCCGCCACTCGCGACGTGGCCATGATGGTGCTGGCGGGCCTGGTGAACAAGCAGTGGGTGGCGGAACTGGAAACCCTGCGGCAGCCTGCGCTGGGACTTTGCGGCGGCGACGGCGGCATGGTGCGCGCGCGCAAGCTGACTGTGGGCGTGAATGGCAGCAAGCGGGACCTGGGTTTCGTCGGCCGGCCGTACAAGGTCAATACCACCGTGCTGGATCTCGCCCTTTCCGGCGGCCTGATCCCCGTGGTGGCCAGCCTGGGCGTGAACGCGCGCGGCGAGTTTCTGAATATTAATGCCGACGACCTGGCAGCGGCTCTGGCCGTGGCCCTCGGGGCCGACCGCCTGCTCTACCTCACCGAATCCGGGGGTGTCTGGGACGCCGAAAAAAACCTGCTGCCGGTGGTTCGGCTCGGGGACATCCGGCGCTTGATTAACCAAGGTGTTGTTCGCGACGGCATGATTCCAAAGCTGCTCTCTTGCGCGCGAACACTGCGTCAAAACGTAGGCGAGGTGGACATCCTTTCGACGACCGCACCCAACGCGTTGCTCAGTGCGATCAAAAAAGGGAAAACCGCCGGAACTCGGATTGTGAAGGGCTCATGAACCGCGACCAGATTGCTGAACTGGAAAAGCGCGTATTGATTCCCACCTACGACCGGCTGCCGATCCTCGCCGTGCAGGGTGAGGGGTGTTACATCTACGACGATACGGGGAAGAAGTATCTGGATTTCCTGGGCGGCCTGGCGGTCAATTCGCTGGGCTATAACCACGCGGAAATCATGGCCACGCTACGGGACCCCGCGGAAACCCTTTTGCACGTTTCCAACCTTCTTTATCACCGCTATCAAGCGCCGCTGGCGGAGAAGTTGACGCGACTCTCCGGGATGGATCGCGCGTTTTTTGCCAACTCCGGTACGGAAGCCATTGAGGGGGCAATGAAACTTTCGCGCGCCTATGCGCGCAAGCACGCGGCCCCAGGCCCCTTCGAGCGTTTTGAAATCCTGGCGCTCGAAAACTCCTTTCACGGGCGCACCTTTGGCGCGCTTTCGGCCACCTGGCCGAAGAAGTATCGCGAGCCTTTTGAGCCCCTGCCGCCGGGAGTCCGGTTCGTCCGCCTGAACGATACGGCCCATTTGCGCGAAAGCTTCACTCCTCAGGTTGCGGCGGTGATGGTGGAAGTGATTCAGGGCGAAGGCGGGATTGTTGAAATTGGCGAAGATTTTCTGAAGGCTGCGGCCGAACTTTGCCAAACGCACGGGGCGTTGTTGATTTGCGATGAGATCCAGTGTGGGTTGGGACGCACGGGGCGAATGTTTACCTTCACAAAATTCGGCTTGCAGCCCGACATCGTTGTGGTGGCCAAGCCTTTGGCCGCGGGCCTGCCGCTGGCCGCCATCCTGGCACGCGAGGAAGTGGCGCAGGCTTTCTCCCCCGGCATGCATGGGACCACGTTCGGGGGCGGACCGCTGCAATGCCGCGTGGCGCTGAAAGTTCTGGAGATTCTCGAACGGCCCGGCTTCCTTGCGCACGTGACCGAGGTGGGAGCTTACTTCCGCCAAGAGCTGGAGAAATTGCGCGATGACCTTACGGTGGTTCAGGAAGTTCGCGGCGACGGGCTGATGACGGCGGTGGAATTGATCGCCCCCGGGAAGTCCGTGGTGCGGCAGGCGCTGGAAGCGGGCTTGTTGTTGAATTGCACGCAGGAGAAGGTGCTGCGCTTTCTGCCGCCGTTGATTATCGAGAAACAACACGTTGACGAAGCGCTAGGCATTTTAAGGCCGATCCTGGCGGCGCTGGAGCCGGAGGCCGCGGTGAAGGGGGTCAACGCATAATGGCGGTAATGACGATGACGACAACCATCAAGAAACCGGAGACTCTGAGTGTTCGGGACCTCCTGGCTGACCCGGAACTGACCCCCGAGGATCTGAAGCTTCTCTTCGACCTCTCAGAGCGGGTCAAAGCGAGGCCCGGAAAGTATGGGCACGCGTTACGCGGCAAGCAACTGGCAATGATCTTTGAAAAGCCTTCGCTGCGGACCCGCACCACCTTTGAAGTCGGCATTACCAGCCTGGGCGGTTTTGCCGTCTATCTGGAACACACCAAGCCCCGCCTGGGCGAGCGCGAAGCCATCAAGGACATCGCCCGCAACCTCGAGCGTTGGGTGCATGGCATCGTGGCCCGGACCTTCGCGCACGAATCCGTTCTGGAGTTGGCCGCCCATGCCTCCATTCCTGTGATCAACGCGTTGACCGACCTCTACCACCCCTGCCAGGCGCTGGCGGATTACTTTACCCTGCACGAAAAGTTCGGCAACCTGAAGGGGTTGAAGCTGGCCTTCGTCGGCGACGGCAACAACGTGTGCCACTCGCTGATGATTTTGGGAGCAAAGCTCGGAGCGTCGGTTCGCATCGCCACGCCACCCGGTTACGAACCCAAATCGGAGGTGCTGGAAACGGCGCGCGCGTTCGCGGCGGAGACCGGCTCCACCGTCGAGGCTTTCCATGATCCGGTTCAGGCCGTCGCGGGGGCAAACACGGTCTATACGGATGTTTGGACCAGCATGGGCCAGGAATTCGCTGCCCACCTGCGGAACCAGGTCTTTGCCCCTTACCGTGTGACCAAAGACCTGATGTCGGTTGCTGACCCCGGGGCCCTGTTTATGCACTGCCTTCCCGCTCATCGCGGCCAGGAAGTTACGGACGAGGTTGTGGATTCACCCCAATCCGTGGTGTACGATCAAGCGGAGAATCGGCTGCACGCACAGAAAGCGCTCATGCTTTTGCTGATGCAGGATGCGCACACTTAGCTGGGTGCTAGGGACTGGGTGTTGGGGGCTGGGGAAGATGGAATCGGGAATGGAGAGTAAAGAGCAAAGCAGACGGTTTCCATTCCCTGCTCCCGATTCCCTAGCCCCCAGAACCCAGCACCCAGTACTTAGCCCCCAGTCCCCAGAATGAGGAAACGCTGTTGGCGATCCGTAAAGCCAAACTGACTGATGTGCCTGACATCCACCGGCTGGTTAACCACTATGCCGGCGAGCGCATCATGCTGCCGCGCACGTTGACCGACCTTTACGAAAACGTGTGGGAGTTCACGGTGATGGCCGTGGAGGACGGCCATTTGGTGGGCTGCGGGGCGCTGAAGCTCTACAACCAGGAAGTCGCGGAAATCCGCTCTCTGTGCGTGGATGAAACGCTGAAGTCCAAAGGCATCGGGCGGCAGGTTATGGAAGAACTCCTTAACGAGGCCGAATCCTTTGGCCTGAAGACCGTTTTCGCCCTCACTATCGCCCCCACGTTTTTTGAAAAGCTGGGATTTCACGAAGTACCCCGCGAAAGATTTCCCACCAAGGTCTGGCGCGATTGCCTGCGTTGCGAGCGATACACTTGTTGCAATGAGAAGGCCGTGAGCATGGAACTCGCCGAGCGCCCCACGAAGATGGGGCAGTCCGCAACCGAGGCGGCGGAAGTCTCGAGCTAAACTGCCCCTGCGTTATGCCTTGGCACCTACCGTAAACAACTGTAATGATTTTTCAATCCCTTTCACGGCAAAGGGGAATAGTTCCCGCCTGCCGATTATTTGCACCTTGCCGTAAGTGCGTTCGGAAATCAGGATGCGCGCGCAGAAAGACTTAACTCTAAGGTAAGCCACTGGTTTGACCCGTGCGACTCGAAGAGGTTTGACCGTTGCCCGGTTCCCCGCAAGGGGAACACCGTGTTTAAGACGCGATCCGTGGGCGGCGGGCACAAAAGACGTGCCCTTGCCCACGGCTATTCAACGTCAACCCCTTCGGGGTTTCGAAGGCGGCCGGCATGGAAGCAAATTGCACGTTTCGGGGGACCGCCTTCGAGGCGGCCCTACTCATCAAGCCACCCGCTTTGCGGAGGGTGTCTGACTGCTCGATGCGTGAGGAGCGATTCACCGGGTATTCGTGATGCTGTCACGGCCACCCTCCCGCGATGTTGCTCGTCGGGTGTATCATCAAATTCAGGCGGCCTTCCCGGTGACTATGCGGGAAGGTCGCGGGATTAACGGCTGATATGGGGGGACGGGCGCACACCATCGTGACTCCACGCATTTTGGCGATTGATTTCGGCACCAAGCGCATGGGCCTGGCGGTGTCCGACGCGCTCGGAATGACGGCTCAGGGCCTGCCCACACTCCAACGGACGCGCATCGCCGACGATTTAGCACGGCTGCAATCGTTGGTGGAGGAATATTCGGTGGAGCGGGTGCTGGTGGGAAATCCCATCGGTCACAGCGGGGGCGAAACGGCCATGTCTCAGCTTGTCGCGGAATTCGCGGAAAAGCTTCGCCGACGCTTGCCGTGCCCCGTGGAATTGCGCGACGAGCGCCTGACGAGTGTCGAGGCGAACCGAACCCTGCGGGAAGCCGGGTTGAGCATCGGAAAACGGCAGCGCGCGGTGGACCGCGTTTCGGCCGTACTGCTCCTGCAAAGCTATCTGGATTACCTCGAAAACGAGCGCAGCCGGCAGAGTGGAACAGTGGAATGAAGCGCAAGCTCGCAGCGATGGTCGCGGCGCTGTGCCTGGTGGGTGCGGCATGGGGGGGATGGGACCTCTACCATCCCTACCAAGGTTTTGCGGGCCGCGCGATGCTGGAAATCCCCCCTGGCATGAGCCCCCCCGCGATCGCGGACCTTCTTGTGTCCCGAGGTGTGCTTGCACATAAATTACCTTTCCTGGCCCGTTACTGGATTGGACGCACTCACCATCGGCTGAGGGCGGGTGAATACCTCTTCGACCGGCCCTTGCGCCCCGTGGATGTCTACCGCAAATTAAACGTGGGGGATGTGTATCTTTATCCGGTAGTGATTCCCGAGGGCTCAGACCGGTTCGACATTGCGCGCATTCTCATGGAGCGCATGGCCCTTGACCCCGAGGACTTTTTGCGCCGCACGGCTGAACCCTCACTCATTCACGACTTGGATCCTGAGGCTCCGACGCTCGAGGGTTACCTCTTTCCGGATACCTATCGGTTCCCCCGCCGGGTCACGACGAGCACGGTCATTGCCACGATGGTCGCTCGCTTCCGGCACGTGCTGAAGACCAGGTTTCATGACGAAATGGTTCCGGGGCCGGGAGTCCTGCACTCCGTGGTCATCCTGGCCTCGTTGGTGGAGAAGGAGACTCCCGACCCCGCAGAGCGGCCGGTAGTGGCCGGGGTCTTCACGCGCCGGTTGGCAGAACGTATGCCCCTCCAGTGCGATCCCACGGTGATTTACGCCGCGCGCCTTGCCGGCCACCCCATCGGAGTCATCCACGAAAGCGATTTGAATTTCGACTCGCCTTTTAATACCTATCGCCACGCCGGTTTGCCGCCCGGATCGATTGCCAACCCGGGAGAAATCTCGCTTCGCGCCGCCTTCCACCCGGCGAGCGGCGACGCGCTCTATTTCGTGAGCAATAATCACGGCGGTCACGTTTTTTCCCGGACTCTCGCCGAACACCAGCACAACGTGGCGCAGTATAGAAAGGAGTCAGGAGTCGGAAGGCAGAATTCAGAAGGAAAGAAGAGGTAGACGGAATTCGGCATTGAACGTAATCCCTTGTTTACCGTCAACGGTATTCTGGCTCCTGACTTCTGACTCCTGGCTTCTTAACTAAAAAGTGTCTCCCCCGGCCGGCAAAAAGCAGATCCTTATTGATTTCTTTCCGGCGGGTGGCAAGCGGCCCATCGAGGTAGGCGATCTCCGCGCCGCCCGCGATGAGCTGCGCCGCCAAATCGGCCCGGGCGACAGAACCTCGCTCGGATACATTGCCGCGATCCTGCGCGAGGCTGGGTACTCGGTCCGGTACGAGGACCGCTACTCCGGTCCGGTCATGCCGGAGCCCTATGCGAGCCGCCTGAAAGGCGTGCTGGAATTTCGCGACCTGGCCAGCGCTGAACAGTCCTTGCTGCGGCTCGATACGATTTTTCGCGAGTATTCAAGCGCTGCGGATCGCCTGGGCGCCACGTTGGTGCGCGCGCTGGCAAAAAAAGGCAAGCTGCGTGCCCGGAGCCTTGCCGCCAACCCGCGCATTCAAGCCCCCAAGCGCCGGGAGAAGCAGGAAATCGCGCGCTGGTTCCAGGTGTGGCTGGAGACCCCTGACCTTTTCGCTGAATGGCTCGCATTGCGCAAATCTTCGGACGAATTCCGCCAACTCTTCGGGAGTTGAGATGCTCCAGAAGAATAGGCGCTGGCATCGCCAAATTTCGTCCGCGTGGTAGGGGCGGTTCGCGAACCGCCCCTACGTCATGGACGGCGAATCCTGGCGCCGGTTCTGCACGCCCGAAACTTTCCATTTCAACTTTCCGCCTCGTTACACTAAAATGGTAGTTATGCGTACAAAAGAAAAAATCATTGTGGCGCTTGATGTCCCCAGCGCCGGGGCCGCGTTGCACGTTGCGCAAAAACTCCACGGCCACGTGGGAATGTTTAAGGTGGGGTCAGAGGTCTTTACGGCGGAAGGCCCCGCGATTGCCCGGGATCTGGTGGCCACGGGTGAACAAGTCTTCCTCGATCTCAAGTTCCACGATATTCCCAATACCGTTCGCGCCGCTGCGCAGCAGGCGGGAATGCTGGGCGTAAGCCTGCTGACGGTGCACGCCTCCGGCGGGCGCAAGATGATGGAAGCTGCCGTGGACGGTGTCCGCGCCGCCGCGAAGGCACGCGGCGCGGCGCGGCCCACCCGCGTGCTTGCGGTCACGGCCTTGACCAGCCTGGGCGCGCAGGACTTGGCGGAAGTGGGATTCCAAGGGTCTCCGGAAGAGGTTGTGGTCAGGTTGGCGCGCCTCGCGCAGGCCGCCGGCGTCGATGGTGTGGTGGCGTCGCCGCGCGAAATTGCCGTGATCCGGCAAGCGTGCGGGGCCAACTTCCTGATTGTCACCCCCGGCATTCGGCCGGCGGCGGGCGGAAATGATGACCAGGCGCGCACCGCTACCCCTGAGAGTGCCATCCACGCAGGAGCAGACTACCTGGTCATTGGGCGGCCCATTACCGGGGCGGCAGACCCTGCGGCCGCGGCTGACGCCATCGCCGAAGAGATGGAAAACGCCCTCACACCCCTCTTGTCCCAGGCGCAATAATCATGACCGAAAACGAAATTCTCGCTATCTTTCGCGAACATTCCGCACTTCTGGAAGGACACTTCATTCTTTCCTCGGGCCTCCACAGCGACCGCTACGTGCAATGCGCGCTGGTGTTGCAAAATCCCCGCGTGGCGGAGCGATTGTGCTCACAGTTAGCCGAAACATTGCGCCCTTTGGGGGCGACCGTTGTGGCCGCGCCGGCGCTGGGGGGAGTCCTGGTGGCGCACGAAGTGGCTCGCGCCCTCGGGGTGCGCGCGCTTTTTACCGAGCGGCAGGAAGGCGCCATGACGCTGCGGCGCGGCTTCAGCTTGGAGCCCGGTGAACCCACCCTGGTGGTGGAAGACGTCATCACCACCGGACTTTCCACCCGCGAGACGATTCAATGCATCGAGCAGGCGGGCGGCAAGGTGGTGGGAGTGGGCGCACTCATCGACCGCAGCGGCGGTGCGGCTGACCTGGGCCTTCCCAAAGCCGCGCTGATCACCCTGAAGATTCAGAATTACAATCCCGCGGACTGTCCTCTCTGCAAGGCGGGAATTCCCACCGCAAAGCCCGGGAGCCGGGTGAAGAAGTAATCGCCGCCCCTTGGCCGGCGGCCATCCGCGCCCACGCAATCCCGGCGGCCCGAACGGTGCTTATGCCTGGGGGAGGGGACTGCCATGGAGAATTTTTGAAAACCGAATCCGCCAAAAGCGTTATTTCACTTATTGCGAATCTGAATCAAGGTGATGGCGATGGAAATCGCCAGCAGCGCCAGTGCGCCGCGCCAGAAGAAAACCGGATCGGCGAGGAAACCACCTTTGATCAGGCGAACTGCCAGCCCCAGCAGAATGCCGATCGTCGCCAGAATGACGAGAAAATTGGGAAGCCACCGCATAAACGCCTCCTTGCAAATCGAATTTTAAACCACGTTATCTAAGGCCCGTTTCGAATGAGACTCAGAAGACGCGCTCGGCATTATAGCGCCCGATTGCGCTCCGTCGAAGAAATCCTGTAGTGGATCAATTGGATGCAGCGGCGGCATGATGCCGCCATAGGGCGAGATAAACTCGCCGCTGCGGCATCAAATTGCCCCCCCAAGAAATCCTGGAGCTGCGGGTTCGCGAAAAGTTTATACTACGAGTGGAGAGTTGAGGTTTCACCATGCCGCATTGCGCTCAATGTTTAATCGAATATGTGGAAGGCACTGCCCAGTGCGAAGACTGCGGCGCCGCCTTGCTACCCGGTTCGCCGCCGGAAGCGCCACCGCGCGTCGATCTGATGGAGGAGAAAGACGTGAAGCTGGTCCCGGTGCGCGTTTTTACCGGAGGCACCGCGCAGATGGACGCCGACCTGGCGCGGAACATCCTCCAATCGCAGGGGATACCTTGCCTTCTGCAAGGTGAGACGTCCGCCGAATTACTGCCCGTGCTGGATGTTCCTCTTTTGGTGCGAGAGGAAGACGCCGGACACGCCGAGCGTATCTTGCAGGACTACCTCGATGCCGACGTTCCGTCAGTCCCGGAAGAGCCAGATCCCGCTGCGGGCGCCTAGCGCGGATTTCTCACCACGCGCTTGGAAGGGCGGAGCTAAACAGGCTGCGGAAAACCCTTCGGCACTGTCATTCTGAGCATTGACAGCCTTGCGGCTGCCCAGGATGGGCAGAAACTCGGGCCGAGGAAGGATAGCGCGGACCTGCATTTTAGGTCCGCGGCTTTTCCTTGTCCATCGGGGACGTGCCGCGGACCTAAAAAACAGGTCCGCGCTACGCCTGCTGAATTCCAAGGACTTACGCGTCGAGTTTCGGCAGAGGAGCCGGAGGCGGTCCTGAGCATCGCGAAGGAAGAATCTCGCATTGCCTTGAAAATACTCAGAGCAATAACCTTCGCATAGTCTACCCTGAGCGGCAGAGCGAGATTCTTCGCTGCGCTCAGAATGACAGCGAATGGGCTCAGGATGACAGCATTGGAGCGCTTTTCCGCAGCCTGTAAAGCCCCGCCCTTCCAGCAAATCCTGAGAGCGCCCAAACTTGGTAAGAAATCCGGGCTAGCGCCGACGGGGGTTGGGAGATTGGATGGCGCGGCGCCTGGCAAAGGAGCCGGTTAGCCGCCATGGGTTCGCCGCAACACGTCAAACATTTTGGGGAACTTCATGTTGGGGTACTTCGTGCTGTCCGTACCGTGCCCGATGGCGCCTTGAGAGGCCGTGGCCCGGATGGCCACCAGGTATTCGAGGGTATAGAGGTTCTTTGCGGTGGGCTCATGGAGGACCTGCACTTCGAAGCGGCCGCGAAACTCGACGGGGTAATACTGCGGGCTTTGGGTTATGAGGTGCCTGGGACCCGGCGCGTCCCAAACCGTGACCTTGCCGCCGCAGATTTCTCCTTTATGATTCAAGTAGGCTTCGCGCTTGACGTTTTTTTCGTCCGGGCTGTCCTCTGATCCCAAAGGGTCGGTGAGGATGTCTTTCTCCGCCTGCTTCAGGCCGGTAGGATCGCGGTACAGAGTCTGGAAACATGTCTTTCGAACCACCTTGATGGCGGCGGGATCGACATCGTTCAGGTTGAATGAAATCTGAAAGGAGAATCCGAAGCCTCCTTCCGTTTTCCAACAGGGGCCCAAGCGGTTGGGCAGCCGGCCGTTCTGAAAGCCGGTGACCATTCCGAATTGGCCGGTATTGACCAGAGCATCCGTGACATTCATGTGCGGAAGTATATCCCAAGTCCGAGGGGCGATTAAAGATGTATCGTACTTTGGTAGGGTCTCAGCTTGATATGCCACGGCCATCCCGGCCGCGTCCCTTCACGGGCGGGACGCCTGCGGTACCTCAAAATGAGTCGCTCCCCACCGTTGATTTCTCTTGACTACGGTAGCGTAGATTGATAAACTATGATCATGAATCTACAGAGCGGCGTCATGCCGGTGCGCCTGTCTCGTTCGTTGCATTGCCCCCGTCCCACCTGCGTAACCAGTGCCTCTGTCTCCTGGGTGGCCGGCGAAGCATTCACCGAGAGACCACAGAGGAACCCCGCGGCCCCAGGGTCGAAGGCTTTAGGATCCAGCGAACACGGAGAGCGTAGGTCCAGGGTGCCGCAACGAGGAAGACTTGACTACGCGGAAGGTGTGGCGGATGGCCAATTTGTCCATGAAAATCAGAAAGGGAGCCCGCACACAGAAAAGTATCAAAATGAAGGTCGACCCCGAGGACTTATTGAAAACAATAGGGGAAAAGTGTTGCAAAATGCAACAGGCCGATGAGTTGTTGAAAACAAACAGTTCACCTAAAAGGCCGATGAGTTGATGAAAATAAATGACTTAGCGTGATTTCTCCCCTCGAAGATACCAAAAATCGCCTCGAATCCAAGCCATGCCGATAACTTGAAGAAAGGAAATAGCTTATATTGCGCTAAAGGTGCGTCCGCCCAACCTATGCCGATGAGTTAATGAAAGCAAAAGACTTGGAGGAGGAGCCAGGCAGTATGGGCTAGCTGCTGGGTGTTACGGCCTGGGGCCGGGGCGTGATTGCATTGCTTGCCCCTCACTTGTCACTGCCCTTCGGGCTCGGCCCCACTTCCTTCTGCAAACGCGCCACGGCTCGCTGCGCATCCTTGGCATCGGCAGCGTCTTTGGCGGAAGGAAGTTCGTCAAGGTAACGCTGGTAGGCCTCAAGGGCTTTCTGCTTCTCCTTCATTCGCTCGTACACCTTGCCCAACCCCAGGTACGCGGGTGCGTAGTTAGGGTTGTCTTTTAAAGCTTCCTGAAACCGGCTGAGAGCACCCTGAAGTTTCCCTTTGTGCAGATAGACATTCCCGATCTCGACACATTTCGCCGGTCCGGGGCTGGTGTAATTCCAGTCAGGATCGATGGGAGGGGAGGGAATCTTCTCCGGCACCTGAGCGCGTGCGGCGGGCGCAACCCAATAGATCCCAAGAGCGGCCATCAGCAATGCTTTCACCAAACGCTGCATAACTGGAATTTTCCACGACATTGCCACGGGTGTCAACGTTTACGGCACCGCCGTGCAGGGTCCCGTCACAGTCCAGGGTGCCGAATCCGTCCAGAGCTGCGAATGCATCATGTGCGAATAGACCCCTCACCCATCGCCCTGCGGTCCCCCCTCTCCCCAAGGGAGAGGGTTGGGATTTTGATTTTTATCCCTCTCCAGGGGGAGAGGGGGGACCGCAGGGCGGTGGGTGAGGGGGTCGAATACGGGGAACGGTCAGGTTAAATGAACACCGTTGGCTCAAAGATTCAAGCTATTCTCCGCTCCCCTTTCACAACCTTTAAGGGTCGGGGATAATAGGAGTTGAGGAAGCGGTGAATCCTAACCTTCGCGAAAAAGCGGAAGCACTGCCCGCGCAGCCGGGCGTTTACGTCTTCAAGGACGAGAGGGGCCAGCCCATCTACGTGGGGAAGGCGAAATCGCTGCGGTCGCGCGTACGCTCATATTTCCAGGATTCGCGCTCGGCGGATGATAAACGCGACCTCATGCTGGAAGCCGCGCACGACCTTGAGACCATCCTCGTGGACAACGAACACGAAGCGATGGCGCTTGAGAACAACCTGATCAAGCAGTTCAAGCCGCGCTACAACATCCTGCTGCGCGATGACAAGTCGTACCCGTATATTAAATTCACCGCCCACGAGCGCTTCCCCCGCGTTTATGTGACGCGCCGCGTGAAGAAAGACGGGTCAATTTATTACGGCCCGTACTTTCCCGCCAACCTTGCGTATCGAATCGTGGATTTCATTCACCGGCATTTTCGCGTGCCGTCGTGCTACGTGGACCTTACGCGTTATCATCCGCGGCCGTGCTTGCAGTTTTACATCAAACGCTGCCTGGGACCGTGCGTGGAGAACTTGACCACGCCGGAGCGATACGCGGAGGCCGCTCGGGACGCTCGATTGCTGCTGGAAGGCCGCGAAAGTGATCTGGTGCGCAGCCTGCACGGGCGCATGGCGGATGCTTCCAACTTGCTCAAGTTCGAGGACGCCGCCCGCTATCGCGACCAGATTCGGACGGTGGAAGAACTTCGCGAGCGGCAAAAAATGGCGGCGAACTCCGGTGAGGAAGCCGACATCCTGGGCTTTCATCAGGAGGGCCCGCTGGTGGCCGTCAACCTCTTTCACCTGCGCGGGGGCCGCGTGCTGGATCGGCGCGAGTTTTTCTGGGAGGATGTGGACGAATTCAACCCGCGCGAATTCTTCTCCTCACTGCTCACGCAAATCTATCTGGACCAGCAGTATTTGCCGGGTGAGATTCACGCCCCGGCGGACTTCGACGATCGCGAAATCCTGGAGGAGCTGCTCTCGCAACGTCGTGGCCGGCCCGTCCATATTCTTACCCCGCAGGCCGGACCTAAGCGCGCGCTCCAGGAATTGGTGGCGCGTAACGCCCGCCACTCATTTGAGCGGCGCTTTCGCATCCTGCAACCTCACACTCGCGAAGTTCTGGAAAGCCTCAGCGAAGCGCTTGACCTTCCCAAACCCCCAAACCGCATCGAGGCCTTCGACGTTTCCCACATTCAGGGAACCGATATCGTCGCCTCCATGGTCGTGTGGGAAGCCGGGAGAATGAAAAAATCCGACTACCGAAAGTTCATTATCAAGACCGTACCCCAGAATAACGATTTCGCCAGCATGAAGGAAGTGGTGGGGCGGCGCTATCGACGGTTGCAGGAAGAGAAGAAGGCCCTTCCGGACCTGGTGCTGATCGACGGCGGCGTGGGCCAACTCCATGCCGCCGCGGCGGCCCTGGAAGAGTTGGGAATCATCAATCAACCGGTCGCCAGCATCGCCAAACGGGAAGAGATTCTCTATGTCTTGGGACGCGAGAATGAGCCCGTGGTGCTCGATCACCACTCCCCGGCGCTGCATATGATTCAGCAAATCCGGGATGAGGCGCACCGCTTTGCCGTCACTTTCCACCGCGCCCGGCGCTCCCAGCGCGAGGTCACTACGGAGTTATTACAGGTTCCTGGCGTCGGGGAAAGAACCGCTCGCAAGCTGCTCAGTCAGTTCGGTAGTTTGAGCAAACTGCGAAAGGTCTCCTTGGAGGAATTGGCCCAGGTTATAAAGAAGTCCCAGGCCAAACGAGTCTTCGAGTATCTTTCCGCCAAGGAGGGGGGTAATAATAATTCGGCTGGACGGTCTAATATATAATTGCAAGAAAAATAGAATATTGTCTTGTGTTGTCTGTTTCATAATGTTAGATTAGAGACTCGGAAATGGAGGTGTACCATGGCCAGTTGCAATACCGCAACCAAGGTAACGTTTTTCGTCGCAGGGGTTGGGATCGGGGCTGCGATTGCCCTGCTCTTTGCACCCCAATCCGGGGAAGAAACCAGAAAGCAGATTGTTGGGAAGGCACAAGAAGGCAAAGATTATGTCGCCTCCAAGGGCCGCGAGATTCGCAAACAGGCGGAAGATCTCGTGGATCAAGGCAAGGACTTGGTGAGCAAGCAAAAAGCGCGACTGGCAGATGTCTTGGAATCGGGTAAGCAAGCGGCGCGCGAAACTTTTGCACGCTAGCATTGGGGAGAATAGCGATGAGCGATGAATACGACGGTGGATCCAAGATAGGATTTTTCCTGGCCGGTTTGGGAATCGGTGCAGTTATCGCCTTACTCCTTGCCCCGCTTTCGGGAAAAGAAACCCGGGACATGATCGTGGAAAAGGCGGAGGAGGGCAGGGACTTCGTGAAGACGAAGACCGAGGAAATCCGCAAGCAGGCTGAAGACGCGGTGGAGAAGGGCAAGGACCTGGTCAGTAAACAGAAAGAACTGCTTTCGGCCGCGTTGGAAGCAGGCAAGCAGGCGTACCAGGAAGAAAAAGCCAAATCGCAGCAAGGCGCCTGAGGCGGCTGAGCCTCATGTGAGCGAACCATGGAGCAAAATACTGGGCTGACCGTGGCTTTGATTCTGGTCGCGATCGCAGTTCTGATGCAGGCGGGGGCCATGCTGGGGATTTGGCTGGCCGTTCGCAAGGTTCCCGGGCAGATTGAAAGCGTCCGGTCCGAGGTCAAGCAGCGACTCGATCCGCTGGCGCAATCGATCCTGCAGATCGTCAACAACTCGCGCGAGCCCTTGCTGACCATTACCGCGAACCTGGCGGAGATCAGCCAAATCCTTCGCGTCCGCACCACCGATGCCGATCAGGTGGCCGCCGAGTTGCTGGATAAGAGCCGATCACAGATCGTTCGCGTGGACCGGATGGTTTCCGAATTGGTGGCGAAGGTTGAGTCCACCGCGGATTCCGTCCAAAAGGGCGTGCTCGGCCCCATCCACGAAGTCTCGGCGGTGGTCAAGGGCGTGCGCTCCGGTCTCGAGTTCCTGTTCACGCGCCGCCGCGTCACCAACGTGAGCGAAGCGACTCAGGACGAGCAACTCTTTATCTAACGGCCACGCGAGCGGCAGGTAACGGAGCCGGCTGGGGGTTTCTACGCGCTCCATCGCGCGTCTGACCAGCGCCCCCGTCGCGAGCGCCGTTTGTTGCCCTTCCGGCTGCGGAAGCGAGTTTGCCTGGCGGTCATTATAAAACAATGCATACTAAATCAAGATATGCCTTACTTGGAATCACCCTCGCTCTGTTGGCCGCCCTCGCCGGCCTGACGGCATGCAAGCAAGGGGCAAACGCGCCCGCCGCGGAAAAGCCCGCTCCCCAACAGCCGCCGGTGCTGCCCACGGCGCCCGGTTCCATGCCTGACTTGAGCAGCGCACCCAGCCAGGCCGCGGGGGTTGCCTGGACGGTCCCCGCAGGCTGGGAAACTGAGACCGCCCGCCAGATGCGCGTTGCCACTTACCGCATTCACGCCATCGCCGGCGATCCGGAAGACGCTGAATGTGCGGTCTACTTCTTCGGCACGGGGCAAGGCGGGTCGGTGGAAGCAAACCTCGATCGTTGGGCGCATCAATTCACGTCGCCCGACGGCCAATCTCCGGCCCAGCCGGCGAAAATGGAAAAGCGCGTTATCGCGGGGCTGACAGTCTCAACCCTCACCGTGTCGGGAACCTATCTGGGGGCGGGTGGAATGATGGGTCAGGGGCAGGTGAAGAAGCCCAATTTCCGCATGAGGGCCGCTATTATTGAGGCTCCGGAGGGACTGGTCTTCTTCAAGCTCATCGGTCCGCTCAATACCGTAGCGGCGGCCGAGAATGATTTCAATTCCCTCCTCGGAAGCGTGCATCATTAAGAATAGAGCACTGGTTAGTGGCTCGTGATTAGGGCATAGCCACAGTCCTCAAAGGACCTGCGATATCCACCCGCCACCCACCACCTCATCACCATCATAGAATACGGCGGCTTGGCCCGGAGTAATGGCGCGCTGCGGCTCGAGGAACTCCACGATGGCTTCGGAGCCCGGATGCGCTTCCACGTGCGCGGCGCCCCCGGGATGGTTGTGGCGAATCTTCACGAGCGCCTCCACCGCGTCGCCCGGGGCCAGCGGCCGGATCCAATTCACCTCGCGCACCCGGAATCGGCTGCGGAAAAGGTCGCGGTCTTCCCCCACCACCACCCGATTTTTCGCGGGGTCGAGCGCAATCACATAGAGCGGCGCCCCCACCGCCATGCCCAATCCCTTGCGCTGACCCACGGTGAAGTTTTGAATGCCTGGGTGTTCGCCCAGGACGGCTCCGTTGGTGGAGACCACTTCGCCCGCCGACGATTCCGGCCGGAGCTGCTGCTCGGCCAAATAAGCGTCAATGAACTGGCGATAGCTCCCGGTGGGCACAAAGCAAATCTCCTGACTATCCGGCTTCTCCGCCACGGGCAGGCGCCGGGCGCGGGCCAGGGCGCGCACTTCCTGCTTGGTCAATCCGCCCAGGGGAAACTCCGAGTGCGCCAACTGTTCCTGCGTCAGTCCAAAGAGAAAATAGGCCTGGTCTTTCGCACGATCGACGCCGCGCAGGAGTTGGTAACGGCCAGTCTGCGGGTCGCGAAGGATGCGCGCGTAATGGCCGGTGGCGATGCGCTCCGCGCCAATCTGCCGGGCCGTGGTGAGGAATTGCGCGAACTTGATTTCGGTATTGCAAAGGCTGCACGGGATGGGGGTCTCGCCGGCCAGGTAGCCCTCCACGAAGGGCCGCACTACGGTAGCTTCAAACTGCTTTTCCAGGTTGATGACGTAGTAGGGTATGTTGAGGAAATTGGCCACGGCGCGCGCGTCGTAGACGTCGTCGAGCGAGCAGCAGCGCCCGCTGGCGTGGCCCCCCTCGCCCGCCTCCTCACCCAGCAATTGCGGCAGGCGGCGCTGGTTCCAAAGCTGCATGGTCAGCCCCACCACTTCCGGCGGGGAACCGGACGGCTGCGTCGAATTGTTTTCCGCGAGCAGGGCAGCGGCCGTCGAGCTATCGACCCCGCCGCTCATTGCTACTGCGATAGACATTGCTTTCGACCCTGAAAATCGAAACTCGAAATTCGAAACTCGCCGCGATTTTCGAGTTTCGAGTTTCGAATTTCGGCCACTACCGGCTCGTTACTGGATTCCGATAGTGCGGCGACACTGCGCGTAGTTGTTCCACGACTCCGGGCAGAATTCGGAGTGTGGCGTCAATATCCTCATCCGAATTAAAGCGGCCCAGGCTGAAGCGGATGCTGGCGCGCGCCTGCTCGGGCCTGAGCCCGATGGCCGAGAGCACATGCGAGGGTTCGAGCGACCCCGACGAGCACGCCGAGCCCGTTGAGCAAGCGATGCCGCGCAGGTCCATGGCAATCACAAAACCCTCGCCCTCGATATAATCGAACGTCAGGTTCGTGGTGGTGGGCACTCTGTGGGTGCGGTCGCCGTTCACGGAGACAAACGGCACGCTGGAAAGAATACCAGCCTCCAGGCGGTCACGCAGGGCGGCAACGCGACCATACTCTCCCGCCAAGTGCCCGCGTGCAATCTCCGCCGCGGCGCCCAGCCCCACGATCCCCGCCACGTTTTCCGTGCCCGCGCGCCGGTCGCGCTCGTGATGCCCCCCGTGCAGGAGCGGCCGCAGAATCGTCCCTTTGCGGATGTAGAGCGCGCCCACACCCTTGGGGCCATTCAGTTTGTGCGCGGAAAGCGCCAGGAGGTCCACTCCGAGTTTTTCCACATCCAGGGGAATTTTGCCGGCGGACTGCACCGCGTCGGTGTGAAAGTAAATGTCGCGCTCGCGCGCGATGCGGCCGATCTCCTCCAGCGGCTGAACGGTGCCCAGTTCGTTGTTGGCGTGCATCACGCTGATCAGCACGGTCTCCGGCCGAAGCGCGCCGGCCACGTCGGCCGGGTCAATCACTCCGCTCGGGCCCACGCGCACATAAGTCACACTCACCCCGCGCTTCTCCAGCGACTTCGCGGTGGAGAGCACGGCGGGGTGCTCAATGGCCGTTGTCACCACGTGCTTCCGCTCTCCGCGCGCCGCCTCCACGATGCCGAGAATCGCAGCGTTGTCAGACTCCGTCCCGCCGCTGGTGAAGACAATCTCGCTTGACCGCGCGTTCAGCAGTCGCGCCACTTGCTCGCGCGCCTTCTCCACACCCGCTTTGGCGCGCTGCCCGAACCAGTGAATCGACGAGGCGTTCCCGTAATCTTCCAGCATGTACGGCCGCATCAATTCGAACACTTCCGGCGCCAGCGGGGTGGTGGCGTTGTTGTCGAAATAAACCCTCTTCATGGTCCCTTCAGATACCCATCGGCCCGCGTGCGCCGCCGCCGCGATTCTAAGAGATTTGCCCTGAAATTCAGCGTAGCTGACCGACTACGAGAAGTCAAACCACGGAATCCGCCGATCGGTTCGTCGGGCCATGCGAGCCTCCCACTTTGCCGCGCGATGTTATTCCTGAACTGCGCGGCTAGTATATACGGGAACCAGCGAAGAGCCGGAGAGTTACAGACTCTGCGCTCTGCCATGCGCAAAAGGCCGTTGGTGAGAGGGCAGGACCGGGGCTAAGGTATGATGCCAAAGCGCAGAACTGCGCCAGCCAGCCTGAATTCTGCCTTTAGAAGCGCCCGCGAAAATCGAACAGGTCGTCAAGGGAAAGCTGCCAGCCGGGAAAGAGGTTGGAGGTGAGGAGGTGATGGCCAGCGTACGTGGCTTCAACAAGATACTTCGCCCCCTGGAGAGTCAAAACCTCGACGGTCTTGGCCTTAGGGTCAATGAACCACACCTCGGGCAAGCGCGCCTCGGCATAAATCGGCAGCTTGGTAGCGCGGTCGTGTCCTGCCGTGGAAGGGGACAGCACTTCCACGGCAAGGTCCGGGGAACCCGCAATCCAATTCTCCTGAATGATTCCGGCGCGTGCATTGGAAACGAAAATAAGGTCCGGCTGCAATACCGTTTCTTCACCCAGGCGCACGTCCAAGGGCGCTGGGCAGAGCTCGCCCAAATGATTCTTAATGACGTGCGATCCCAGACTTACCGCAAGATTCTGTAGCGTGATTTGATGCCGTGTGGCAGGAGATGGAGTCACATGCACCTCTCCATGTAGGAGCTCATAGCGCTTCCCGTCGCTGGGAAGCTCGCGGAATTGCTCGAAGGTCAGCTTGGGAATGACTTCTGCGCCCATCCGCTTATTATACCCCGACGCGGGTGGCGCATACTTCGCTTTATGTATGCGTCCCACGAACACGGCAAGATCTCTGCCACCGCGTCCTTTTCGCGGCTTTTTCTGGCTTCTTAACGGTCAGTGACACAAAATGCGATGTCGGCGCCACCCGCGATGTTGTATAGGTTCTTGTTTCAAGGATCTGCGTCTATCGCCAGCGGCTAGTGTGTTCCTGTTTTCGAAGCTTGGCGACGAGTTCGGCGAAGGTGCAGGTTTGGGTGTGGTGGCGGGAATATTCAATCTAACGTCTTGGCGCGTCCGCTGACGCAGCGGCTACGGGCCGAGCCTGCCCCGGCCGCGGGAGGAGGGTAGGGCGGGAGCGGCGGTTACGGCGGGGCATTCGCCCACCCCTTTCGGCAGCACCATCCAAGCATGGCGAGAAATGCGGACTGAACCCAAGACGGTTCACCTAAGCGGTTCCGGGGAAATTATTCATCAAGTTGTCTCCGAGTACCCCGTTCGCCCCACGCTTTGTAGGTTCTTGGGGTGAGGGTAGCGAATCTTGGGAACGGTCGGCTTAACTGAACAGCATTGGGGCTAAGCCGGACTTCTCACCACGTTTGGACGATGCTGGACGGGCGGGGCTTACCGGCTGCGGAAAAACCCTTCAATGCTGTCCTCCTAAGCCCGTTCGCTGTCATTCTGAGCGCAGCGAAGAATCTCGCTCTGCCGCTAAGGGTTAACTGTCCGAAAGGTAAGCCACTGGTTTGACCCGTGCGACTCGAAGAGGTTTGACCGTTGCCCGGTTCCCCGCAAGGGGAACACCGTGAGTAGCCGTAGGTGAAACCTCCGGTCACGGTACATTAACAAATCATTCCGGCCCTGAAGGGGCCGAACGGTTCGACCCCTCCGGGGTCGGAAAGATGGTTTAAGACGCGATCCGTGGGCGGCGGGCACAAAAGACGTGCCCTTGCCCACGGCTACTCAAAGGAAACCCCTTCGGGGTTTCGAAGGCGGCCGACATGGAAGCAAATTGAACGTTTCGGTGGACCGCCTTCGAGGTGGCCCTACTCATCAAGCCAACCGCTTTGCGCGGGGTGCGGGGCGAATAGAGGGCGGGAGCCGCGATTTCGGCAGGGCTAAAGCCCAGCCCTTCCAGAGTCGTGGTGAGAAATCCGGGCTAACCCCCTGCGTGACACACTTCCCCATATCGGCTATCGGCTGTTTCGGGTGAGAACATGAATCAATCTGCCGCCGCGGAAGGTCTTCGCTGGCCCGCTCGCCGATTCGGCTCTATTCAAATTCCGAGCAGGACATGAAGTATCCGCAGCGGGGGCAAATCATTTTGCAGCGATGGGATTCGAGGCGGCTGGAGCAGACGGGGCAGAACTGGTTGGGAAATTCCGGGGCGGGAGGGGAATTTGCGGATGGAGAGGTGGCGGGCTTGGCAGGGTCATTCTGCATGATCGTGTTTCCCTCACGCGTAGTGTTCCGCCATGAAGGCGCGCAGGCCCTCGTAGGCGCGCGTGAGCGTGGCCTCATCGGGGAGGAAGACGATGCGCACGTGCTTAGTCCCCGGGGCTTGGCCGAAGCCCGTGCCATGGACCATGAGCACGTGTTTCTCCACCAGCAACCGCTTCACAAACTGTTCGTCGCTGTCAGGGATATCGATTTGGGGAAAGGCGTAAAACGCCCCGCGCGGCGCGACGCAACTCATGTGGGGAATGGCGCGGCAGGCGCGAACGGTCAGGTCGCGACGGGCGCGCAGCTTGCCGCGAACCTCCGCCAGGTGAGCTTGCGGGCCTTCCAGCGCGGGGCGCACGGCAAATTGCTGCGGATGATTCGAGCACAGGCGCGCGCGCAACAATTGGTGAATCCCTTCGAGGTAGGGCTTGACGGCCGCCGCCTCGCCGCTGACCACTCCCCAACCCACTCGCCAACCGGGAACCAGGTAGGTTTTGGAAAGTCCATTGAAGGTTACTACGGGGACGTCCGGCGCCAAGGCGGCCAACGAGGTGTGCGGCTCGCCGTCCAGAATCAGTTTGTCGTAGATTTCGTCAGCGAAGATCACCAGATTGTTCTGGCGGGCGAGTTCAGCGATCCGCTCCAAGGTCTGGAGTGAGTAAACCGCGCCCGTGGGGTTGTTGGGATTGCTCACCACGATGGCGCGCGTGCCGGAATTAATCTTGCGGGCGATGTCTTCCGGGTCGGGCTCCCATTCATTCTTCTCGTCGAGCAGGTAGGAATTGGGCTGCGCGCCGAGCTTGGCGAGAACCGCTGAGTACAACGGGTACTCAGGGCTGGGGGTTAGAACGTTCTCCCCCCCGTTCACCAGCGCGGTCAGGCAAATGTCCAGGGCTTCGCTCACGCCGGCCGTCAGGAAAACACTCTGGACAGTGAGAATCCCTTTGCGCTCAGCTTCCGCGCGGATCGCCTCCACGGCTTCGGGAATGCCCAGCGAGGGGGCGTAGCCATTCCTGCCTTCGCGCATGGCTTTTTCCACAGCCGTAATCAGGTGGGGAGGCGTGCAAAAGTCGAAGTTGAGGGGATCGCCGATGTTCAGGGGAAGGATGGTCTTGCCTTCCCGCGCCAGTTGCTCTGCCAGTACGGCCATGTCGCGAATGGCGTAGCGCACATGCTCAAGCCGCGCGGCGGCGTGGACGACTTGGCGATGATCAACCGATGGGCTCATGGCTATTACCGAATGTGTTGTAGAAAGCCCTTGGGCGCCAAGCATCGTGCTCCGCGGAGCAAGCGCGCCCGCACCTGCTATGATAACTCATCGCACGGGGAAACATTACTGCTGTTTCTTCTTTTTCAACAACCCGGAGAGTCCGCGCACCAGGTCGATAGGTTCCTCGGCGCTGCCCGAGGATGCTCCGCCCTGTCCCGCAGCGCCTTTCAGGAAGAACTTGGGCTTGGCGAAAGTCCCACCCACGGTGAAAGGAAATGTCATTTTGCCGTTGGCAACTTTTCCACCGGAAAGGCCTGCCAAAACAGTGGTCAGCGGATTACTGCCGCTGGCGGCAAGATTGGCGTCGCCCTGGTAGTTCAGGCTCCCTTCACCCGCCATGGTCATGCTGCCGGAGCAGTCCAAATCCAGGCCGTTGCCAATCAGAGCAATCTTCTTGCTCGAAAGCCTGGCGTCCGCAATCTGGAAATCCGCGGACAGAGAAGCAAACGAGGTGGGGTCGCCGTTGGCGGGACCGACGTTGGCCATCCTCGCCAGGTTTCGCAGATTGTCGTCGAGTCGCAAGCTGGGCATCTTGCCATTGCGGATGCTCGCCTGGCCGGAGCCGGTGATACCGACCAAGGGATCCGAGGAGTGAGTGACCAGCCCGTTCAGCTTGGCGGTCCCCTCCAGGGTTCCAGTCATCACACCTTTGGCTTGGGGAAACGCGGTCAGAAAATCCGCGACGTTGACGCCCTTAAGCTGCGCATCGACGCGGTAGTCCAGATTCGCCCCCCCGAAGTTCAGGGAAAGATTTCCCTTGGCGCTTCCGCCGTAGCATTGCAGATCCAGATCGTCAACGAAGATTTGCTTGGGATAGAGGCGGACTCGGGATTTCACCTTGGTCACATTTAGATCGCCAAATTGCAGCGCATCGGCTTTAAAGGTTCCCTGCGCCACCGTCGGCCCTTCGGCCTCTGCGGCGTAGGCAAGGGTGTTGAGCCAACTGGTAACGGCCGCGAGTTGGCCCGGCGCCGATGCGGGCTTCCTCAGCGCTGCGGTGGTAAGGGCATCCAAGTATACCTGGCGCAAGTCGATGGAAGCCCCATGAACCTCGATGAGCGAAGGGCCCGGCACTCCCGACTCCAGCAGGCTTGCCGCTGCAAACTGCCCCCGCTCGACGGTCAGCTTGGAAATGACACCCAGCGTAAATGAAGCGCTACGGTTGTCTCCCGGCGGATCGGGCGGCGGAGGGTCTTTGGCCGGTGAGTTTTCAAAGTTCCATTTGCCGTGAGTGTCCTCCAACAAGTCGAGGGTAAGATCGTCCAGCTCCAGGGAAGTTATTTCCACGTTGTGATGCAGCAAGGCAAGAGGATTAACCACCGCGTAAATCTTCTTGGCTTTCACCAAATCACCCGGAGGGAACCCCGTGGGATTGGCCAAAGAGAAATCATCCACGCGGATGGCGACTTCCGGAAGGATGGTCAGGGCCAGGCGCCCGATCAGGGCGGGTTTTCCGGTCTCCTGCTGGATTTGCGCGGCCACCTGTGGCCGGTAGCGATCGATATCGAAAAGTATGGGAATGATGATGGCCAACCCCACGACGATGAGGACCAGCACGATCACCAGAATGAGCGCAACCTTCTTCCCGGTGGACATGGAGCGTTCTCCTGGGGAATTTTGCAAATGAGTCTCGACAGCCACCCATGCCCCCTCTGCGATCGGCCGGCCTCAAAATCGGCTCTCAAAATATTACACCGTTTTTTCTTCCCGCGCTCGTTCATGGGGCGGGGCTGGATTTGGCGGGAGGGGGAACGCGGGTCAACTTGGCAGTGTAATAGTCAAAAAATGCTTTACCGGGCGGAGCTGTCTGTACGGTCTCGGTAAATTCATTAGGCCCGGTTCGCGCCCAAATCCTTCGAAAGAGCCATCCCGGTGGAGGGGAGTCGCCGCCCTCGGGATTCAGGTGAACCTCGGGCTCTTCTACCGTCAACCGGTAGCGCGTGATGAATCCGGTGCTGGAGAATACCCGCAAAATGAATCCGGTCTTGTCCGGGCTGGCACTCAGGATTCCCATCCACGATTCCTTGGTGGCCGGCACCGTCGGCGTGGCCGCAAGCGAAACCTCACCGCGAAAAACCAGGAAATGTCTTTCCAGGTCGGGGGCGACGGAGAGTTGCACTTCGCCGGGCGGGGTGTTGGGAATGGTCTTGCCCGTCCATCGGCCTTGCAACCAATCGAGCACCGAGAAATCCGGCTGGGTTGGGATGGGGATTTGGTATTGGACGGGGGGCTTGTCCTTGGCAGCCGCAGTGGCGCAGCCCAGCGCGTAGATCAAGGTCAGAATCAGTGCAGGCAAGAGTGCGCCCCCACGAATTGTTATGCGATGCGGCATAGGTGCATGCGGGCGGATTTTCAATTCCGCCTGGAGGTTCCTTGTTTCCGGCACAGGTCGGCGCGGCAGGTGGCGCTAGGTCTTTGACCGCATAAACAGATTCCTTTTATAGCCGAACTTTGCGCGTGCCCTCTTACGGGTGAACTGCCAGTTGATCTTGACCCGATGCCGATTGACCTGACGGTTCCAGGCGCGG
>JBEKQO010000023.1:0-48093 GCA_049519635.1 Terriglobia bacterium | reverse complement strand
CGCGCCACCCCTCCTCATCTGAGGAGGGGTGGCGCGCCGAGCCCCGGGGTGGTTGACCGCGGGGAGGCGTTTTTGCGCAGCCCGTTTAGCCCCGCCGAAACCGCGGCCCCGCCCTTCCGGCAGGCCCCGATCAGCGTCCTGTCATGTTGAGAAATGCGCGTTAAGAATATACTACTCGCCAGCTACCGTCTTATGAAAATTACTGTACTCGGCCATGAGTCGATCGTAGAGCATGTCCGCCAGTTTCTGGTAACCCTGGCCGGAAAGGTGTACGTAGTCGTAGGCGGCCAGTCCTGCCCGCACCCAACGTGTCATCGCGCCCGGCCCCCCCATGGCGGCTTGCTGATCCCAATAGGCGCAACCCGCGCGGAGCGCCGCCCTCCGCAAGGCAGGTTGAAGAGCCGCTTGCGCCGCTTGAATGAAGGGCCGGCGGATTCTGCGCGAGTTACCGCGGTCCGTGGGACCGGTGACCAGGATGGAAGCGTCGCCGGCATCCGCCTTGAGTTTGCTGAGGATCTCGAAGGCGTTCTCCTCGTACCCGCTGGATGTAAAGCCCTTCGACCCAATATCATTGGTGCCGTAGGAAACAATAATCAATGCGGGGTGGGATTCCCGAAGGAGCGCCTTCCGCAGGGCGGGCAGGGGTTTTTCCAGGTCCGCCAGCCGCGCCCCATTCACTCCGTCGGTGTCGTAGAGAATGCCCTTTGAGCCATTGGAAAGCTCCACGCCCAGCAAGCGGGCATTGCTCCCGCAGGCGCTGCGAATGGAAATTCTGTGGGGGCCGGCGGCAAGGGGCGCGGAGTTGGTGAGTTCGAGAAGATCGAGCGGAGAATCCGCCGGCCAGGGCCTCCAGGGAGGCACCGGAGGCGTGGCCTTGCGACGCTTACTGCGCCGCTGGGCGGAGGTCACCGGGGCAGGAGGATCGGGCGGATCCGCCGCGCCCCCACCCAGGGATTTGCTGCTCGGTTCAGGGAAAAGCGCGCTGGGCACTTCGGGAGGGGGAATCACGGGTTCCATTTGTGAAGCGAGGTCATGATAATCCGCGTCATCCACCTGAACCTGTAAGCAATCGGAGCCGGGACTGGTGGCGGCAAGAATCTCAAACTGCGAAAAAGACGCGAGGGCCGAAGCGGGATTTGCTTCGCGGAGGCTCTCCAGGCTCATACCGCCCAGCCCGACGACCCCATCATTCTCGCCCACCCTAAGCCCGTCGGTACGCCAACCCTGCCCATCAAGCGATTTGGCTTCCACATAGCGGATGGTTTGCCAGGGCCGGCCCGGCAGGACGAATCCGGGCCCGGCATCGCCGAAGCGCGCCTGGAGTCTTTCCCGTATGACCCCCGCCCAATAGTCAGAGGCCACGTGCGAATCCCCAAAATGAATGATGCGCACCACCGGCGGCCCCGGCGCATCAGCCGGCGGAGACTCCAGATTCGACAGCGCCTGGAAGAAGGTCCCCAAGGGGTCGCCTTCCCCCATTTCGATCGGTACGGGCTCGATAGGGGTCAAAGGAACGGGCTTCATGGGCTTAGGCTGGGGGTGAGGGCGCGGGGTGGTCCTGACTGGAGAGGTATTCTTGCTCGTAGAGGTTTGCTTGGCGGTAGAGGCTCTCTTGGTTGTAGAGGCTTTCCTGGTCTTGGACTTTTTCTTGGTTTTGGACGTTTTCTTGGTTGTGGAGATGGGGGCGCTGTCATCAGCGCTGGTGCGGCTCAACTGAAAGGTGATGGCCAGGAAGAGAAAGGCAGCGATCCCGACAGAAAACGAACGCCAAAATGATCGCCGTGTGACTACCATCGAGCAGCATTATCGCAAGGGCTGGCTTTCCCGCGCAACAAGCATCCTGCCTCCTCCCCACTGATGACCCTGCCCTTGCTGAAGTCAATTGTGGAAAGGTCATTGGTAACAATAACTTGGCCATCAGACCGGAGGAAGTAATAAATCAGCGCGGGGGAGGGAGAGGGTTCCGACGAGTATCTGACCCGGGAACCGGCGGAGAGAACTGCACCATCGTTCAGCCCGGAATAGAGGGGAGGCAGAACCCTGCCGAGGTGTTCCTTTTGTTCCAGAGAACCGGGTAGGGAGGATTCGCCCGCGTCTGCTCCCGCGCCGTACAGCTTCATGATTCCGCCCACGATATAACGGCCTAACACGTTGTAACCTTGGTTGGTAAAGTGCGTCATGTCGGGCCGCGCGAGCGGGGGTTGCAGCGTGGCCCAACGTTCGGCGGTGCCCGCCCCACCCATTGCCGAGTGCAGGTCCATCAGCACGGCGCCCTCCCTCGCCGCCACCTCCCGTTGCACCGTAATAACTTCTTGCAAGATTCGCTGGATGTGCTGCGCCTGGCCGGGTCGGATATCGCCACGATCGGGTGGAGTAAGAAGGATGACCAGCGCCGTGGGAGCGGCACGGTGCAGGCGCGAAATGATGGTGGTAAGAGCGGCGTCATACGCGTTCCCATCGAGATAAGACCCGCTGGATTCATTGGTCCCGTAGCCGAGAATAATCAAGTCCGGCTGCTCGGCGGAGATTTGCGCGTCGAAGGTTTCCTCGCGGCATTTCAACAAGTACTCCGCCCGCGCGCCCACCAAGCCCAGCGCGCTATAAATCACCCCGGGAGCGGCTTTCTCCACCGAAACGCCGAGAATCCGCACTCGGCCGGAATTCAGCGTTCGGATTTCAAAACGATGCAGTGCATCCGGCCCAGGCGCTGGAAAGCGTGCTTCTTCCACCTGAGGGAAGGTGGCGTTCATCCTTCTCCGCCCAAGGGACCTCCCGTCGAGCAAGAATTCGGCGTCGCCTCCCTCCGGCTGCGCCAGGTAATAGACGCAAAACTCGCTCCCCGCCGCATCGATCCACGCGCTTTGACGGGGAGACCCGGCTTCGATGTAACTCAGCGATAGGCCGGTATCTTCCTCGGGGCTGCTATACGTGGGGTGAATGCGCTGCCAGCCGTAAGTGTTCCCGTAAGTGATGGTCGAACTCGATAGGCGGGGCCCCCCCCAGGGAAGCTCCAGACCGGGGCCGCCATCGCCGAAGATGTTTTGGAGGTAAGATCGCACCACGGAGGTTTCCGTGTCGGAAGCAATGTGCGAATCGCCGAAATGCAGGACGCGGACCTTCCGCGCATGCTGCGCCTCCAGGGAATGCAATGAAAGCACAAAGGAATCAATGGGCTGGGGGGCAATGCCGTCGGGCGCACACCAATTCGCGGAAAACAGAACGGCCATGATCAGAGCTGGGACAAATACCGTGAGCCGGGCCAGCTCCCGCTGCCGTAAGAATCCGGGAATTCGGGATCGCACCCCGGCAAACAATCTCATCCAATTCACCTCGATGGCCTTAGGGATAAGCCCCTCCGCCCTAAGAGCTACTAAAAAATGTTGATTCTAAGCCGGATAGCTATTACCCAAGGTCTCGATCGCGTGTTCCCCAATGCCCACTGCTTCAGGAACTGGCCTATGAAATGGTGGTCAAAACTGGCTTCTTCGACCCTAATGAATTCGTCCGTGGCAAGATGCCCATAATTTATGGATCAATTGTACCCCAGATTGCCGATTTGGGCAAATCGGGGGTGGTGGGGGGGTTAGCGGGCGAAAGTAGTGGATAGGCAAGGTCACTGCTTCCGTGAGCTGTACAGGCTGCGGAAAAACGCTTAAATGCTGTCATCCTGCGCGCAGCGAAGGACCCCTGTATTTGAATATTCAAGCAAATACAGAGGTTCTTCGTTGGCTTCACCTCCTCAGAGTGACAGTTTGATGGGTTTTCCCACAGCCTGTTTAGCCCCGCCGTTGCAAGTTGGACCCGATTATTGCCGAGTCCCGCGCCCCGCGCAGCTTGCCGCCGCAAGCTGCGCGGGGCACGGAACAAACATCTGGCGGGAGCCGCGATTTCGGCGGGGCTGAAGCCCCGCCCTTCCGGCAGCGTCCAACCGTGGTGAGAAGTCCGGGCTAGCGCCTACTTTTTTCCCTTACCGGATCTGGTAAAAGAAATACCCCGGGCCCACGCGCATGTGATGAATCAGCGCATCCGGCGCGACAGCGGCCAGGAGGAGCCCGCCGACAGCCTGCGCCAGCGCCAAGGGCCAGATGTTGCTATAGCGGGCGAACACTTCCGCGAAGACGATTCCGGCAACCAGGGTAGCAGTCATCAGGATGAGGTTGGGAATGTGGGTGGCGCTGAACATGATTCCCGTGAGAGCGGAACTCACATGGCGGTTGCGGACGATCAGCATCAATCGATTATTGAAGTAAGACTGTGTCAGGTATTGCTGAAACACACACCAACTGCCATAGCCGAGCAGGGAAAGAAGAGATTGCCAGGTCGGTTGCAGAAGCGCCAGGCGGTGGCATAGAAATCCATAGAATAACATCGGCAGGTACAGGAGGATGGCCAACGGCAACACCCACTGCGCACTGGCGCGGAGGCCGGTCCCGCGCAGGCCGAGCCCGCGCAGGGTGTCGTGATGGACCACATGGCTCACAAGAATCAAAGCCAGGAGCGCCATCCAAGCGCGAGGGCTGGTATGTTGCCAACGCCAGATGTAGGCAAGAATTCCGGCGAAAATCACCGCAACTTCTAATGCCGTGGCAATGGCAAACAGGCCGCGCCTTCTGCCGCCGTATTCCCTTTCTCCCACTGAGGCAACCCAACTCATGAATATTCCGTTTTCTATTGTACTCCTGAAACTTGGCACGGTGAGATCTCGGGGAAAGCAGCAATAACCGCACGGTGGCGTTAGGGATTCTTGCCGCGCGGGAAGTCCAATTCCCCCGGCGGCTCGGGAACGAGCGGAGGGTTGGAATCTGGCGTGGCGGGCGCCGCTCGGCGGAAAGCGAACACATGCCGGAAGGTGAGGTACAGAACCAGGGCGAGAATAATCCCGACACACTCTAGAACCGCCATGCGCAAGAAGCGGCTTGCGGGTAAGCCCAGGTGAGCGCGAAGCCCAATCCACATGCAATCGTCGTATACGTAGGGGGCAATCCGGCAATCGCGGGTGGCCAAGTCGGCCGCGTGCAAAACCAGGCCTACGATGGCGACCCCGAAGATGATGCGCAAGATTCTCTGCATGATTTCCAGGATAAGAGGCCGACCGGCAGATTCATCGCGCAGCCGTGCTCCAGGGCCTCTCAAAAGCAAATTGTACTCACCCGCACCCCTCGATGAAAGGGGAAGATCACGATTCCTTGAATCCCTATCGCCGTCTGGACGCTGGCCCAACTCTGCTCGTTGCCCGTTTGCGCGCCGCGAGCGAGGAAGGGGATCAGGCGAACCTCTTCTCCAACGCCTCCATAGCCCGGGCAATTACCAACTTGTTTACAGGGTAGTTAAGGGCGCCCATCTCCGGGTTGGCGGCTGCCATCTCCGCTACGCGCAGAACCACGTCGCGATCAAAGGACAGGTTCAGGCCTTTCAGTGAAGGCTCCAAACCCAACTGCCGGAAGAAGGAAAGGACATCCTCAAATTCCTGCTTAGGGCGCTTCTCCACATAAAGCTGCACGATGATTCCATAGCCCACCTTTAAACCATGCAGAACGCGGCGGCTGTCCTTCATCAGGGTCAGGCCGTTGTGCAAGGAGTGGGCGATCGCGGTGAAGCGATTTCGCTTGGCGAGGGTCTGAATCACGCCCGTCAGGAAGATGACGCGATCGATGGTTTGGATCAGGGCGTCATCCACACGGTGCTCTCCATTCAGGCGCACCGCATCGATGGCATGTTTTCTGTGGCCCTGGTAAAGCAATTCTGCCAGTTGAATGGCCGCGGCGGATTGGACATCGGGATTCTGGACGCACGCCCATACGGAACGCCCTTCGAACCACTTGGCCAGGGAATCCAGAATTCCCGCCCGCAGGTAGATACCCGGGGAACGCGTGATAATTTCCGGGTCGACGAGGACAAGGCTGGGATTCCTGGGGTGCGAGAGGTTTTTTTGGAACTCTCCCCGGTCATAATATATCGCCGACACCGCCGTGGTCGCCGCGCACGTGGCGGCGATAGTCGGGATGCAAACAGCCGGCAGGCCGAGGTCCGCAGCCGCTTGCTTGGCCGCGTCCAGAGATTTTCCGCCCCCGGCTGCGATGATGACGTTGGCTCTGATTTCCTGCGCCTTCGCTTTGATCTTGGCAATATTGGCGAGGCTGCATTCACCCGCGAACAGGTGTTTTCGCCAAGCGATACCGGTTTTATCGAGAGATTTTATGAGCGGTTCTTCCGCCGCCGCCAGCGCCTTCTTACCGCCGCTGATCAGCGCGCGATTGCCCCACGGGGCAATGCAATTGCCGGCCTGGCGGAGAATTCCGGCGCGTTGCACATATTGCGAGGGTCCCGTTCGCACAAAGCTGAGAGAAGCGTGCTTGGTTATTTTGGCCATGGGGATTCCCACATCGTTTCTTTTGGCTCCCGGGCAGACGCGCGGCCCTGAAAGCAATTTCTTTGGCAATGGGCCGATTCGTTCGGTGGGATTGGTCCGCCTACTTCTTTTGTGAACCGTAATGGCGCCGCCCAATCAGCCCGCTCGTCATCATACTCCAAGCTGTGGGTGTTTCGCTGCCTCGGCGATCAAGGGGGAAGTTTTTAGTGGGCGGCGGCAAGCTTGATTTGGCCCGCCGCGTGGATAGCGATATCAACGGTATCATTGACGCGGAGGAAAAGTGTGCTGGGATTCTTGAGGCCCCAGCTCACGTAAGGGATGGTGAATTGCGTGTCGGCGGTTAACTGTTCTCCCGCCAGATGGGCCTGCACAACGAGGGTAAGGGGGCGGGCTGCCCCGTGCATCGTAAAGGTTCCCAGCACCTGGACTTTGAAATCCCCCTGCGGCAGAACTTGTCCCTGCACATGCTCCGGCGCGAAGGTGATTTCAGGGTATTGCGCGCTTTCCAGGATGTCTTTGTGCATTTTGTGATCGCGCGCGTGGCTGCCGCTGTCGCCGCTGGTGGCGTCAACCACCACCAGTCCGCCGGCACGCCCCGTAGCGGGATTGAATTTGACTGTCCCACGCTTGAGTTTGAACATTCCGTGCACGGTGTGGAGGACGTCACCGAGGGTAAAGCTCACTTGGGTCTGAGCGGGATCGAGTTCCAATACGGCTTCTTGCGCGCCTGCCGGCGATGCCGGTAAAAGGGCAAACAGCGCCAGCGCCAGGGTGAATAGACTTCTCCTCAGAGGGTTGAGTTTGGTCATGGGCATGGGAGGCCGTGAATAGAGAGTGTCAAGCGGGGTTGGCGAGCAGCCTCCAGCCCAACCTGAAAATATTGCCGAAGCCGAAAGTCCGGGGAGAAAAGGTTCCGGCATGAGCGGCCAGGAGCCGGTCCAATAAGTGCGGCTCCTTGGCGAGCGCGTCGATGGCCCGGCGCCGGAGCCAGGCGCGGTCCTCCAGGGCGAGCAATATCCGGGACATCACTTCCGGCGGGCGATTAATGCGCCGGTGCGCCACCTCGTAGCGGCTAAGGTCATCGTTGGCCAACGCCTCGGCCAAAGCATTTGCCTGCTGGAAAGCCAATCCCAGTCCCTCACCGGTGAGCGAGTCCACAGACCCGGACGCGTCACCAACCAAAGCGCAAGGCCCCCGGCTGACCCTACGAATAATGCGCAGAGCTGATATCGCGCCAAGATCCTTAGTGATGACCGGATGCCCTTCCAATTTTCGAGTGATCTCCGGGAACTGGATCAGCGCTTCCTGCAAACGGAGCCGCGGCGACCGGGAGGTTACCACCAGGCATAATTCGCCCGGACTCACGGGCGTGACCACGATCTGGCATTGACGACCCCAATAAACTTCCACGAAGTCTGTCCACGGCGCGACGCGGAAGTGCTGCCGGAACCCGAAGCGAGTTTCCTGCGGGGTTCCCTGATCCAATCCCGCCCACTTTCGCACCAGAGAGTTTTGCCCATCCGCGCCAATGATCCAACGGCATTGGACTTTACCCGAGTCCAGGCAAATCTCTCCCCGGCCGAGGCTCTTCACGCGCGTACCCCAAAGGCATTGCACGCCTGCCTCTGCCGCTCTCTCCGCCAGGGCCAGGTGCAAGGTGGTTCTGCGAATCCCCAGTCCATAACTCTGGGGGAATGCCCCCTCCGCCACCCGCCCTTCACCGATAAAGCGAATGCCGCGAAAGGGAATAGCCTGCGATGGACCCACCGACACGCCAAAATCCTTCAGCGCGGCGACCGCCTGGGGCATCAAACCTTCTCCGCAGGCCTTGTCAATGGGAGGATGCGCGGAGTCCGCGACCACCACCTGAAGTCCTTGCTGCCGGAGAGCAATGGCTGTGGCAAGGCCCGCGGGTCCGCCACCCACAATGGAAACATCCGTTTTCAATGAATTGAGGCCCTTTAGTTCCAACGAAGGAGAACCAGCTCAGAACAGAAGCCCGGACCCATAGCGGCCAGCAGGGAGTAGGTGCCTGCTTCCGGGCGGCGCCGGTTGAAGATCTCCTCCAACACTAGGAGGACAGACGCGGAGGAAAGGTTGCCAACTTTGCGTAAGCAGTCCCATGAGGCATCCACTGCTTCGCGCGGCAACTGTAGTGCGGTTTCGGTGGCTTCGAGGATCTTGGGCCCGCCGGTGTGGAGAATCCAGCGGCCAATATCTTTGCGGGTCATCCCGTGGTCGGCAAGAAAGCAATCCACGTCCCGGCCCAGGCGCTCCACGATCAAATCCGGAAGGTTTGGCGAAAGGACAATCTGAAAGCCTTTTTCCGAAATGTCCCAGCCCATGATGTGTTCGGTCTGGGGGTAAAAGATCGACCGCGTGTCCAGGATTTCCGCCCCTTCCATATTCTTCTCCGCACCGGTAATGACCACGGCTGCCGCGCCATCCCCGAATAGCGCGGAGGAGATCAGGTTGGCCATGGAGACATCCTCTTTCTGGAGGGTCAGAGAACAGAGTTCCACGGAAAGGAGCACGGCGACGTGATGGGGAAAACCACGCACGTAATCTGCGGCGCGGGCAATTCCGGCAGCCCCCGCCACACACCCCAGCCCGAAAATGGGAATGCGTTTGATGCGCGGGTTCAACCCCATGCGATTCACCAAGCGGGCATCGAGCGAGGGACTGGCAATGCCCGTGACCGAGACTACGAACAACGCGTCGATATCCTGGGGGGCCAGCCCGGCGCCAACCAGGGCGCGGCAAATGGCCTCCTGGCCAAGTTCCTGTGCGCACTTGATCCAGGCATCGTTGAACTCTCCCCACTTGGTGAGCTTGTAGTAGGCGTCCACGGGGAGGGACAGGTAGCGGCCATCGATGCAAGCGTGGGCATGCACCCGGTCGAGCAGCTCAGGCTTATCCAACTTGCCGCTCCAAAACTTCTTCAACGCCTGGCTAAGGAATGCCTGGGGGTAATAGTGTTTGGGGAACGCGCCGGCTACGCTGGAGATTCTCATGTTTTCGGCCTGGCTCGCGATTCTGCCCTGGTGGACGTGATCTATTTATCGCAGGCGCGCGAGTTCACTCCTATAAAGTACATTGTTGGGAAACTCTTGCGCAAGGTTTTGGAGCAGGTCGCGGGCCAGGGTCCGGTTATTGTCGCGCAGCGCCGCCACGGCCAGCATCAGCCGCGCGAAGGGAAGCAGGTAATGGCCTTTCTCCGCCGTCAACTGCAATTTTTGTATACCCGAATCCTTATCGGTCTCCGCACCATAGATCCGCAGCAGCCAGCGGACCGGTGCAGGGTTTAAGCCCAGGATGTAGTTCTCAATGCCGATCGCAAGGTAGGCATCGTAACAGGTCGGGTCGATAATTAGCAACTTCTGGGCGGCCAGGCCGGCGCGCTTTTGCAAGGCGAGAGCTGCCAGGTTGCGTTTCTCCACCATCGCCAGGTAATCGCATTGTAGGCCCAGGTTCAGGACAGTGGCGAAAAGGGCGTCGCGGTCGTTGGGGGAGCGCTGCAAGACGGCGTCCGCCAACTGTTGACTTTTCGCTATCGCCCGATCGAAGTTGTCCCGGGCGGCGGCATCGGGCGGGGCCTTCAGTCTTCCCTTGAATTTTTCGTCGTCCACAAACAGCTCGGTTTGCAGAACACCCAGCCGGTTGAATTCGTCAAAAACATACGCCGCGCCATCGGAGGTGGCGCCCAGAGGGTCGTTGGGATGCGCTTGCTCATAGGCCTGGAAGGTTTTGTGCGCGGCGTCAAACTCCAGGTTGTACATTTGCCGGTAGCCCCGGTCAAGAGGAGAGTCGGCAGAAAGAACTCCGCCGATGGGACTCAACACACCTTGCGCGAGGGTAAGGAAGAGCAGGGGAATTGTAGGTAAGCCCATAGCATGCGCGTCTCGCAGATTCAAGCCGCCAACGGCTTGAGCCAACGCAGTCGCAAACTATTTATATACCCTTTTTGGTTCATTCTCAAATATTCATCACGCGCCGGGCCAGCCCCAGCGCCTCCGACCAGAAGGTGGTGGAGGCATGGATCGACTCCACAACCTCGCCCAGCTTGCCCACGAATTCGTCAACCTGCCCCTCCGTGACCACCAGCGGCGGCGCCACCTTCAGCACTTGAAAGTTGTTGCCACAAATCTGGGTGAGAATGCCCTTCTGGCGGAAGAGGTTCATCACCAGCATCTGTCCAAACATTCCCGGATGGATTCGCTTGAAGGTTTCATAGGAAGCCCGCAGAGCCCATTGCCGCGGCGGCTGGAACTCAACCCCGCAGAAAAGGCCCACACCGCGCACTTCTTTTACCATTTCATGACCACCAAGCACGTCCTGCAATCGCTGGCGCAGGTATTCGCCTAGGGATAGGGCATGCGCGCCGAGCCGCTCGGATTCCAAGACGTCCAGCGTCGCCAACGCGGCGCGCATGGCCAGATTGTTTTCAGAATAGGTGGAGGTGTGAATAATGGCTCGGTGGAGGGAACTATAAACTGAGTTATAAACATCGTCGGTCATCAAGACGGCGCCCACCGGGACAAGCCCGCCGCTCAGCGCTTTGGCGAGAATGACCATGTCCGGGTCAAGGCCAAAATGCTGGGCGGCCAGGAACCGGCCCGTCCGGTCGAGGCCCGTCTGAACTTCATCCAGGATGAACAGGCTGCCGTACTGGCGGCACAGCGCCTGGGCTTGCTGAAGGTATGGGGAATCAGGAATCCGAATTCCCCCTTCGCCCTGAATCGTCTCCGTAATAAAGGCGGCGTACTTTCTTGTGGAGAGATCCGCTTCCAGATTCTTCCGGTCTCCGAACCGGACCTGTTTGGCCTCCGGCAGAAGCGGGCCGAAGCCTTCACGCCAAAACTCGCTGCCCATCAAGGAAAGAGCCCCGCACGTCAGCCCGTGAAACGCGCCCTCGGCGAAAAGCAGGCCGGCGCGCCCGGTGTGGGCACGAGCAAACTTAATGGCGGCTTCCACCCCTTCGCTGCCGGAGCTGGTGAAATGGGCTTTCTGCAAGCGTCCCCCGGCGCTGGCGCAGAGGCGCGCGGCAAGTTCGCCCGCCAGTTCCGGCACATTGCTCTGAAGCATCACCGGCCCGCGGCGGTCCAATTCTTCCTTCAGTGCAGCAATAATACGAGGGTGGTTGTGACCGGTGTTGTGAACACAATACCCGGACAGGAAATCCAGAACCCTCTTCCCATCCGGCCGGAAGAGTTCCGCCCCCTCGCAATGGGCAAACGGCACGTTCATTTGCAGCACGTCAAGCAACCGCACCCATTGCGGGTTTACCGATTTGGCATAAAGCTTGTCGCTGGCTACGAGAGTTGGCATTGGCCCGGCGCCTGCCCTTTCCGATTCGATGGTGTAACTGGATGGTCCGAAGAAGGCCCTGCACTCAATTATTACGATGCCAGACTTCGCGCCAGGGTTGGCAGAGGCGGGCCATTGGACACCCAATCTCGGTAGTGGTGTCATTTGGAAGTGGCACGGGCGTCCCGCCCGTGAACGGTCACGGCCAAGATGGCCGTGCCGCAGCAAATGACACCACAAACCCCAATCTCCGTAGGCTTGGCGTGCACGAGCTTCTTTGCTATACTTACACCCATGGACATAGGAAAACGATTGCGAGAGATTCGAGAGGCCAAGGGGCTTTCCCAGGCGGACATCGAAAAGCGGTCCGGGCTCTTGCGATCTTACGTGTCTCGGGTCGAAGGCGGCTACACAGCACCTTCGCTGGCGACTCTGGAGAAGTTTGCAAAGGCACTTGAGGTGGAACCGCACCAGTTGCTCCTCCATGAGCGGACTCCCCCGAAGAAATTCGGGCCTTCGATTATCACGACTCCCCCTCCATCACCTTCAAGGATCGCAAAGGTTTTTGGGCTTTCAAAGCGACGCGTTGATCGCATATCTCGATTGGTCGAAAGTGTCCAAAATGGCAAGCCTTAGCAAGGAAGCACGGATATCCATGGCGCGCGAGCAATCGAGTTCTACCCGCCGCGCATCCCCTGCACTAGTAATTTGGGCATTGCCCCAGCCAGAATGCCCAGATCATTGAAAAGCTGACCGATGCGCAATAGCTCGATCGTTTCCGATCAAGTTTTCCTAAACATCCCATACGATGATGAGTTCGAGCCGCTCTATTTGGCGTTCATAGCAGGACTGGCTGGATTTGGTCTAATCCCACATGCTGTCTTGGAGATTCCCAGCAGCAAACGCCGACTCGATCTGATTTTCTCGCTGATTGATGACTGCGGGATCTCATTCCATGACCTATCCCGAGTCGAACTAGACCTCACGCGACCTCAGACGCCCCGGTTCAACATGCCTTTCGAACTCGGTCTTGTAGTGGCTCTGCAATGGAGCTGGGCCGGCTCCCATCGGTGGTATGTTTTCGAGGCCAAACCCCATAGAGCTGAGAAGTCCCTAAGCGATCTGAAGGGTACGGACATCTATATTCACGGTGGTAATCCGCTTGGCGTACTGCGGCAGCTCACGAATGTTCTAATTCGGAGGCGACACCAACCCACTGTTAGGGAGTTGGAAGCGATCCTCCAAGACTTGAAAAGGGTAGCAGCCCGAACCAAGACGGAATTGCGGATTGAGTCCTTATTCGAGCCACGGGCGTTTGAGGACTTGGTCACTGCAGCCCGCGAAATCGCCCCTAGCCACGTCGTCTCCTTGCGTCAGATTACTTAGTCGCGCAACATGGGCAAGTTCCAGATACCGATTCTTTTGACCGCATTCTCAATACCAGCCGTTGCGAGCAAAAAATGGGTATTTGTAAGAGGATGATGGAGAAATTGGCGTTGCCTTGATTTTGTAGGGACTATTCTTCAAGACATGGCTAGTTTTCATTCAGCAAATCTATATCCGCCCACTGCCTGGTGCTTCCTGCCTTCCGCCCGCCTTGCGCAGGCCGGCTATTTCACCAGGGGTGAGTTCCCTCCACTTCCCCACTTGCAAACCTTCGAGCGCCAGCGGCCCGATGCGCGTGCGTACCAGTTTCAAAACTGTAAACCCCACCGCCTCGACCATGCGCCGCACCTCGCGATTCTTGCCCTCGGTCAAAACCACATCCAGCCAGGTGTACTTGCCGCGATCTTCGCGCCGCCGCACGCTGACGGGCGACGCTATATCGCCGCGCTTCATCTCCACCCCGGCGTTCAGCCGCGCGATGACTTCCTCGCTGAGCAGAGCATTGGTCTTCACGAGATAGGTCTTGGGAACCTGCGACTCCGGACGGGTGATGAAGTTGGCAAATGCCGTGTCGTTGGTGAGCAGCAGAAGACCGGAGGTATCCTTATCCAGCCGGCCCACGGGCGCTACCCACTTGTTCTCATCCTCCAGGTAATCATAAATCGTCTCGCGGCCAGCGCGGTCGCCGTGGCTGGTGATCACGCCCTTGGGCTTGTAAAAGAGCAAGTAGCGTTTGCGCGCGGGCTTCAAGCGCTGGCCGTCCAATTGCATCGTGTCGCGCTCCGGGCTGACCCAAACGTCAGGGTCGCGCACGGTGCGTCCGTTCACCTTCATTCGGCCCGCCACAATCGCCTGGCGCGCCACCGTGCGCGAGCCAAGCCCAAAGCGCGAAAGCACCCGGTCGAGGGTCATGGTAGGTTTAGATTTCATGGTTAAGGGACGTCCATTGTCCGTCGTCCGTGGGTAGCATTCGGACCTCTGCTAAAGACATATGTGCGTCCTTTTGAAGGGCCTATCGACAATTAAAAACTGCCGACGGAAAGCATGCAACGGACGACGGACCACGGACAACTGACGTCCTACTTCAGCAGTGACACCTCATCGAGCTGAATGAACTCCTGGACCATGGGTACGGTGGATCGGTCCATTTCCGGAATGGTGCCAAAAAAACCCACCCGCCCGTCCACCAGGAACACGACCCGGTCCGCCAGCTTGCGCGCCAGCTTCATGTCGTGGGTGACCACCACCGAGGTCAGGCCGGTCTGGCGCTTCAGCTTCAGGAGCAGGTCGCCGAGGGTCTGAGCCATCAGCGGATCCACCATGGTGGTGGGCTCATCGTAGAGAATGCACTCGGGATCGGCGGCCAGGGCGCGGGCAATCGCCACGGCGCGTTTCATGCCCGTGCTCAGGTCCGAAGGCATCAGATCGCGCATGCCTTCGAGTTCCACCAGCCCCAACAGCTTGTTTACGCGCTGCTGGATTTCGTCCTCGCTCACCGCCAGGCCGCGCAGGGCTCGCTCGCGCAGAGGGTAGGCAACATTTTCGCCGACGGTGAGGGAATCAAAAAGCGCGCCGGATTGAAAGACCATGGTCACGCGGCGGCGGACGTCCATTAGCTCATCTTCGCTCAGGGCGGAAACCTCCAGGCCCGCCACAATCACCTGCCCCGCGTCCGGCTTCAGAAACCCCAGAATGTGTTTCAACGCTACGCTTTTGCCCACACCGCTGCGGCCCAGGATCGCCACCATCTCGCCGCGCTGCACCTCGAAGCTTACATCTTGAAGCACAGGTAGTTCATCGAACGCCTTGTAGACGTGGCGAAACTCGATGTAGGGATTTTCCGTTGGCCGGGTCTTCAGTTCGTCAGTCATGCCAATCAATTATGAATTATGAATTCGTAATTATGAAGAACGAAAGGGGAAGGCTGCGAGAATTCTGCCCAAGCTGGTTGAATTCGCAACTTTGGACGTATAGAGTTCGAGCAGGACGTCCGCAATAAACTTTGGCGAATTGCAACCCGCAAGAAATGGTGCGCATCAATACCAAAGAGGGCAACTTCCCCAACCTGAGATGGGAGTAACAGATCTGATGGCCATATTTCGTCGCTGCCTAATCTCGCTTTTCTTCTTTTGTTTGCCGGCATTTGGCGGCCCCTCCGTGCAAGGAATCAATAATTACCACCCGGTCGATGAACACGTCTACCGCGGAGCACAGCCAACGACTGAAGGATTTAATTACCTGGCGAAAATGGGGGTGAAGACCGTCCTGGATTTGCGGGAAAAGGGTGATCGGTCGTCGCGAGAAGCACGGCTTGTCACATCCTTGGGGATGCAGTATGTTAACGTTCCTATGACCGGCCTCGCACCCCCTACGGAGGCGGAGATTACCAAAATCCTGGCGCTGCTGGAAGATGGTACGGCCGGCGCCATATTTGTGCACTGCCTGCGCGGAGCGGACCGCACGGGCACCGTCATTGCTGCCTACCGCATCGATCATGATCATTGGGATAACGCTCAGGCTCTGAAGGAGGCGATGTCGTGCGGCATGAGCTTATTTCAAATCCCGCGCCAGAGCTACATCCGCAATTTCCATCCCCTGACGCCGCAAGAGAGATCCCAAGTCATCAATGCCTCTCCGGATCGAGCGGACTCCGGCCGATGGGCATTCGCCAGCGCAAGATTGTACTCCTGAGCGTGTCCGCCATTCTTCCCCATATTGCCAACAAAAACCGCCTTTGCCGATGTGTTATAGAAAGAACAGCAGGTTAGCGAAGAACAGAGAGAATTCTAATGGCCCGCGCAAAAACTCAAGTACGTGAAAATAAGGGAGTTTATTTGATCGAGAGTGAAAACGCGAAACCGGCCAAGCAAAATTAAAAAAACCTTACGTTCAAAGCCGGAATGTTATTGAAAATAAATGCCGCACAAATCAAGGATTGTCATCTTGCCGATGAGTTATTGAAAAAAAACGTGTTAGCTTAAAAAGCCGATGAGTTGTTGAAATCGCACGAGATAGATTGATTTAAGACCCCTGAAATCGCGAAACATCCCCCCAAATCCCCGCTAGGCCGATAACCTACAGAAAACACACAGCTTGCATTAAGGGCTAATCCTCCCAGTTGACGCTACCCCGATAAGTTGGTGAAAAGAAATGACCTAAGAGATGGCAAGCCCGCATTTCTCACCACGAAATGTATGGGCGGACTTCAACTCCGAAGCCCCAAAGGGGCGACCTAACACAGCCCAGGCCAACGGCCTGGGTTAACGGAGGGTTTCCATGCCGAGCCCTGAAAGGGCGACCTCGGAATCCACCGTTTCACCGTTAACAGAGTGTTTATCAAGAGCTCGGCCATACCCAAAAGGCCGGCGGCCGTTTTCGCCGAGGGAAGGGAAGTTTGTGCCCGATCGGAGATGGACCTCCCACGGGGAAATTCGCAGAGGCGTTTGTTCACACGCCCCTTCAGGGCTTGGGATTAGCGATGGTATGACTTTCTTGACCCAGGCCGTTGGCCTGGGCTGTGTTAGGTCGCCCCTTTGGGGCTGAGAACTCTGACTCCGTCAGCATAGAGAAGACCGCCAAAGCTGGTGAGAAATCCGGGCTGCGGGCAGGGGGGTAGGAGTCGGAATCGGGGCTCAGAATCGGGCAAGGAATTCCGGAGCACGGGCCTCGAATCCCTAATCCCGAAACCCGAATCCCGTGATTTCAGTACCGCCACAGAAAGTAGATCGTCATCCCGGTGCCCACACCAATCACCGACGCGCGCACCCAGCGGGGGTCGAGTTTCTGCGCATAATAGGCGCCACCATATCCTCCGGCCACGGCGCCGACGATCATCAGGATGGCCTGCGGCCACACCACTTGCCTCGCGACGATGAACGTCACCAGGGCTGCGCCGTTGATCGCTGTGCCCAGCAGCGCCTTCAGGCCGTTCATGGCGTGGATGTCTTCAATATGGATCATCTCCAACATCGCCAACATCAGGATGCCCATGCCACCGCCAAAAAAGCCCCCATAAACGGCAATGAAGAACTGCCCCAGAGTGAGGGCCATGAGTGTGGGCCAGGGAGGAGGCCCTGTGCGCTTGATCACCGGGCCGAGTTTCCCCGTCAGGCGCTTGCCAAAGGCGAAAAGCAAGGTGGCGATTCCGAACAGGTACGGAACCAGGTGCATGAAAGTAGCCTGAGGCGTGTGCAGAAGCACCACGGCGCCCGCTACCCCGCCGATGACGCTGATGGTGATCAGCGGGACCATCAGTCGCGGGGACCTTGGCAGCCGCCGCCTGTAGGAGAAAACGCTCGCCACCGACCCCGGCCAGACCGCCACAGTGTTGGTGGCATTGGCGGGAATGGGAGGAACGCCGGTAAAAATGAGGGCAGGAAAAGAGAAGAAACTGCCGCCCCCGGCGACAGAATTCATGGCTCCGGCCAGCACCGCCGCCACAAAGAGAAGAATAGCGTGGGGGAAAGTCATAGTTTGAAGCTCGGGACGAAACCAAATTCTGAATTCTGAATTATGAATTCTGAATTCTGAAAAAATCGATTCTTCAGTGGCGCCAGAGAAGGTCCATGCGGGCTCTCATTCATAATTCATAATTCAGAATTCAGAATTTGGTTTCGTCCCGAGTCCCACGTTCATGGTTCCGCCGGCACCGCCTCGCGTGTGCGGGTCAAGCCGGTCAGCAGGAATTTTCCATCGCGGGAAAAAACCGGGTGATAAACGAAGCTCTCTGCCGGCTTGGACAACACGAACAGGTGTTCGTCCGGCGAGCCCGCGGGCAGCTCCGGCGCCTCGAACACCTCATCCTGAAGAAACTCCGGCCAATTGTCCTGGACGAATTGGCGGAACGCATCCAGGGTGGGCGAATCCACCTTCAGGAATTCCGCCGGAACCACCAGCGCATAGGCCGAGCGGTAATCGTGCAAATGGAGCGCCGAAATAAAGCGATAGATCGTGTAATCCCGATCAGGGGAGTACTCAGTCTTCGCCGGAATGTAGGCCTTCCCGTCCCAATGATAGACGGTGCGCGCCTGGAAGCCGCGGCGGCCCTTGCGCTCAACGTGCAAGAGCCCCGGATCGGCTCGACCCATCACGATCATTTCTGTGGGGGCACCCGGACGGTCCTGGAAATCTACCCGGCCCTGGAGAAGCGGTGCGTACCGGCTGTCGTCCGCCTGCGCGTCCCACAGCAGCGTCGCCACATGGTCTTTCATCTGAAATATTGCCGGATAAGCGATGGGGGAGTCACCTTCCTGGATCACTACGGCCAGGCCGTGCCCCACGGGCGCCCCCAGGTTGATCAAAACGGGGGTGAAGTCCTCGACTCCGGCTACCAGGCGCGAAGCCTTCCAATGGGCGCCGTCCCAAGAGAGCAGGTACACGCCCCAGAGCGGCCGCGAGTCGGGAGCGGGCGCCATTTCCGCCCCCACGGCGACATCCGGAATGGCCCACTGCAAAAGCATTTCCGGCACGCCGTCCCCGTCCAAGTCGCCGACCGGAGCAAGCGTGTTGGAGGGAGCGCCGGGCGCAGACCCTTCCAGCCTCTCGCCTATGTGCAGAGCCTTCGAGAGGGCAGCGGTATCCTGGGTGGTCACTCCCTGAATGGCCGCCGTAATCTGGGGCAGCAGGGCATCTGGCGCCGTTGGGGCGGCCGGCGTCCTAGCCGGGGGCGGTTCTTGAGCATCCTCTTGAGCAAAAGTGGAGGCCGCTAACATCAGGAGGCAGGCAGGCAATGCCAAGCCGAGTAGCTTGAAGGCAAGGGAAATCCGGGCGAACGATGGGCGATGCTGAAGCCGTTGGCATTCCATGGTAACTTGACATTATACGTTAGGGTCTTACTCGTAACAAATTTGATTTGCGTTGAGGCTGCAGGATGGGGGGCGTCGGCTGTACGTAAAACCCGAGAAAGAATTAACCATAGGTGTTTCATTGTGTTGCAAAAGTATCAAGGAAATGAGTGGGAGCCCAACGCGCAATTGGCACTCGACGCCGACGAGTGCTAATTTATTGATTTCAGGCCGAATTTTGTGCTTGACACAAGGGCCAATGCAGGGTACATTAGCACTCGCAGCAGACGAGTGCCAAGCGCCGCGAAGCGAAGCTGCAGGGCGGTGCAAGAAAAATCCATTTAGGCCTAATTGGGTTAGCCCGAGGGGGGCCTCCGGGCTGGCGTAGAAGTCGCCAAAGTTCGGAAGATTCAATCTCGGGATAATCTGAGGAGGAAAGGAGACTAAACATGACGGTGAGACCTCTTCATGACCGACTGATAGTGAAGCGGGTAGAAGAAAAGGAAGCCATCAAGGGCGGGATCATTATCCCCGACTCGGCGAAAGAGAAGCCGCAGGAGGGCGAAGTGATTGCTGCCGGGAACGGGAAGAAGACGGAAGACGGGAAGGTCATTCCTCTTGACGTGAAGGCGGGGGACCGCATCCTGTTCGGAAAATACTCCGGCTCAGAGATCAAGGTTGACGACCACGAATACCTGATCCTGCGCGAAGATGAAGTGCTGGGAATTATCGAAGGCGCGAAAGCGGCGGCAGGCAAGAAGTAAGCGCCGCCAGGCGACGCATGCGGCGGAACGCTCCGGCAAGCGCCGGGCTCGCTGCGAAAGCAATTTGAACTCATCAACTCCGCTACCTGCGATGAAAGCAGGGGGGAGAAAAGGAATTGGAGGGAGGCAAGATGGCCAATGCAAAACAGATTGTACACGGTGAAGATAGCCGACAGGCGATTCTGCGCGGCGTAAACAAGCTAGCCGACGCCGTGAAAGTGACGTTGGGTCCCAAGGGCCGCAACGTAGTTCTGGACAAGAAATTCGGTTCCCCTTTGATCACCAAGGACGGCGTAACCGTGGCGAAGGAGATCGAACTGAAAGATCCCTTGGAAAACATGGGCGCCCAAATGGTGCGCGAAGTGGCTTCCAAGACCTCGGACGTAGCCGGTGACGGCACCACCACGGCGACGGTTCTGGCGCAATCGATTTACCGCGAGGGCTGCAAGACCGTGGCCGCGGGCGCTAATCCCATGGCCATCAAGAGGGGCATTGAGATGGCCGTGCGCGCCGTCTGCGGTTACGACGAAACCCTGAAGGATGGATCGAGAAAGCACGTCAAGGGCGAACTGGAGAAAATCTCCAAGCCCGTCGAGGGCTCGATGATCGCGCAAGTCGGCGCCGTTTCCGCCAACAATGACTCGACCATTGGCACCATCATTGCCGAAGCCATGAAGAAAGTCGGCAAGGACGGCGTCATCACGGTGGAAGAATCGAAGACCATGGAGACCGCGCTGGAAGTGGTCGAAGGCATGCAGTTTGACCGCGGCTATCTGTCACCTTACTTCGTCACCGATCCCGAGCGGATGGAGAGCGTGCTGGAGAACGCCTTGGTTCTGATTCACGAGAAGAAGATCAGTTCCATGAAGGACCTGCTCCCCTTGCTCGAGCAGATTGCCAAGGGTGGCAAACCCCTGCTGATTATCGCTGAGGAAGTCGAGGGCGAAGCCCTGGCGACCCTGGTGGTGAACAAGCTGCGCGGGACCCTGCAGGTCTGCGCGGTGAAGGCTCCGGGCTTCGGCGATCGCCGCAAGGCCATGCTGGAGGATATCGCTATCCTGACCGGCGGCAAGGCGATCACGGAAGACCTGGGCATCAAGCTGGAGAACGTGAAGCTGGAGGATCTGGGCCGCGCCAAGAAGATCACGGTGGACAAAGACAACACCACGATCGTCGAAGGCGGCGGCAAGTCGGCCGAGATCGAGGGCCGGGTTAAGCAGATCCGCACCCAGGTTGAAGATACCACTTCCGACTACGACCGCGAGAAACTGCAAGAGCGGTTGGCGAAATTGGTCGGGGGCGTCGCCCAGATCAAGGTGGGCGCGGCAACCGAGACCGAGATGAAGGAAAAGAAAGCTCGCGTCGAGGACGCCATGCACGCCACCAAGGCGGCCGTTGAGGAAGGCATTGTCCCAGGTGGTGGTGTGGCGCTGGTGCGCTCCATCCCCGCACTCGACAAACTCAAGGCCACCGGCGATGAGCAGATCGGGATCGACATCGTCAAACGGGCGCTCGAAGAGCCTCTGCGCCTGATCGCCGCCAACGCCGGCCATGAAGGCGCCGTGGTGGTCGAGAAGGTCCGCAATAACAACAATGCGCACTATGGTTTCGACGCCCAGTCTGAAACCTACGGCGACTTGGTCGAAGCCGGCGTCATCGACCCGACCAAGGTCACCCGCACCGCGCTGCAAAACGCTGCTTCCATTGCCTCACTGATGCTCACCACCGAGGCGTTGGTCAGCGAAATCCCGGACAAGGAAGAAAAGGGCGGCGGCGGCCACGGTGGACCTCCCGGCGGCGGCATGGGCGGCGGGATGTACTAGGAAGAGCTGACAGCTAACCGCTGACAGTCAATAGTAAGATCCAAGCTGGGTAGCGCAGGGCCCGCGGTTCGGCCCTGCGGCTTTTCAGCCGAAAGCACCCAGCAATAGGCAGCAAGACCAAGGGCGGGGAGAACGATTCCCCGCCCTTTTATTTTACCTCACGGCGAGGCCTCACCGCATCCCTAGCGAGGCCCGGAAAAGAAACCCCCCGCGCCACGGGGGGGCTCTCCATATGACACTGGTCCCGCGAAGGCGCCGGGATGTTTGACACGTAATGCGTGTTACACTATATTCGTGTAATGAAAACTCGCCGGCGAAACATCACCATCACCCTGGAGGAGAGCATCGCGCGTTGGGCACGGATTGAAGCCGCGCGACGAGACACAAGTGTCTCCCGTCTCCTGGGGGGAATATTGAAAGAGCGCATGCTGGAAGAGGACGTCTACGAGGCTGCGATGCGTAGGGCCTTGGCGCGAAAGCCCTTTTTGAGGACCAACGGCCGATATTTGTCCCGCGAGGAGGTCCATGACCGCCCCCGTCTTCGTTGACACGAATGTTCTCATTTATGCGCTCGACGATGCTGACCTGAAGAAGCAAGAGGTGGCGCGGGAGTGGCGAGCGGAGCTATGGAAGAGGCGTCAGGGCCGCATCAGCTTTCAAGTACTCCAGGAGTTCTACGTTAAGGTCACTCGTAAATGGCCAAACGCCCGGCAGGGCGCACGGTCCGAAGTACGCGACTTGCTGGCTTGGCGGCCTTTGACCGTGGACGGCCTGACACTCGAACATGCTTGGAAAATCCAGGACCGCTATCAGTTTTCCTTCTGGGACGCGCTCATTGTAGCCGCCGCAAAGTCCGCTTCGTGCCGGTACTTGCTGACCGAAGACCTTCAGGCTGGCCAGGACCTCGATGGCCTCACCGTCGTCAATCCGTTCCGCAATGATCCCGCGTCACTTTTGAGCGCCTAGTCTGACGGCTGCATTTTTCGCCAAGAAACTTTGAGAAGAAATCATAGTTGGAGGCAGCAGACTGCCGTGCCGAAAATGGGCGAGGGTGGCCGAAATCCACCAGCGTGGTGGTAAGTGGCCAGAGCCGGAGGCCATGAACCAGCGCTGCCCATCGTTAAAAGCCTCTTATTTTCAACAGGCTGCGCGCATGTTGAGGTTTGGCAAATCATTTGCCTATATCCGTTGTGTCGTTGACCAAAGGGGTGCAGATATGTTGACCAAACAAATCAAGTCGTTTCGAAGAGTGATGATTTACAGTACGTTGAGCTTATTCGCCGTGTCGATGGTGGCGTTGGCGCAGGATCCGGCCACGGACCCGCCGCAGAACCCACAGCCGGCGGCGCCGGGATGGCATCGATTCTCTACCCCACCCCAGCAACCAGCTCCGCAGGAGGCACCCGCACCGCAGGCTGATCCAACTCCCCCGAATGTGCCGGCGCGGCTCACGATTCCCGCGGGCGCGTTTGTAACCGTGCGGATTGACCAGTTCCTATCTTCTGACAAAAGCAAAGCCGGCGATGGATTTTCCGCCACCCTTTCGCGACCGCTGGTGGCCGACGGCTTGGTGGTCTCGCGGCGTGGGGAAACCCTGGGCGGGCACGTGGTTGATGCCCAGAAGGCCGGGCGCGTGAAGGGCGTTTCCCATTTGCAAATCACGCTGAACACGCTGGCCCTGGCGGATGGCCAACAGATTCCGATCCAGACGGAATTGACGAGCATCACCGGTCCCACCTCAAAGGGGCGTGACGCGGGTGCGATCGTGGCGACCACCGCCACGGGCGCGGCCATCGGCGGAGCCGCAGCTTGGGGTCCGGGCGCGGCGATCGGCGCCGGAGCAGGTTTAATCGCCGGGACGGTCGGGGTACTGGTAACGCGCGGGCATCCAACCGTCATCTATCCGGAATCGCAGTTGACCTTCCGGCTGGCCCAGCCCATCACCATCTCGACCGAAAATTCGCCCCAGGCTTTCGTCCCTGTCGGCACCGCGAATTCACAGCGCGCTGCCATGCAGGGTCCCCCGCCGGGTTCCCCGCAAGGTCCGCCACCGGCCGGATATCAGGGCGCGCCCTATCCACCGCCGTACTATTATGGTCCCTATTACCCCTATTATTGGGGACCTAGCATCGGCTTCTATTACGGTGGCGGATTCTATGGCCGAGGTTTCGGATTCCGTCGCTAAAGTGTGTCCCTTGCTGACTTGTCAGCGTTCAATCCTCCGCAGAGCCGCCGGCCCTCCCCCAAAAGGGGACAAGGCCGGCGGATTTTTTTTGCGGCGGTAGATTTCCCCAACTTCCAAGAATTCTTCTTCCCTCGCCCCCATGGGAGAGAGGGCAGTGAATTCCAAGGATGACTCTCCCGGCAATCAAAGACCTGTGTGACATGCGGTAAGCGCCAAGGGCTTTTCCTCCCCGCCCGGAGGCGCGCTGAACGGCAGAGCCATTTGCGGGTGGAGCGCCGCGGCGGGCACTTCCCCGCGATTCCCATCAAGACCGTAGCGCACGCGGAGCTCGGCCATCACCTTGGCTATTTTTTCGGGATATTCGCCGCACAAGTACGCCGAACGGGCGTAAAGCTTCCGGTAGCGTTTGACCAGTTGGGGAAATTCCCTTTCCAGAAATGGCATAAATTGCTTCATGGCGGAAGGCATTAGGAACAGGATGTTGGCATACAGAAATCGGGCTCCGGCTTGCGCAGACTGCGCTGCCAGCGCTTCCAACATGCGCGGCGCGTCATTCAGCCCCGGCAGAATGGGCATGGCGTTCACGCCCACACGGATTCCGGCCTGAGCCAGCTTCCGCACGGCCTCCAAACGCTGGGCGGGGGCAGGCGCTTTGGGCTCCAGCAGCCGCGCCAAGCGCTCGTCGCAAGTGGTGACGGTCATGTGCACGCTGAAGCGATGCCGCGCGGCGAGGGATTGAAGCAGATCCACATCGCGTAGGATCAAAACCGATTTGGTGGTGATGGAAAGGTCCAGCCCCCGGAATTCCGCGAAGACTTCCAACATGCGGCGCGTGATGGCAAATTGCCGTTCGGCGGGCTGATAGGGATCCGTCGCCGTGCCCAGGGCGATGGGCAACCCTTTGTCGCGCCCCTGGCGAAGCTCGGCGCGCAGAAGTTCCGGCGCCTCGGTCTTGGCATAAATCTTCCGCTCAAAGTCACTGCTATCCCACATCTCCATGAACTCGTGCGTGTAGCGGGCATAGCAGTAATGGCAGCCGAATTCGCAACCGCGATAAGGGTTGATGGTCCAGGCAAAGGGCATGCGCCCGCTGGACTCGCGGTTCAGCGTGGAGCGCGCCGCCAGGCGGAAGTATTCCACTTCGGCACGCTCACGCACCAAAGGGCTTTGGGCAGCCAGGCGCGCAATGCCCACCAGTGGCGTTTTATCGACCGGTCCCCGCAGTGAAGTGCAACCCATACGGAACCTCCCCGTGATCTGGCTTTTAGAGAGTTTCGCTTTTTCGTCGCCTTTTGTCAAGGGGGGAGATTATGAGGCAGGGGGTTATTTTGATGCAGTCACGGTGAGTCGATCTCGCCAAATCGCGGCCTAACCCGGACTTCTCACCACGTTTGGACGATGCTGGAAGGGCGGGGCTTCACGGGCCTGCGGAAAAACCCTATAATGCTGTCATCCTGAGCGCAGCGAAGGATCTCGCTCTGAGTATTTTCAAGGCAATGCGAGATTCTTCGTCGCCGCTGCTTCTCAGAATGACAGCGCTTTCGAGTTTTTCTGGAAGCTCTAAAACCCCGCCCTTCCAGAGTCGTGGTGAGAAATGCGGCCTAAAGCCTCCTCTACAGCAAATTGACCCAGCACGATTTTAAGGGAAGTCCGGTCTAGGAATCGGGCCAAACCGGGTGGTCGCAGCAAAAGCAAAGGGGCACGACGCTCAACGTGATTGAGCGCTGCGCCCCTCTTATGCACACGAATCTAAAGTGACTTACTTGCTGTTCACAAACTTCCTGCTTACCTGCACCTATCGCAACCCTCTGCCGCCCTCAACTGTTCGATCGCACGGTGCACCGCTTCCATTGCTTCCCGCTTATGGCCGCAAAAATCGTGGCCGGCATCTCTCAACTCCTGCTCAGATGACCGGAGACCCTCTAAGGCGCTATGGATGTTCGGACAATGGTTCGGCACCGGGACGGCCATGGGTACAGGGGCTGGGGCAGCGATGGCTGCCGACGAGTTGAAGGTTTGCGCCTTTGGAGTTCCCAACAGAATCGCCAAAACCAAGGCTGCAAGCACGACGGTCAAAGTGATAATCGTCCTTTTCATATTCCCTCCCAAATTGAAAATTTGTACTACCCCAAGGATTGTAGCGACTCATCTTAACCAGAATGTTATCCCTTTCGCAAGCCTAAACAATGCAAGTAAGATAAAATTCCGGGGGTGTCCGCTGGGTTCCCCGCGTGGTTGAGTCCGCGCAGCTTCCCGGCGGACCCTGCTTGGAATCGCTAATGCCTCTACCGCCTATTTGCATGGGTATTCACAATTATTTATGGCTCCCGGAAGAACGGGGCCTACAGGCTGCGGACGAATCCCTCAGACTGTCATCCTGAGGAGGCGAAGCCGACGAAGGACCTCTGTATTTGCTTGAAACTTCAAATACCGGGGTCCCTCGCTGCGCTCAGGATGACAGTATTTAGGCGATTTTCCGCAGCCTGTAAAACCCCGTACTTCCGGCAACCCCACCCAAGTGTGGTGAGAAATGCGGGCGAATGCTGCTAGAATAGTCGTGATCCACCAACCCTCAGGAGGCGCACATGAAGGTCGCAGCGGTTCAGATGGACGTCAAAATTCTCGAAAAGGAGAACAATCTCGAGCAAGTCCTCAGCCGTCTCGAACAGGCTGCAAGAGCGGGCGCGAAGCTGGCGGTCTTCCCCGAATGCGCGCTGAGCGGCTACTGTTTTGTCAGTAGTGAAGAAGCGGCGCCCGTAGCTGAGGAGGTCCCCGGCCCGTCTACGGAAAGGATCCTGGGCGCCGCACGGGCCCTCGATTGCACGGTCATCGTGGGATTGCTGGAACGCGCCGGCGACCATATTTTCAACGCCGCCGCGGTCGTCACACCGCAAGGCATTCTGGGAACGTATCGCAAGCTGCACCTTCCCTGCCTCGGCATTGACTGGCACACCAAGCTGGGTGATACGCCCTTTCCCGTTTTCGCCACGCCGCACGCGAAGATCGGCATCAGCATTTGCTACGACTGTAGTTTTCCCGAATCCGGCCGCGTGCTGAAGCTGAAGGGAGCGCAAATCCTGGCTATCCCCACCAACTGGCCGCTCGGCTCCGACTCCTGGCAGCACACACCGCCAGTGCGTGCCTCCGAGAATCATATGTACGTGATTGCGTGCGACCGCGTGGGCGAGGAACGCGGCTTCCGCTTTGCCGGCCATTCACAGATTGTGGATTGCAACGGCACTAAAGTGGCAGAAGCAGGAGAGACGGAAGAGACGATTCTCTATGGCGAAATCGATCCCGCCACCGCCGACTGCAATCGCGTAATCCGGGAGCCAGGCAAGTGGGAATTCGACCGCATCGCCTCCCGCCGGCCGGAATTGTATGGCGCTCTTGCGGGACTGCCTGACGCGTCATAGTAGCAAGCCCGTGAAATTTCCGCAGGGATGGGCGACTTTGGAGGAAATTAGTTATCCAGTTGTTTCCGAGAGCCCCCGCTCACCCCCACAACCTGCAAAACGTGGGGGTGAGGGGGGCTACTTGGGAATGGTCAGCTTAAGTGGACAGCCTTGCGGCTAATTATTCCCCTGGAACATGACGTGGACGTAGGTGCCCAGTCTCACGTTAAAGGCCAGGTACCAACCAACGTGGTCAGGATCGTCGTAAATCACGATCTGGTCACTGTCCCATGCCCAGCCGTCGCAGAAGCCAACGTCATAAGGGGCAACGCTGAAGTAGAACCCACCAAACCAGAAGCGGCTGGGGCCACCGCCCGCCAGGCGCCAAACATGGCCTTTCCCGATGCCACCCGAAAAGCGTCCGTGCTCCCAGGGGTGATCGAGATGATAGTTCGGGTCACCCTTGCCGGTGTCATGTCCAACCCATTGGCCGTTGGGATGGACGTGCGGCGCGTTGGGGTGCCCTTGAGCGTCTTGATAGTTAGGCTTTTCTTGCCCTGCGGGTTTCGGGTTGTGAACAGGAGCCGGGCCGCGCTTAGGGACATACCCCCCGGCATGTTCTTCCCCCTTGGCCTCCGGATGTTGCGCAGGAGCCGAGACGGAAAACAATAAAACCATCGCCAGGATCAATCCAAGTTTGTTCATGTCATCCTCCAATCGAGAATTTTTACATGAGGGACTTGGCCGCCCCCGGTCGCGGAAGAAGGCATCGCGGCGACTTGATAATCGCCCGCCGAGATTGAATCCCATAGAATGTCGGCCTAAAACTGGCGCTCTCTCACGCATCACGTTTTTTCCCCGATAACGCCATAATAAGGTCGCCGCACCGCTAATTTCAATGCGAATAACCCTGCCGCCGCAGCCAAACCCTTTGAAATTAGTTAGGAGTTGGCTCACTGGCGGACTGGCGAAACAGGCAGTTTCTTCGCACGCCCGCGATTTCCCGTACGCGCAGACATCACCAAACAGATGTGTGCGCTTATCCGGGTTCGCGGTTGGGCTTTCTGTCCTCCGCCCACTGCCTTCGCCCCTGTTTCAGGAAAGCCCTGCCCGCTTGGAATTGCAGCGGCGAGTTCACCTCGCTCAATGGCGGCATAAACAAGGCTGCGGAAAATGGCCACGTCGCGGATAACCACCCCGGCGCTCAGCGCGCCACCCCTCCTCATCTGAGGAGGGGAGCATATTAAACAACACCCCTCCTGATTCAGGAGGGGTGGCGCGCCGAGCGCCGGGGTGGTGCTGAACATAGGTGGCGTTGATCATGACAATGCCGGCGGGTTTTTCCGCAGCCTGATAAAGCCGGCTCTACAAAGCGCCCCACTGCTTAAGGAGACGAGAAAAAACGCTAGGCCACGGATTTGCACCGATTCGCCCGAATCAAAACAAAGAACCTATCTGTGCTGATCCGCATTTATCCGCGGCTTTGATTTTTTTCACACCTTATCAAGGCTGCGGGCCGTCCGCTTCAAGATTGGTCGCAAGCCTGGTTTCCCGGTTGACATCGCACCGCCTCCCGTGTATGTTTTCCTATGTCATTTAAGTCTCACCATCCAGCGGGTTCTTGGTTCGAGTTCAAAAGAAGCATACGGGGGCTTGGGGGGCCGGCACTGTTCGTCCTTAAGGTGCAACCCTCGCCAGCGGGGCCTTGGTTCGGGTTATCGGGCGCTTTTCTGCCTGAGCCCGTAGGGCTTTGCCGCGAATTGCGTGGATTTCTCACCGCGCGGGGATGCTTTTGGTGGGGGTGCCGGAAGGGCGCGGCTGCACAGGCTCCGGAAAAACGACCACTGCGGAAAACCGCCCCGCCCTTCCAAGCCCGAGGTGAAAAGTCCAAACCAGATGTCATCGCCGCTGCGAATTTTTAGCGGCAGGGGGATTCAGAGGAATGGGCCAAACTGAAGACACGTTGGACGCCAGTCATGTACTGACGATCGAGGAGATCTCTAATCTCGCGCAGGACGCCGGCAAGCCTGCTGAGACCCTCAATAACGTCGCCGCCTTGATCGCCCGGCGTTTCCACACGGATGTTTGTTGCGTGTATTTGTTGGAGCCGGACCGTGTCAACCTGGTGCTGGCGGCAACCCTGGGTCTCCGCCCTAAGTGCATCGGCACCCTTCGTATGGCCACACACGAAGGGCTGGTGGGCCTGGTGGCAGAGCAACTGCGCCCCGTCGCGGTGGAAGAGGTGAAGAACCATCCCCGCTTTAAATACTTCAGCGAAGCCGGTGAAGACGCTTTCCGGTCATTCCTTGGAGTTCCCCTCATCGATCAAGGCTTGTTGCAAGGCGTTCTCACGGTTCAGACGAAGACGCCCCGCGTCTACCTTGAGGATGAGATTCGCATGCTCTCAGAGGCCGCGGCGCAGGTGGCCCCGGTGGTCAATGAAGCCCGAACCCTCGATCGCTTCGTTGCCCCCTCCCAGGAGCGCCTATGGTCGCTGGCGCGCAATCTCTGGTGGAGTTGGGACCATGACTCCGGGGGTTTGTTTCTGGACCTCGATCCGGTGCGCTGGCGGCAGTTCAACCACAATCCCATTGCCGTGCTTGCCACGCTCCCTCTCGCGGGGATTGAGCGCCGCGCCCGGGAACTGGTGCTGCACGGGCGGATCAACTATGCCTACCGCCGGCAGCGCGAATACCTGCACAAGGATCGGACCTGGGGCGCCAAGAACGCCGGGGTACTGAGGCCGCGCCCGGTGGCCTACTTTTCCGCGGAATTCGGCCTGCATGAATCGATCCCCATCTATTCTGGCGGCTTGGGAGTCCTCGCCGGAGATCACATCAAGAGTGCTTCTGACCTCGACATCCCGCTGGTGGGCGTGGGGCTGTTTTACAGCCAGGGCTACTTCCGCCAACGCCTGGACTACGACGGCTGGCAGCGCGAGGAATATTTTGAGACGGATGTCAGCCAGTTGCCCATGGAAGTGGCCATCGGCAAGTCGGGTGAACCGGTCACGGTGCAAATCGATACCCGCAGTGGTTTGTTGCGCGCCAAGGTGTGGCGGCTAAGAGTCGGACGCTGCGACCTGCTCCTGCTTGACTCCAATGTGCCCGGAAATGCCCCGGAAGACAGGGAGCTGACCTCCCGCTTGTATGGTGGAGACGGGCGCGTGCGCATTCGCCAGGAGTTACTGCTGGGGGTGGGGGGCATCCGGGCCTTGAAAGCCATGGGGATCACCCCCAGTGTTCTTCACCTGAATGAGGGGCACAGCGCTTTCGCCCTGCTGGAGGCGACCCGCGCCCGCATGGAGGATGAGGGTTTGAGCTTTGAACAAGCCGTGCCGCTCGTCTGCCGGGAGGTGGTTTTCACCACCCATACTCCCGTGCCGGCCGGTCACGATCGCTTCAACTCCGGGCTGGTGGAAGAGCACCTCGGCCCGCTGCGAGATAGTCTGGGGCTCTCGCTCGATCGCCTGATGCAGATTGGCCGCGAAAATCCCTCCGATGCGAACGAAGATTTCTGTATGACCGTGCTGGGCTTGAGGATTTCCCGCCGCGCCAACGCCGTCTCCGCGCTGCACGGGCGGGTGACTCGCGCCATGTGGAAGGGACTTTACCATGGCGAATCGGAAGACACGGTTCCCCTTGGACACATCACGAATGGAGTGCACGTTCCCACTTGGCTGGCGCCGCAAATGTATCGTCTTTACGACCGTCACCTGGGGACGGGATGGCACGAGCACAGCAGCGAACCGCGCATTTGGGAAGGGATCGAAAGCGTGGATGATGGGGAATTGTGGGAAACGCATCTCAGCCTGAAGCAGCGCCTATTGGAATTTGTCCGCGCCCGCGTCATCGAGCAAGCTGAGCGCCGCGGCGAAGCGTTGGAACTCCGGCAACGCCTGGGCCGTATTCTGAGCCCGGACGCCCTGACCATCGGTTTTGCCCGCCGTTTTGCCACCTATAAGCGCGCCAACCTGATTATGACGGACATGGAGATGTTGGCCTCTCTGGCCAACGATCCCAAACGCCCCGTGCAGTTTGTTTTTGCCGGAAAAGCCCATCCGCGCGACGAACCCGGAAAGCGAGTGCTCCAACAAGTAGCGCAGCTCATGCGCAACCGCCAGTTTGCCGACCGATTCGTCTTCGTCGAAGACTACGACATCAATGTGGGAAGACACTTGGTGCAGGGCGTTGACGTGTGGCTCAATAATCCCCGGCGGCCGCTGGAAGCGTCGGGAACAAGCGGCCAGAAAGTGGTTCTGAACGGCGGCCTCAATCTCTCAGTCTTGGATGGCTGGTGGGCAGAGGCCTACGACGGCTTGAATGGATTCGCGATCGGCACCGGCAGGACTCATACCAATATGAGCGTGCACGACGCGCGGGATTGCGAGGATCTGTATCGCGTGCTGCGGGAAGAAGTCATCCCTCTTTACTACCAGCGTGACCGTGACGGTTTGCCGCACGGCTGGATCAAGCGCATGAAGCGCACCATCCGCACCCTTGGATGGAGATTCAATGCCGACCGGATGGTGATGGACTACACGCTAAAGTGTTATGTGCCGGCGGCGGGTGGAACTTCCAGTGACATGAGCACGACACATTGATGTCGCGACGAGTTTTGGGGGCAGGAAGGTGCGAATGCAGCTCAACTCGTATCAGACAAATGGTTTTTATGATGAAATGTTCGACTCCGACGGCAAGGCACGGCCGGAGGCCCGCCTCCTGCTCGCAACCATCGAATCGCTGGAAGAGGGTGAGCTTTTACGCTGCCAGCGCGCCGCGGAAACACTCCTCCTCCAAATGGGCATTACCTTTAATGTTTACGGAGATACGGCGGGCACGGAGCGGATTTTTCCCTTCGACCTGATTCCTCGCATCGTCTGTGCCAAGGAGTGGGATTGGATCGAGCGCGGCCTCAAGCAGCGCATCCACGCACTCAACGAGTTTATCGACGACATTTACCACGAGCAGAAAATCCTGAAGGACAAAATTATCCCTGAGGAGATCATCCATTCCGCCGCGTTTTACCGCCCGCAATGCCAAGGAATCAATCCCCCGGGCCGGGTCTGGTGTCACATCACCGGTACGGACCTGGTTCGCCACGGCGATGGCCAAATCTATGTCTTGGAAGATAATCTCCGCGTGCCTTCGGGCGTTTCCTACCTTTTGGAGAACCGCGATTTAATGAAGCGGACCTTCCCCCGCGTGTTTGTGGGCCTTCACGTCCGCCCGGTAGACATTTACCCCAGCAAGTTGCTGGAGACCTTGGAATCCATTGCGCCGCCCCGCGCCTCTGAGAAACCTACGGTGGTCTTGCTCACCCCGGGCATGTATAACTCTGCCTATTTTGAGCACAGTTTCCTGGCGCAACGGATGGGGATTCAATTGGTGGAGGGCCGCGACCTGGTGGTGCAGGACGGTTGGGTTTGCATGCGCACCACTAAGGGTTTGCGCCGCGTGGACGTCATCTATCGCCGCATTGACGATGACTTTTTGGACCCAAAGGCTTTTCGTTCGGATTCTCTTTTAGGAGTTCCGGGGTTGGTGGATGTCTACCGGGCGGGGCGAGTGTCTCTGGCCAACGCCCCCGGGAATGGCGTTGCTGACGACAAAGTCATCTACTCCTATGTGCCGGAAATGATCCGTTACTACGAGGGCGCAGATCCGATTTTGCCCAATGTCCCCACTTTCCTCTGCTGGAAGGACCAGGACCGCCAGCATGTGCTCCAAAATCTTGACAAGCTTGTGGTGAAGACAGCGAATGAGGCGGGTGGATACGGAATGCTCGTCGGGCCCCACTCCACTGCCAAGCAACGCGAGGAGTTTGCCGCCAAGATTACCGAGAAACCACGAAACTACATCGCGCAGCCCACGCTTGCCCTCTCGCGCGTTCCCACGTTGGTGGAAGATCATTTGGAAGGCCGCCACGTAGATCTGCGACCCTACATTCTTTACGGCAAGGAAATCTATGTCCTGCCCGGCGGCCTGACGCGGGTAGCTCTGCGCCAAGGCTCACTGGTGGTTAATTCGTCCCAAGGCGGAGGAAGCAAGGATACCTGGGTTCTCGCGCCGACGGAGAACGGAGCCATGAATGAGCAGTGAACCCGCGCCGCTCCTAAGCCGAGCGGCGGAAGCCGTTTATTGGATGGCGCGTTACATTGAACGGTCGGAAAATGTGGCGCGTTTCATTGACGTCAACCAGCATCTGCAACTTGATTTGCCGCTCGAACCCGCCCACCAGTGGCAACCCCTTATTGACACCAGCGGCGACGCCGAGGTCTTCCGCGAGCGGCTCGGCAAGGCTAAGAAGGCCGCCGTTATCAAGTTCCTCGTGTGGGACACCAACAATCTTAATTCCATCTGCTCTTGCCTCCGCGCCGCGCGGGAGAACGCCCGTTCCGTACGCGAAATCATTTCCTCGGAGATGTGGGAGCAGGTCAATAGCATGTACCTGAAGATTCAACCCCAGAGGGCGGTTGCCGACCCAGAGCGGTTGGCCGAGGTCCTGCGCGGCATCCGCCTGGGCTGCCATATGTTCGCAGGAATTACCGACTCCACCATGAGTTACAATGAAGCTTGGCATTTTCTCCGTTTGGGCCGGCAGTTGGAGCGCGCCGACAAAACGTCGCGCATCCTGGATGTAAAGTACTTTATGCTGTTGCCCTCGGCGAACGCCATCGGCACCCCCTATGATGACATCCACTGGTCCGCGGTTTTGAAATCGGTCAGCGGATTTGAGATGTACCGAAAGAAGCATGGACGAATCACTCCCCTCAACATCGTGCATTTCCTGGTGCTTGACCGGGAGTTTCCCCGAGCCATCCGCCACTGCCTTCGCATGGCCGATGAATCTCTGCACGCGATTACCGGCACGCCGATGGGCTCGTGTCACTATCCCTCGGAGCGGTCCCTGGCTCCCCTGCGCGCTGAACTCGACTACACCTCGGTGGAAAACATTATCAGCCAGGGTCTTCACGAGTACCTGGATGCTTTGCAGGTGCGGATGAACGCCATTGACGACAACCTGGTCCGCGACTTCTTTGCCGGGGAGCCCGTAACCCAGGCCGCGGCGGCTGGAGGCAATGCCTAATGGGAATCCGGGTAGGGCTCTACCACAAAACCACCTATGAATATGACCGCCTGGTAACCCTTTCTCCCCAAATTGTCCGCCTTCGCCCTGCGCCGCACACGCGCACTCCGGTCACCAGCTTTTCACTGCGCATCGAGCCTAAAGACCATTTCATTAACTGGCAGCAGGACCCGCAGGGGAATTTCCTGGCGCGCCTGGTCTTTCCCGCCCAGACTCGCCGCTTTTCGCTGGAAGTGGATTTAGTGGCTGAAATGACGGTTATCAATCCCTTCGATTTTTTTCTCGAACCTTACGCAGAAAAGATCCCGTTTGGTTACGAGACCTGGGAGCAGCGCGAGTTGGACCCGTTCCTGAAGGCATCGCCCGCAGGGCCGCGCCTCGAAGCGCTTCTGGCCTCCGTTGACCGGCGCCCCACCCCGACGGCGGACTTCCTCGTCAATCTCAATCAACGATTGCAGCGGGAAATCCGCTATCTGATTCGGACGGAGCCGGGCGTGCAATCTCCGGAAGAGACCCTCGAACTCGCCTGCGGCTCCTGCCGCGATACGGGCTGGCTGCTGGTTGAGGCACTTCGCCACTTGGGCCTGGCGGCGCGGTTTGTTTCCGGCTACCTGATTCAGCTTAAGCCCGACGTGAAACCTCTGGAGGGTCCGGTGGGTCCGGCGGAGGATTTTACTGACCTGCACGCGTGGGCGGAAGTTTACCTGCCCGGCGCGGGATGGGTCGGGCTTGACCCCACTTCCGGCTTGTTTGCAGGAGAAGGCCATATCCCTCTTGCAGCCACTCCCGAACCGCGGTCCGCTTCACCGGTTTCCGGGTTGGTCAGCCCCGCCCAGGTAGAGTTTCACCACGAAATGCGAGTGACGCGCATCTTCGAGTCCGCCCGAGTCACCAAGCCCTATTCGGAGGAACAGTGGCAGCAGCTTTACCAACTCGGAGAGCGCATTGACCAGGAACTGGCCGCGCATGACGTCCGCCTGACTATGGGTGGAGAGCCCACTTTCGTTTCCATCGACGACATGGATGGGGAGGAGTGGAACACGGCTGCACTGGGGCCCGCCAAACAGCGGCGCGCCCATGAGCTTCTCCTGCGCTTGCGCCAGGAGTTTGGCAAGGGAGGACTTCTCCACTATGGGCAGGGGAAGTGGTATCCCGGCGAGCCGCTGCCCCGATGGACTTTTGCCTGCTTTTGGCGAACGGACGGCATCCCCCTTTGGAACGACCCGCGCTGGCTTGCTGAGACCGACCGCGATTACGGCTTCGGCGTCAATGCGGCTCGCCAGTTTGCGGAGGCTTTGGCCCAAAGGCTGGAAATCGGGCCCCACTTTGTCATTAACGCTTATGAGGATCCGCTTGCATATCTCTTGAAAGAGCGCAAGCTTCCGCCGAATGTGGACCTGCTGGATAACAAACTTGACGATCCCCAGGAGCGCGAGAGGCTCCGTCATGTGTTTGAGCGCGGCCTTGGCCAGCCCGCGGGTTATGTGCTGCCCCTCAAGCGGGCGGAGGGGGGAAGCGGTCCCGAGTGGCAGAGTTGCTTTTGGACCCTGCGATCCCCGCACCTTTATTTAATCCCCGGTGATTCGCCGGTGGGCCTTCGACTTCCCCTTGAAACATTGGTATGGGAGCCTGCCGAGCAGAAGCAAAAGGTTTCGGAAGTTGATCCTACGGCGCCCACCGCGCCTCTGCCCATCCCCGTCCGCCGGGTGCAGGCGGCTCGGCCACCGGGGGAGCTTTGGGAGCGGAAGCAAGGGCAAGCGCCGGCGCTGCCCGCACCCTCTCCACCCGTGCAACCGGATCCCGATCCCGCCGTTCAACCGGATCCCGTGGTGCGGACGGCTTTGACGGTAGAACCGCGCGAGGGCAAGCTATGGGTTTTCATTCAGCCTGTGGAATCCACCGAAGACTATATCGACATGCTCGCCGCCATTGAGGATACCGCCGCGAAACTCCAGATGCCGGTTTTGATTGAAGGCTATTCTCCCCCTCACGACCCTCGCCTGCGACACATCAAACTCACTCCTGACCCCGGCGTCCTCGAGGTCAACATTCATCCCGCGGCCAGTTGGAGCGAGTTGGTCGAAAACACCAACACCCTTTACGAACAGGCGCGGTTGAGCCGTCTGGGGACGGAAAAATTTATGCTGGATGGCCGTCATACCGGCACCGGTGGGGGGAACCACCTGGTATTGGGTGGGCCCGCGCCTGCGGACAGCCCCTTTCTGCGGCGTCCTGACCTCCTGAAGAGTTTCGTGGGATATTGGCTCAATCATCCCTCCCTCTCGTACCTTTTTTCCAGCGTCTTCATTGGCCCCACCAGCCAGGCTCCACGTGTGGATGAAACCCGCGCCGACTCTGTATACGAACTGGAGATCGCCTTCAGCCTTCTGCGCGGCAGCGACGCGGGCGCGTGCCCGCCATGGATGGTGGACCGGATCTTTCGCAACCTTCTGGTGGACGTGACCGGCAACACTCACCGCTCAGAGTTCTGCATCGATAAGCTTTATTCTCCCGACAGCGCCACGGGCCGGCTGGGTTTGCTGGAACTCCGTTCCTTTGAAATGCCGCCGCACGCGCGGATGAGCTTGGCGCAACAATTGTTGGTGCGTGCGCTGGTGGCGTGGTTCTGGCGCCAACCTTTCGAGGAGAAGCCGATCCGCTGGGGGACGCGCCTGCATGATCGCTTTCTTCTCCCTTACTTCGTGCAGCAGGATTTTGGCTATGTTCTGGACGACTTGCGCCGCTCCGGCTACCCCCTGGACGCAGCGTGGTTCGCTCCGCATTGGGAGTTTCGTTTTCCGGCTTTTGGCCAGGTGGATTACGAGGGGGTCGATATCGAGCTCCGCCAGGCCATTGAGCCCTGGTACGTCTTGGGAGAAGAACCCGGGGCGGGCGGCACAACTCGGTTCGTCGATTCCTCTTTGGAGCGCATCCAGGTGCGTGCCCAGGGCCTGCTAAGCGAACGGTATGCCGTCGCTTGCAACGGCCGGCGATTGCCCCTCCAGTCCACGGGCACGCACGGCGACCTGGTCTGCGGCGTGCGCTTTCGCGCCTGGCAGCCGCCGCATTGCTTGCATCCCACCATCCCCGTGCACACCCCTTTGATCGTCGAGTTAATCGATATCGCCGCGAAACGGTCGTTGGGAGGATGCACCTACTATGTGGCGCATCCAGGTGGGCGCAATTACGAGACTTTTCCCGTAAATTCCAACGAGGCCGAGGCGCGCAGGAGGGCGCGTTTTTACCCCTTCGGCCACACGCCGGATCTCCAGGCGGTACCCGCCCTCGAGGAGAATCCGGAGTTTCCGGCCACGCTGGATTTGCGCCGGAATATGGCGGTAACCAATCTGCTACACTAACCGGTGGTGGTCTGAAATCGCGAGGCTCTCACCAAAGTTTCAGATGCCTGTTGTAGCGCCGACCTTCAGGTCGGCATTTTTCGCGAGCGGCCGACGTGCTGACCTGAAGGTCAGCGCTACAAAGCACAGCGCAACAACTCCTAGGCGGGCTGTGCCCGCTAATGAAAAGGTCTCGCTCAAGGCAGTTTAATGAACAACCCATCATTGGCAACAACTCAATCGCCGACGGAGGAGTGGCGGTACGCTCCCGTCGAAGGCTACTGGGATGAGGCCGTGCTCCCTTCCGGCTTCCCTCGCCGGCACTGGCGCCAGCTTACCGTCGCTATCCGGCGGATGGGGTTCCGGCAGTTTGATCGTTACTGGCAGTCGGGTGTGCAACTGATCCGGGAAGCCAGCATCTCCAATAACGTCGCAGGCGACTCGCAGGGCCATGAGCGTCCCTTGCCACTGGATCCCATCCCGCTGGTGATGGCGGAAGACGAATGGACGCAAATTGAAAAGGCCGTCGCCCAGCGCGCGGCATTGCTCAACGCGATGCTGGCTGATCTTTACGGCAAGCAGCGGTTGATGTACGAGCAGCACCTTCCCCCGGCGCTGGTCTTCGGTAATCCGCAGTTCCTGCGGCCCTGCTTCGGCTTTACCCCTCCCGACGGCGTGTACTTGCACACTTACGCGGCGGATTTGGGCCGCTCCCCCGACGGCCGCTGGTGGGTGATTGCCGACCGCACGCAGGCGCCCGCCGGAATGGGCTACACGCTGGAAAACCGGCTGGTGAGTGCGCGCACCTTGCCCAGCGTCTTCAGCCAATACCGCGTTCGCCAACTGGCGCGCTTCTTTGACCTCCGCCGCGATGCGCTTCTCGCCCTGGCGGCGAAGCAAAGTAAGAGTCCCCGCGTGGTGGTGCTCACGCCGGGGCCGCACAACGATACCTATTTTGAACACTCCTTTTTGGCGGGCTATTGGGGCTTCCCCCTGGTGGAAGGGGATGACCTGACGGTGCGTGACGGCCGCGTCTACTTGAAAACCCTGGCAGGCCTGGAGCCTGTGGACTTGATCATGCGCCGCTTCGACGACAATTACTGCGATCCCCTCGAACTGCGCGGAGATTCCTTGCTGGGCGTGCCCGGCCTCGTCCAGACCGCCCGTAGCGGCGCCGTGGTGATCGATAACGCCCTCGGCAGCGGGTTGGTGGAGGCGGCGGGACACTTGGCGTTCCTGCCCGGCATTTGCCGCCAGATCCTGGATGAAGACTTGCGCATGCCTTCGGTGGCCACCTGGTGGTGCGGCCAGGAAGAACCCTGCCGATACGTGCTGGAGCATCTCGATGCGCTGGTGATCAAACCGTCGTCTCCAAGTTTCGGTGACCAGTTAGAATATCCGGCCTCGATGGGCGCCGCCGGACGCGAAATGCTGATCGCCAGAATCAAAGCGCACCCGGAGCGGTATGTGGCGCAAGAGGGAATTGCCCTCTCCACGGCCCCGGCGCGCACCGATACGGGATTGTCTCCTCGACATGTGATCTTGAGAGTTTTCGCCGCTTGGGACGGTCATTCCTACACCGTCATGCCCGGTGGCCTCGCGCGGGTTACCACTGAAACTTCTTCCCATCGGCTTCCCGTGCCATTGGGAGGGACGAGCAAAGATATCTGGGTGCTGGGAGGGGCGGAGGAGTCCGTGCCGGGCCCCAGCTTCACTCCGGTTTCGATCGAGGTACATTCCGGCAGCGGCGCCCTGCCCAGCCGCATTGCCGACAATCTCTATTGGCTTGGCCGTTACACCGAACGCGTCGAGGCCAATGTTCGTCTCCTCCGTGCCGTGTTGCCCGCGCTTTCCGCGGAGGGCGATTTCGGGCGCGCGGTCACCCTGGACGCGGCGGTTTATCTCCTGGTGGGGCTCCGCTTTCTACGGCCGGAGGATGCCACGGCCTCCCTCGGCGAGCGACGGTGGAGGGTGCAGCGTTTACTCACCGACATGGTTTATGACCCCTCGAGAATCTCCAGCCTGGGATGGAACCTCAAAGAGATGCGCCGCGTGGCCTGGCAACTGAAGGAACGGCTGTCAAGCGATACCTGGCATGTACTCCAGCATCTGGAAGGGGAATTCTCCCGTGCCGTGCCCGTGAATCCGGAGCACCGCTTTATTGCCCACATTGGAGTGCTCGATCACGCCGTCATGACGCTCTCAGCCTTCTCCGGCTTGCTGCTGGAAAACACCACCCGTGGCGCAGGGTGGCTTTTCCTGGAACTCGGTCGCCGCCTGGAGAGGGCATTGCAAATGGCGGAACTGTTGCGCGCGGGGATAGCGGAAGTTCCACCCGATACCGCACCCTTCCTTCACATTTTGCTCCAGGTCGCCGACAGTTCCATTACCTACCGCACGCGATACCTGAGCGTCCTCAGAACTGATCTGGTGTTGCAGCTCCTGTTGGCCGATGAATCAAACCCTCGCTCCGTAGCATTCCAATTGGACGCCCTTGTTCATCAGGTCGCTTCCCTCGGGGAGCATGACGACGCTGAGCACCGCCGGTTGGAAGGGTTGGCTTCCAAAACCCTGGGTGAAGTCTGTGTGGCGCTCACGGAAGAGCTTGCCCAGCGCGACAGTGAGGGACGATTTACGGCGCTGGAATCGCTGCTCCAGCAGCTCAAAGCCAACTTGAGCGATTTCTCCGAAGCCCTAACGGCGCAATACATGAGCCCGGCCAAGGCCTCGCGCCTGACGTCGTCCTGGTGAGGAAGCATGCTTTACCGGATTACTCATTCCACCCGCTACGTTTACCCGTCACCGGTGAAGCAGTGCTTCAATGAAGCGCGCTTGACGCCGCGGGGGCTGCCCGGCCAGCAAGTCCGTGAGCACTCGCTGCAACTCCATCCCTTTCCAGCCTTCCTGCAAAATCACATCGATTACTTTGGCAACGAGGTTTCCACCTTTGCGGTTTATGAAAGGCACGATCGCTTTGAGGCCGTCGCCGCCAGCGTTGTGGATGTGCAGCCGGCGGGCGCGGAGATCCTTTCCTCCCCGGCATGGGAAAAGGTTCGCGACTTGCTGGCCCACCCGCCGGACCAGGATTCTATAGCAGCCTCCGAATTCATTTTCGATTCCCCATACATTTCCGCCCTCGCGGACTTGCAGGATTATGCTCGCCCAACCTTCACGCCCGGACGCCCGCTGCTGAGCGCGATGAAGGAACTGACCGGCCGCATCCACGACGAATTCAAGTACCGGCCCCGATCCACATCGATTGATACGCCTCTCGTGGAAGTTCTTCGTAACCGCCAGGGCGTGTGCCAGGATTTTGCCCACCTCATGATCGGCGCCCTCCGTTCCCTGCGGTTGTCAGCGCGATACGTGAGCGGCTATATCCGCAGCGGTTCCCGGTTTCAAGGAGCGGCGGCGTCACATGCCTGGGTGTCGGTGTTCGATCCGGAAAACGGCTGGCTGAGTTTTGATCCGACCAACAATATGATGGCTTCTGAGGCCCATATTACCCTGGCGTGGGGGCGCGACTACGGTGATGTGACTCCGATGAAAGGCCTCACCCTGGGCGGGGGCGGCCAGTCTGTGCAAGTGGAAGTCCGCGTTCAGCCCCTCGCAGCCGCCCCGTTTGGTCAAGAATCTTAAACGTATTGAGCGATGGGGATTTACCCTACCCCATTTTCCCTTCGCACATCTTTGCGGAAGCCGGTGCGCGTTGCAGTGAAAGCAGAGAAAGAGACACCCGATATCGACCGCGAGGGGGTGAGTTTCATCGAGGCGGATGTGGCAGACGCCGGCGGCACAATCGTTTCCGACGCGCACCCCCGCATACGGTTCAAGGTGCGCGGACAAGGTTCCGACGCGTGGGCCAACGGGCGGCAGGCGGGCGGGTACACGCGCATCGCTTTGGACGTCGCGGACTCGCTGGGGTTTGGGATGCCGGCGTTTAAGCATGGCGAGTTGCCGGCGAAGAGCCAGGTTCAGGTAAACTTGAGATGCACAGAAGCGGTTTCACCCGCGGCCAGGTGGTAGCGCGCGAGGCCATTGGGCGCGGCGGATACTGCGATGGGGATAAGGGTCAGGGTCTCTCTCTGATCCACCACCAATTCACCCTCACAACCGGAAGGCAATTTCACCGTCACCTCGCGACTTCCGGTTTTCCCCCGGCCGATGAATTCGATGGGGCCCTGGACGGAATGCACCGTCAGCTCGAGCAAATCGAGATCCGCCATTTGCGGGCGAATCTCACAGCGTTTGAAGCCGGGAACCAACGGGTTAATTCCCGCCAGGCTCATGGTGGTGACGTAGAGTGGAGCGACGGGGCAATGGCTCCATTCATCGCACGGTGGTGTGGGGAAGCGGCATGGGCGGAATTGGAGCTTGCAGAGGCCTGAATTCGATTCCCCGGCCAGCGCTCGGGCCCCTGCCGGGGATAGCAATGAACCTCCTACCAAAGCCGAACTCCTGATGAAGTCACGGCGTCTCATGATGCCTCCCAAAATGGGAACAGAATGGGACCTCGTTCAATGGGGCCCGGGAATTTCCGGAAAGAGTATACGCGCTTTGGGGTGGGGGGGTGGAAGCATATGCACCCCGGCAGCGCGCAATTCTACAAGCCAACTGGCATAAGCTGTCAGCTCCCATAAGTCCCTTGGGGAAATCACTGACCCCGGGTAACTGGGGGCTGCCTCTGTCCATTCGGGCGCAGCAGGCGGCAGAATTATATCGTCCATAATCCTCAAAGTTGGCTGGAAGACTCTGAAAACCCGATCATGCCGTAGAGGTAAAGCTTGTCCCACCCATTTGGGTACGGCTGCAATTCAACCAGAGGGGACGGCAAACCGTCCCCTACTGCGAAAGGCCTTGCGGACATCGGCGTCAAGGAGAACGAGATTTGTACGCGCCTTGTGTTGCTGACCTTTAGAACGCGCTCCGAGCGAGGGGAGCCTTCATTCCGGCTGCTTCTGGATCCAAGCTGAACTGTATTCGGCCACTGCCAGTAACCCGCCATCGACGAGATGAGCGATGCCGGTGACTCCTTCGCTGTCATCCGATACAAGATACAATGCGGCCCTGGCGACGTCTTCGGGAGTCAAAAAACGACCCAGGGGCACGCGGGCCAGGCGTTCGCGGAAAAGAACCGCCGGGTCGCCTCCGGCCTCAATGTGCGCGCGAAGAGCCGGCGTATCGGTGATTCCGGGGCAGAGGCAGTTCACACGAATATGGTCGCAACAGTAGTCCACGGCAAGAGACTTTGTGAGCAACACCACGGCGCCTTTCGATGCTACATATGCCGGAGTTCGCAATTGGCCGACGAGGCCGCTTATGGAGCCCATATTCAAAATGACTCCGCCGCCCTGCCTACGCATGTGCGGGACAACGTGCTTCACTCCAAAGAACATGGATTTGAGGTTCACGCCAAAAAGGTGATCCCACTCGGCTTCGGAGGTCTCATCCAGGAGTTTTACCATACTAAACCCGGCATTGTTGAACAAGATGTTGATCCGGCCCCACCGTGATATCGTTTCATCCACCAGGCTCTTTACTTGTTGCTCTTTGGCTACGTCGGTTAAGACAAAATGGGCTTGCCCCCCCGCACCGTTAATCAAGCGTACCGTTTCCTCACCGGGATCCGTGCGGATATCGGCCACGATGACCTCCGCCCCCTCCTTTGCAAACATGATCGCACTTGCCCGGCCGATACCACTTCCGGCGCCGGTTACCACGGCGACTTTGCCTTGTAATTTCATCTGCTTCCTCCCAAGATATCAGTCAGACAAAGATTTCCCGCCGACCTGAACCTTAACTCGCCTCACGGCTTCCGCAACAATTCCCGCGTGAAAGCCGACGCATCAGACGCAGAGAATCCCCGCGCAGCTTGCGGCTGCAAGCTGCGCGGGGTGCGGGACTTGGAAATAATCAGGACGGCCTTGCAACGGCGGGGCTAAAGCCCCGCCCTTCCAGAGTCGTGGTGAGAAATCCGGGCTAGGGGTTGAGGCTTGCCTCCATTACGAAGCCAGCGGAACGAATCGAGTCCTGAGGCGAGTCGAAGCGAAATTTGCAAAGCACTCCACCGGGTCCCGCCGGCCTGCTGGAACCTCCGTCGCGGAGAGCCATGGTTGACAAAGCCCGTGAGGATGTTACCAGCCGCTTCTCCTCGATTTTATCATCGGGTCGTACCACCGTGCATCAAGGGCCGCGCAGGCGTATATTCACCCGGCGTTCGCCTCACAAGGGCCGGTCGCACCAGGGTGGAGATTCCGGCGCTTGAGGATGACATTGTTTTCCGGGTAACTCGTGAGCCGCAGCAGAATCCAGGACTCGTGCATTTCGAAAATTTTAAGAAAGTTCAAAACTTTTGCGATTGCGTGTAAAAGCCTGCCGATTATATTCTTAGCAATGGATTCTGGATTGGACATGATGGGGATACGCTTTGACTCGTAAAAGGCTACGTCTCCATCCTCTTTGATGGCAGGTTCGTGCTTTGGCGATACGTCTTGGGAATGCCATGCAAGCGTGCAGATCGATGGAGGTTTGGAGCGCCGGAATCCTCAGTTGAAAAACTGAATCAGGGCGGTATCTCTGGAGGCGGGTCGCTGCAAAATTGACCGGCAAAACGCGCAGTCATCGAAATTTACGCAAGCAGGAACTTGCCCGGTGCGCGGGCGGGGCATGGGTGCCGGGTCAATACCAAACGGGAGCCAAAACTTATGCTTAGTCTCAAACAAATTGCGCAGTATAACGAGGAAGGATTTACCGTGGCGCCGGATTTGCTGACTCGCTCCGAGGTTGAGGCTGTCCTGGCTGAAATCGAAAGCATCAAGGGCGGCGCGACCGTGGCGCAGCACAATGCCGAACGCATGGAGATGGAGCCCAACCAAGGCCCTGAAGGAAAGTCGGTGAGACGGATTTACGAACCCTGCACTTTTTACCCCTGGTTCCGCTCCTTCTCCGAATCGGAAAAAATCCTGGACGTGCTCGAGCAGTTGGTGGGACCTGATCTTTTCTTCCACCTCAGTAAAATCAACATGAAGCCTCCCCTGCTGGGCTCAATCGTGGAATGGCATCAGGATTTAACCTACTACCCCCACACCAATTCTGATTGCGTGACGGTGCTCTTTTATTTGCACGATGCGGACTCCTCCAACGGTTGCTTGCAGGTTATTCCCGGTGCACACCGCAAACGCGTGTTGGATCATACGGCCCAGGGGTTGTTCCAAGGCAAGGTTACCGAGGCCGTCGACCCGTCGAAGGCGGTATTTGTGGAGGGAAAGGCCGGGAGTGTAATCTTCATGCATTGCCTAACGCCTCATTCCTCGGCCCCAAATCTATCTGCCAAACCGCGGACGACTTTGATTCTCGGCTATCGCGCCGCAGATGCTTTTCCGATCTATTTGAAGGGAAAGACGGAGGCGCAGGAGTCTCATTCCCGGCTGGTGCGCGGACGGGATGCGTCCGAGGCGCGCTTCGCATTGACCTCGTTTCCCATGCCGCGCTTTCCCCGTGGGGTCAAATCACTTTATGAACTCCAGGAACTCTCGCGCGAGGGAGTTGCCGTGCGGTCGTAGGTAACCGGCCGCGCAGCCGCGTCATCGCCTCGCCACCGGCGTTGCGCGGATTCGCTGCAAAGGGTTGGAACGGCCCTACAGGCCGGGGAAAAACGCGTTCACGATGCGATCCTGCGAGCAGCGAGGGATTTCGCTCCGCGTGCCGCGCTTTCCGGGGTCGTCGCCCCCGCTTCTTACTGGTGCCCGTGCAGGGCACCAGAGATTGCAGCCTGTCCAGCCCCGCCCTTCCAAGTCCGTTGTGAGTAAAGCAGGCTAGGCTTGCTTCTCGATGACGACCACCCACTGCTCAAAGGTCGGCGCGATGGGCGTTGCCCAGGTACCGCCGGCGTCGGCGCTTACGGGACCAATGGAGGTTTGCTCACCGGTACGAGGATTAAAAAAGTGGGCTTGGTAGTTGACGCCGCTCTCCAAATGCAGGACTTTGGGCGGGTCCCAAGCGGGCGGCACAAAAACCAGCCGCAGTTGCCCGGGAATTCCGGCGGCGTAAGGGAGTTGGTAGTCCTTTTCACTCCAGCGGGGCTCAACCCACTCGGGATGAGCTTCCAGTTTCCACCACTCAAAGCGTTCGAGAAATTTCTTGGCAAGGCCTACCTGCAAAGAGCCGGGCAACTGCGCCGCCACGTCCCAGGAGGGACCACCCCAGGAGCGGCCATGCGGCGAGGGGCCGTACGGCTTGTCCGCTCTGTTGAGCTGCCAGATTCCATCGGCGCCATAGGTGTGACCGGCTGCGCCGCATAACATGCACGCCCAATAGACAAAGCGCGACACCTCTTGCCGGTTTTCATCCAGGATTCCCTCGTAGCAGACTTCGCCCACCAGAACCGGCATGGGCGGTTCTCTTTTCAGTTCGCCGGTGATTTTATTGACGGTGTTGGGATAGCTCACCCGGTCGCTATGGCCCGTCTGTAACATATCAAAATCGAGTACGGACGAGTCCTCAACACTATCGCGGGCCGTCGAGGAGGGATGAATGGTGATGGGATGCTGATAGGGATCGATGCTCCGCACGTAGCGCGCTACTTCCGTCCACTCACTCTTCTGCTTCGCGGAGTCTTCCTGTTTGCTTTGGGAAAGATAGAAAGGCATCGTGCCTTCGCCCGCCAAACACCAGAACACCGGGTAGGCGCCCCATCGGGCCACCATGTTCCGCCAATGTTTTTTGATCTTGTCGAGACCCATGAAGATGAGAAAGTATCCCCAACAGCCGACAAGGCACGGCGCGATACCCCGATCTACCAGTTCGCGAACGCGCAAGTCCGCCATATCAAAATAACTCGGGTTGATTCGCGTATAGTTTTCATCCCACGGATACCCCGCCTCATTCGCCCCGCGCGGATCGAAGGGAGGCATGTCCGGATAAAGGCCGGCCACGATTTGCACTACGGAAAAGCCCTTTTCAACCCGGTCAGCGGCCAGCGCTTGGAACTCCTCCGGCCAGTGCAGGCGATGGCAAAGCCCCATCCACCATGTATCGCCCAGCCACAAGAAAGGCGTTCCGTCCTCATGTTCGAAATGCAGGTGGTCGGCAGCAACACGGGGCGCGCCGTGCTTACGCAAAGGATTGTTACCCTGGTATTCGGAAACCTCGAGCACGCCTTCCTGGGCGTGGAGGTCGCGGTTGGAAGTGTCGGTGGCAACCGTGCGGTAGGTATATCGGCCCGTAAGGAGCGGAGTGTATCTTATCCGCCACGCCTGCTCGCCAGCCCAGAAGGCCGGCATGCGGTGCTCTTTACCGTGGGGATCAGCGAAGATCACATCCACTTCAACCTCATTGAAAGGATATTGATAAGCCTTCCCTGAGGAGTAGGACCATTCCACCGTGGAATGCCGCATTCCATATTGGGTGGCCGTCGGGCCGCGGTTCCCCGGTCCCGCCTTCCCACCAGCCCCGGCCAATGCCGCGCCGCCGCCCAGCGAGGCCAACGCGGCTGTCCCCAGACCCGTTTTTTCCAGAAATGACCTGCGATCAATGTTGCTCATTGATACCCCCTGAGGTCCAAGGTTTAAAACGGCAATTGCCAGGTGGCGCCGTCGCCCGTGTCGCGACATCTTGCGTTACCGGTGCGCGTTCAAACGTTATCATACTGACGCGGAGGTTGGGCTGGTCCTCCCACTTACCGGCACACACCGCCCGCCCATGTCTGGAACCAGCCAACCCACACTCCCATTAAGCTGGGATGGGCGAATACTTTTTGAAGCAACGTGTGAATGCAGACACCTAACACTTGGCGCAGAACTCCATTCTATTAACTCCTTTCCTTTCATAAACCCATCGGCATTGGCTGGATCCCACAAACGCAAGCCATTTATTTTCTGGGGGTTATCGGCCTAGCGGAAATTTGAAGTGCTTCTGCAGGCTTTCGGGGCTGGTAAATCTTCTATAGCATTTATTTTCAATAACTCATCGGCAAATTCGGTAAGTCACTTATTTTCAATAACTCATCGGCTTGTGACATTTTGTCTGTTAATTTGCCATTTGTTTTCAATAACTTATCGGAGTCGATCTTCATTTTGAATATTTTTTGTGTGCGGGCTGCCAGCTCGATTTTCATGGACAAATTGGCAATCCGGCACCCCTCTCGCAGGCTCGAATCCTCCCCCTGAGTCATCAGCCCAGCACCCCACTCTGCGCCGGCCGCTTCCACGCCTCCAGACATTGCCTGTCTCATGTCACTTGTCATTGGTCACTGGTCCTGTCGGCTAGGCGGCGTTCCGGGTACCCATGCGTGCGTGAATTCACCCCGATGCCCTTTTCCACTTAACAGTCTGGCAATTCGCCGGCCACGCTCAAAAGCGTTATTCCAGCATTTCCTACCTATAGGAAAGAAAGTGAAATTCTCATGCGGCGAAGAAAGTTCTCGCGCGCGGTTGGCCATTGTGGCATGGCGATCTGGGCTATGACGGCTCATGGGCAGGTATAAACCTTCGGTTTTCAGTTTCGGCACTCTGCCGAAACTCGGCGCGTAAGGCTTTGGAATTCAGCAGGCGTAGCGCGGACCTGTTTTTTAGGTCCGCGGCACGTCCCCGATGGACAAGGAAAAGCCGCGGACCTAAAAAACAGGTCCGCGCTACCCTTCCTCGGCCCGAGTTT
>JBEKQO010000022.1:0-43566 GCA_049519635.1 Terriglobia bacterium | reverse complement strand
GCGACCTGGCGGAGACTCGGCCCCACCCTTCTGCCCAGCTTGCTGGAGGCGGGATACAATTTGGATTTTATCGATGACGAAACGTTGGCGCAGCAGGGACACGTCGAAAAGGGCAAGCTGACGTTTGCCGGCCAAGATTTTTCCATCGTGGTTCTGCCGGGAGTCGAGCGCATTCCGCCCGCGACCCTGGCCAAACTGGGTGAATTTGCCCAAAGCGGCGGGATTTTGATCGCCACGCGGCGCCTGCCTTCTCTCGCGCCGGGTTTTCTCCATCAGGATTCCGAAAGCGCGGAAGTGGCGCGGCAGGTGGACGAACTCTTCCAGAAGCCGGCGGCGCCCGGGCACTTTGTTGCCGATGAGAATAAGCCACTCGAAGATGAATTGGCCCGCCTCTACCCTCCTGATGTTGCCTTTTCTCCTCGTTCGCGAGATGTGGGATTTATTCGCCGCCACACGGACGCAGCGGAGATTTATTTCATAGCCAACACCTCCAACCGGCGCTTTGAGGGCACAGCCAATTTTCGCGTCAAGGGCAAAAACGCGGAATGGTGGAACCTCTTCACGGGTGAGGCGGCCCCGGCAACGCTGTCCGGTTCGGAGCGCGGCTCGGTGCTGAATCTCGACATGGAGCCTTACGGCTCTCGGCTCGTGGTCTTTAGCGGCCGGGAAGCCCCGAAGTCGCCGGCCCCGGTGGAGGCGCGCCTGCCGCAGCCCCTGGACATCAGTCGCGGATGGCAAGTCACTTTCGAGGGCACGGGAAAAGAAATCTCCATGGACACGCTGCGTTCCTGGACTGCGCTCGAAGGCATGCAGTATTTCTCCGGGCGCGCGACCTACCAGAAGAAATTTGTCGCTCCTGCCGGGTTCCTGTTGGCCGGGATCCGGACGGAGTTGAACCTCGGTGATCCGACGGCTCTGCCCATTCAGAAAGACGCCCACTTCCAAGCATGGCTTGACGGCCCGGTGCGCGAAGCGGCGGAAATCTATGTGAACGGCCACCGCGTGGGCACGATCTGGCATCCACCCTATGAATTAGAGGTAACTCCTTTTCTCCGTGCGGGCGAAAACGAACTGCGAATTTTGGTGGGTAATCTCGCCGTCAACGAAATGGCGGGCAGCCCCTTGCCCAATCGTGCGGCGCTTACCGCGCGCTATGGCGAAAGGTTCCAGGATCAAGGGAATGACCTGTTGAAGGCCATACCGTCAGGGTTGATGGGCCCCATCCGGCTGATGGCGCGCGGGCAGCCGGCAGCCGTTGGCGGCAACCGATGAGGGTCTAGCCTAAAGGCGGTTCGCATGAAGGGTTCGAGGAAATTATTTACGTTCTCGATCGACCCCCTCACCCCCCGCCTTGCGGTCCCCCCTCTCCCCCAAGGGGGAGAGGGAAGATGAATTTTAAGATTAAGGCTGATAACCGAAGATTTATGCCCTCTCTCACATTTGGATGAAAGGGGTGTGTTTTGAATTCAATTCCCTCGCCCCCTTGGGGGCGAGGGGGGCAAGCCCCTGTGCGCAGATCAAAACTCCGTAGGTTCCACCTACGGCTAGCGATACGGTTCTCCTTTGGTGGAAAATAGCCTGTGCGCATCCAATAATCTCGCACTCGCCTAATTTGGGGAATGACATACTTGGGTCATCCAGTAGTGTGGTACAGGATAAAAACAGTTAGGACGTCGGGGTAAGGCGACGTGCAGGATGGCAGTTCGCAGGGAAGGCTGGTGTGAAAATACTCCCCTCCTCAGTTGAGGAGGGGGTAGGGGGCGGTGCTGATTGCGACTTAATGTTTTCCGCTTTAGAAGATAACCACCCCGGCGCTCGGCGCGCCACCCCTCCTGAATCAGGAGGGGAGTTATTTTCATCGTTCGTGGCGAGCAAAGGCTCATGCGCGTCTGTGTGGTTGGACAGGTGGGTGAATGAAGTAAGTCGCTCATCTAATTTGGACAGGCGGCGGTTATAGGCCGCCGCTACGTGCAAACCAAACAGGCCCACCACTGGTTTTTTCGCGCCCAGGCCTCCTTTCTCTTATAATGGAATGCCGGAGGACGGAAAGATCACGTATACGACGCCCCCATGCCGCGGAGGATTGCGATCAAGCAGGGCGTTTGAGGACTGAGCCTCAGATTTGTAACTTGAGATTCGCGATTGGACGGGCGGCAATGGACCGCCGCGTGGAAGGGAGAAGCGCCTTGCCGTTGAGGTCGGCACCGCCGGAGATCGAAACTGCTCCCGCCCCGGGCGCTTCGTTGCCTGGGCGCGGAGGCGAGGCGCTGCGCTCCTCGCGCAACACGGTAATTGTGATCGTTCCCATCCTTCTGGTTTTAATTACGTTCCTCTTCTGGTATCAAACCTGGTTTGGACGGGCGCTCTCTGACCGGGAGATGGCGCAGGTTCTGGCCGACACCTCCGTGCCGCACAAGACGCAACACGCGGTCGCCCAGCTTTCCGACCGCATCGCGCAGGGCGACCCGACCGTGAAGCGCTGGTATCCGCAATTGCTGGCCTTGGCGCAGAATAAAGAATCGCAACTGCGCCTGGAAGCCGCGTGGGCGATGGGGCAGGATAATCAATCTGAGGAATTTCACCAGGCGTTGCGCAAGTTGACCGATGATCCCGTGCCGTTGGTGCGCTGGAATGCCGCGTTGGCGCTGGTGCGATTTGGCGACGCGATGGGGGAGCCGCAGATCCGGTCCATGCTGCAACCCTTCACCCTTGGCGCCCCAGTGCCGGGCGCGATTAGATTCCGCATGAAGGAGCAAGACGACGTGCGCAATGGCAGCATCATAGCCCGCATCCGCCTGAGGGAGAGTGACCCGCAGCGGGATGTGCTATCTCCCCTGGGAGGAACGATCACACGGTTGCTCACCAAGGATGGGGCGACCGTGGCCGCGGGTGAGGCGGTGGCGGTTATCGCTCCGGACGAAGGCCAAGTGGTGGAATCCCTGCGCGCGCTCTATTTGGTGGGCCAACCGCAGGACCTGGGCGACGTGGAGCGCTTCGTGCGCGGCGCCCCCCATATGTCGGAACGTGTGCGCCAGCAAGCAGAGGCTACCGCCGGCGCCATCCGGCAACGGTCGGCGAAAGGGAAGAACTGAGTGGCGTGCCGGGGGTTAGAGCGAGAACTTGATGCCAAGATGAGACTCGACTTCTTCCGTGGGTATCATCTCGATGGCGTCCCACGGGCAGCCGTCCAGAAAGCTGCCGTCGGGACCCTTGCTGGTACACTTCTTGCAGCCGATGCAGAGGACCGGGTCAACTTCGATGCGGCCGAAAGGGGGGTGGTCCTCGTCGGGGATCCAGTACATGCAGTCAGCCACAGGGCAATAGGGAACACAGGCCGGCGAACCGGAACAACCCGTGCAGCATTCGGTGATGACCGCGAGCTCCTTCGGTCGCTTCTTGCGCGGCGTTTCAATGCCAATAGATTTGGGCTCGCTCTTGACGACTTCCCCGACGGGAATGTAATAATCGGCCAAGTTGGTTCTCCTTGCCCTGAATGTAAAGACATTCTCCCAGAAGGGGGCGGGAACGTCAACTACAAGAACAGTAAGAACAGTGGGTAGTGGGTAGTGATAAGCGGCGGGCAACTAACCACTACCCGCTAGCCACTGTTTTTCCAATTTTTGCGAGGTGCTATGATAGCTTGGACGTTGGTTTTTCACCTGATTGGTTTGGTTTTCTGGCTGGGCAGTCTTCTGGTAGTCACTCAGATCCTGGCGATTCATACGGAGGAAACTTCTCCGGAGGCGCGCGCCACCTTGAGCCGCCTGGAATCGAAACTCTTGAAGGGTCTGGCACACCCCGGAGCAGCCCTCATGATCATCACGGGAGTTATCCTGCTGTCGGAAGACCCTAACTACCTTCGGGAACACTGGTTGCATGCGAAACTGCTTTTGGTGGTCGTTTTGGTAGCCCTGGATCTGCGCCTTACGTTTCGAGCGAGGGCGTTTCAGGAGGGGAAAATCGAGTTAACCCGCCGTGAATGCATGGTCTTGCATGGCGCAATTTCCTTGGTGTTCCTGGCAATTTTGATTTTGGTGCTCATCAAACCCTTTGGGCTGCACCGGCGCTTAGCGCAGTCCGGTGAAATCGGCGATCCGGTTACAAGGGCATGTTTGCGACAGGAAGGACATCGGCCTGTGGCAATCCTCCCTCCCTCGGAGGCTGCTCCGGAGAATCAAGAGGGAATGTAGAGTCGTTGACTTCAGGGCTGGATTGCCATGCGGATATCTGGCAGCCTCCAGCGCCTGGTATTATTCCTTAGTCAGAATGGAGTTTATTCAAAACGGGAGGTTAGATTGGCGAAAATCATCATCAACAACAACGGTTCGATTCGGGTGGAAGGCGAATTCACGATCTGCGACGCGGAGGGGGGCACATTTGACTTGTCAGGCCGGACCGCGATAGGTCTTTGCCGCTGTGGGCATTCGGAGAATAAGCCCTTTTGCGATGGCGCCCACCGAAAAGTCAGCTTTCAGTCGGAAGTGAAGGCGCGGACCCTACCGCCACCGGTTCCCAAGCCCGCGTAAAGCGGAGGGCTTCGGGGTACGGCCGGCGCCAGGATCTGCGCTGGGGTGTTTTCGCTCCCTAATGGGTAGGGGCCGCGCCCAGGAGCGACAGATGATATCGTCCCGCGGAGGATCCCGTTCTCTCCTTGGGAAGGAAAGTTCGCAGTTCTGCCAACCTCATGCACCGTAATGGCTTAGTCATTTATATCCAAAGTGAGGAACTGCCTCTCCGTTGACTTGGGTGGGGGGGTATGTTACGGTTAGCGGACAGTTCACACCACGGAGGGGCAGTTCGAGCGTATCGATGCCTTTTCAAAAGGCCAAAGCGCTGCAAGATGCTGAGAAGTCCGTAGCTCAAGGCAAGATTTCTCAAGCCGTCAAGCAATATCAAGAGATCCTTGATAATGACCCCGCCGACGTGTCTCTGTTCAACACGATTGGTGATCTCTACGTTCGCGATCGGAACATCGCCGAAGGATTAAAGCAATTCCACAAGCTGGCGGAAGCTTACTCCCGCGACGGTTTCAACGTTAAGGCCATCGCCATTTATAGGAAGATCTCCAAGGTTGATCCCAATTCCGTGGACACGCTCGTTAAGTTGGGGGAATTGTATCAGCTCCAGGGCTTGAGCCGCGAGGCTCGGGAACAGTATCTTCAGGCGACGGAGTTCTTCAAGAAGCGAAATCAGACCGATCGCGCACTGGAGGTCCTCCGCAAGCTGTTGCCGCTTGACCCAGAGAATATCAACTTTCGCAACCGCCTGGCGGCGGAATACGAACAGGCGGGGAAGCGGGAAGATGCCGCCCAAACCCATCTGGGATCGGCGGAGATTTTGCTCCGCCGCGACGACCAGGTGGCGGCCGAAACTGCCTTGAAAAAAGCCGCAGAACTGGACCCGAAGAATTCCAAAATCCAGATTCTGCGAGCTAGCATGGCCATCGCGCGTCACGACTTGGAGGAAGCGGAGAGAATCGTCAATTCCTCCCCGGAGTTGCAATCGGACCCGGCGGGAAAGCGGCTCTTGCTGGACGCCTATCTTGGCGCCCGAAAGCTTCCTGAGGCAGAAAAGCTGGTGCGGGAAGTTCTTCATGACAATCCCACGGACTTCGGCCCCGTTTCCAGTGTCTCTGCGCTCCTGGTGGAAAATGGGGACATTGAGGAAGCGTACCAGTTGCTCTTGAGCGTGGCGGACCTGGTGATCGGCCATAACAATGCCGCGCCTCTGTTGGAAGCGCTCCGCCAGATTTGGAACAAAGCGCCCAAGCACATTCCCACCTTGGAATTGATCCATCGAATTTGCGAGCGGACCGCGAATGAAGTGACTTTGCCGGAAGTCCTGGAAGCGCTGGGCCGCGCCTACGAAGAGGCCGGCGACATGGAGAAAGCCGAAGATGCCTATCTTAAGCTCGTTGACCGCGAACCCGAGAATGAGAATTACCACGGTTTACTGAATGCGGTTCAGCAGAAGCTTGGCAGGGAGGTTAAGCCGGTTGAATTCCCTGCCAGGCAAATGGCGCGTGAAACGGAGGAAGAAGAACCCCGCCCGGAGATGGCGGGCGTCGATGTCGACCAGGAAGCGATGGTAAAAGAGGCCCTCGAGAACAGCGACCTGTTTGCGCGTTACAACCTCCCCGAGAAGGCAATCGGCGAGCTGGAAAAGGCTTTGGAGGTTTACCCCGACCAGATCGAGCTTCACCGGCGCATCCTTGAAATCTCCCGCAAGGGCTTTCCGGAGCGCGGGGCGATAGCGGCCGCGCAGTTAGCTCGGATATTCACTGATCAAGGTGATCATGAGACGGCGAGCAAATACTACGCCATCGCGTCGGCAAAAGGCTCCATGGAGGAATTACCGCTACCTCCTGCGCCCCCCAGCAAGAAAGTGGAAGAGCCTCTGCCGCCTCCGCCGGCCCTCCCGGAAGTCCCAGAAGCGGGAACAACCAGGGAGTTTACGATTCCCGTAATCGCTTCGGAAGAACCCACTGCGGCGGAAACAGCAGCGCCCCCACCCTCGCCAGAACCAGCTTCTTTCGAGCTCACTCCTCCCGAGGCTTCGAGTGAACCTCCGGACGCGCCTCTGCCGCCCCCGCCTGCTGCCCTGGCTGAAGAGCCGCTGGAGATGGATCTCTCGGGAGACCTTGCGGCCATGTCGTCGCTTGGATTTCAAGCCCCTGCCGCCTCTGTCCCGGAACCGCTACTTCCGCCTCCGGTAGATATGCCGGCGCCTTTAGAAATCCCGGTTTTGCCTGAAGAGCCTGCTGCGGCGCCGATAATAGTGCAGGAGGCTGCGCCGGTCATGGAGGCACCCGCCGAGTCGCCCACGGAGCCACCCGCTGCGGCGCCCCTGGAGTCGCCCACTGAAGTTCCTGAACTCCTTCCTGCGGCCGTGGAAGAAGTGATCCCCGCGGATTTTGAAGATAGCAGGATTGAAGTTGAGTTCTATCTTGAAAACGGCTTTATCGATGAGGCCCGGCAATCTGTGGCCCTGCTGGAGGAGAAATACCCCGGCAGCTCGTTTGTGGCGGAGCTCCGCCAGCGGCTGGATGACCGGGCCGGTGAAGCACCGCCGGCGGAACCACAAACGCAAGTTGCCCCAGAGGATAAACGTGTCGTTGCCGAACCGCTGGCGGAAGCTGAGCTTGCGGACGAAGCACGCCTGGCGGAACAGCCGGCGAGCGCCGTCCCGGCAGAAGAGGCCGTTGCGGAGCTGCCGATAGAAATTGTGCCGTCAGAACCAGAAGTTGCGTCCCCGCCTGAGCCCGCACCGGTGGAAGAAGAATCCGCGCCCGAAGAGTGGGAGCTTCCGACCAGTTACGCTGATACTCCTCAGCCTGAGCCCGCGACGGATCTCGTGGTTCCGCCTCCCGCGATGGTGCCTGAGGCCCCGCCGCAGGTCGCGGAATTTGCGACGCCACCGCCTGTGCATGAACCCGCGGCTGAGGAATCGGCCGCCGTGGGCAGCGGCGGCATGGACATACTGGGCGACCTGGCCGTGGATTTTGCCTCATCAATCGACGGGTTGGCAACCTCTGCCGACGCTATGCAGGCAGCGCTTGGTGCCTCACCGACGGCTGCGGCTACTCCGCCCTCAGATCCAACTCAGGGCGTGGCGCAACTCCACGGTTTGCTGGCGGAGATGGAAGAACCCGGCGCCGCTGCGGCCGCCAAGGGTGATCCCGAGACCCATTACAATTTGGGTGTGGCTTTCCGGGAGATGGGGCTTTTGGACGAAGCTATTGGAGAGTTTCAAAAGGTTGTGAAGGGCGCGGGGAAGGGAAACCTTCCTACAAATTTCCTCCAAGCGTGCAGTTTGCTGGCGATTTGTTTTATGGATAAAAAGATGCCTGCAATTGCCGTCAAGTGGTACCTTCGTGCGCTGGAAACACCCGCCCTCGACGAGGAAGCGCTGATGGCCCTGCAATATGATCTGGGCCTGGCTTACGAACAAGCCGGCGATTCCCATAGCGCCTTGGAGAGATTCATTGAAGTCTATAGCCAGAATATCGACTTCCGCGATGTGGCGGAAAAGATTCGCGAGCTCCAGCAGAAGGCCTGAAAGTCATTCCACCCGCTGCCGCGGGGGTGCCCTCCTATTGCCTTGCCTGAGACCGAATTCCCGGATCGACACAATATAATGAATCGCCTTCTGACGATCGTGTACATCGTGTTTTGCTTCGAGATTGGCGTGTTTCTTTTTGTCTTCCCGTGGGTTTCGCTTTGGACCAAGAATTATTTTGTGGGCCACTACCCTATATTTGCGAGCATCGCCCGCAACTACTTCCTGCGGGGGGCGGTCTCCGGCCTCGGGCTGGCGGATGTCTGGCTGGCCTTCTTTGAGTTGTGGCGCCTTCGTCACGATTTGGGTTTCGTGAGTTCCCGTGGTAGGTCGTAGGTGGTCAGTGGGAAAACCCCACCCACCGCGTGCCACCTAACCTGCTACCACGCACCTATGCTGCAATGGCCCGATGGCTCGATGACCCGATGAATTTCCGGCTCTACTACATTACTGACCGCAGGCAAATCAAATCTCGCACTCTTGACACATGCATTACGGGAGCCATCGCCGCGGGCGTGGACTGGGTACAGATTCGGGAAAAGGATCTGCCGGCCCGTCACCTGCTCGCCCTAACGGAAGCTGCCCTTGCGTCCGCGCGCCAGCAGGGGCGCACACGCGTGATGGTGAATGATCGTTTGGACGTGGCGCTGGCGGCCCAAGCCGATGGCGTGCATTTGGGCACGCGCTCGATGCCGGCGGGCTTGGTGCGGAGATTGGCGCCGCGTGAATTCGTTGTGGGGGTATCCTGCCACTCACTTGAGGAAGCCCTGGCTGCGCAAGCGGCGGGCGCGGATTACATCCTGCTGGGACCGATTTTCGCAACCCCCTCCAAGCTTCCGTATGGCCCGCCGCTCGGACTCGCCAAGCTGCGCGAAGTGACTTTGCAGGTTTCGATCCCGGTTTTCGCGCTGGGGGGAATTACCATCGACCGCGTCGCTGTCTGCCGCCAGAACGGCGCGGCGGGAATCGCCGCAATCCGGTTATTCCAGGATTGCGATTCGGTAGAGGAGTTGGTTCGCGAGCTGCGCGAAAAGGCAGGAGAGTAGCGTGGAATTCTCACCACCAGTCTGGAAGGGCGGGGCTGATCAGGCTGCGGAAAAGCCCCTGACATTGTCATCCTGAGAAGGCAATGCCGACGAACCACCTCTGTATTTGCTTGAAAATCCAACTACCGGAGTCCTTCGCTTCGCTCAGGATGACAGCTTTGGAGCGTTTTCCCGCAGCCTGCGAAGCCCCGCCCTTCCGGCAGCCTCATCCAAGCGTAATGAGAAGCGCGGGCAGCGCCAACCTTGCCTCGTTACTACACTTGTCCGGTCTTGCGGTGGACGAAGACGATTTCGCCGGGTTCGTCCACGGGGGTGCTTTCAACCCTTGATTTTCGACCTCGCGCAATTAATCTCCCTTGCTACCCCTCATCCTTCGCCCATCCAAGCGCCATAGGGTTTGAGGGCCTCAACGTTATCACACACGGCTTTGATGGCGGCGGTGATGGGCACCGCGAGAACCAAGCCGAACCCTCCCCACAGCCAGGACCAGAACATCATGGAAATGGTCACCGAGAGCGCATTCAGGTTGACGCGCTGACCCACGAGTTTGGGCGTAAGGACATTGACGGCCACAAAATGAACGATCGCGACGGAGACCCCAATGGCCACAAAGGGGCCGGTGGTATCGTATTGCATCAGGGCGACAAGTAAGGGCGGAAGAATTCCCAATGCCACGCCGATATAAGGAACCAGGCTGAGGAGGGCGGCAAGAGGTCCCATCAACAGGGCGTATTGAAGATGGATGATGGCGAAAACGGGAGTGATGAGGCAGGCGGAAATGAGCCCGACGAATAAGTTCCCCACTACAAACTGGCGTAACATGCGCGCGATAGCATGAATCACATCTTCCGCCTGTTGGCGGCGGTGGATGGGAAAGAGGTTCAACGACGCCGCCCACATCTGGTTCTTCGAAGTGAGCATGAAAAACACCAGGAAGGGAATAAACATCACGGTGACGGTAAAGGCGTAAACCGATCCGATGCCCCGCAGCAGGAATTGCATGTAGGGGGATTCCTGCTGCAACCGCACAGTGGGCATGTTCGCCTCAGGGGAAGCCGGTAGCATGGTCTGCGTGCTCTGCTGGATGTTGTGCGCCGTCACCTGAATGTTTGCGGTGATTTGTTTCAGCCTTTCGACCAGCCTGGGCATTTCCCCAAAAAAAGCCTGCGCCCGATCGTAGGTTACGTAGATCGCCAGATACGCGACGGTTAGCATCAGAAGCACCATGATAAGCGAGGCCAACCAGCGCGGAATGCGATAAAGTTCCATCATTCTGACTCCCGGGTCCAGTACCGAAGCAATCAAGATGGAGCAGATCAAAGTGATAACCACCGAACTGGCGTAGTAGATGCAGCCAAAAAGAACGGCAATGGCAATGATTCGGACGCTGGCCGAAGCGGATGCCGCGGAGGAAGTTTCAGAATGGGTTTCAGACATGGGCTGTGCCCTCGGAAGGGATTCTAGCTCGCCGCGCCGGGAATTGCCAGAGAGGAGCACGACTGGCTCCGGCCAGGGTGGTGTCCTAATTTAGAGGAGCGCACTCGGGAAAGGGGGTTGGCCCTTCAGGTCCAGCAAGAGCCGAGACTTCGAGTGGGGCCTTTAGGCGCTGAAGCTTCCGGGGCTTAAACGGGCTGCGGAAAACCCCTCCAATGCTGTCATCCTGAGCCCGTTCGCTGTCATTCTGAGCGCAGCGAAGAATCTCGCTCTGCCCGCTCAGGGTAAACTACGCGAAGGATCTCGCTCTGAGTATTTTCAAGGCTGTGCGAGATTCTTCGTCGCCTGCTGCTCCTCTGCAGAAACTCGACGCGTAAGTCCTTGGAATTCAGCAGGCGTAGCGCGGACCTGTTTTTTAGGTCCGCGGCACGTCCCCGATGGACAAGGGAAAGCCGCGGACCTAAGAAAACAGGTCCGCGCTACCCTTCCTCGGTCCGAGTTTCCGCCAATCATGGGCAGCCGAACGGCTGTCTATGCTCAGAATGACAGTGCCGACGGGTTTCCCCGCAGCCTCTTAAAGCCTCTGACAGCGGACGGCCCGCACCAATCAGAGCTAAAGCTCCGGCCCCCTGCAGAGCTCCATCGAGCGTAGCTTTTCAACTAGGGACACACCCATCGCCAGGGCTTTACTGGGGGCGCTGCGGCGAGCATAGTATAATGGTTCTTCGCAATTTCCGCGCCAGAAGCTGGTACTATGCACGAGCAGGGAAACAGGAGGGAAGGCGACGATTTGCTATGGCGCCTCAAAGATGACATGAAATTTTCGCGTCGCAATTGGCTGGGCTCCTCAGGAATACTTCTGGGGTCAGGAATTCTTGAGGCTCTCACCACGCCCCTGTGGCGATGGACAGGAATTCCCACGCTCCAGGCGGCCCCCGGACCTCATCCGGAAGAGCCTTCCTCCGTCACTTTCGTGGATGTGGCGAAAGAGGCCGGCCTCAATGTCACCAATGTTTGGGGCGGCGTTAAGCGCAAGAGCTACATCATTGAAGCCAAGGGCAGCGGGCTGGCCTTTTTCGACTACGATCAGGATGGCTGGCTCGACATCTACCTCACCAACGGCGACCGTCTGCCCAAAGAAGAACCCTATCCCGATGGCAAAACCCCCACGCAGCACCTTTTTAAGAACAACCGCGACGGCACGTTCACGGACGTGACGGAAAAATCCGGCTTGGGCCGCACCGGTTGGGGCACGGGCGTTTGCGTGGGCGACTATGACAATGACGGCTGGGATGACCTGTTCTGCTGCTATTGGGGTCACAACATCCTGTGGCATAACAACGGCGACGGCACGTTTACGGATGTGACCCAAAAGGCAGGGTTATGGCAAGACCGCGTCCGCTGGGGTTCCGGCTGCACCTGGGTTGACTACGACCGCGACGGCCGCCTTGACCTGTTCGTGTGCAACTACATCGAACTGGACCTTCAGAAAGTGCCGGTGCCGGGGCAGACCGGCTATTGCCAATGGAAGGGCATTCCCGTGATGTGCGGCCCACGCGGCCTGCCGGGCGGAATGAACATTCTCTACCATAACAACGGCAACGGAACATTCACCGATGTTTCGGAGAAGGCGGGCATCCTGAAGCCGGGGCCGCGCTATTCCATCACCGCCGTCTCCTACGATTTTGATAACGACGGCTGGCCCGATATTTACGTGTCGGTCGATTCCGAGCCCAGTATTCTATTTCATAACAAACACGACGGGACTTTCGAAGATATCGCGGTCATGGCCGGGTGCGCCTACAACGAGGACGGGCAGGAGCAGGCCGGCATGGGCATCGGGGTGGGCGACTACGACGGCGACGGCTGGCTCGACATTTTCAAAACCAATTTCTCCGATGACACCCCCGACCTGTATCACAACAACGGCGACGGGACGTTCACCGATGTGACTTTTGTAGCGGGCTTGGGCGTCAACACGCAATATGTCTGCTGGGGCGCCGGGTTTATGGACTACGACAACGATGGGTGGACCGACATCTTCCAGGCCAACGGCCACGTTTACCCGGAGATCGAGGATTACCACCTCGACGCACAATTTGTTTCCCCGCGGCTCGTCTATCGCAACCTTGGCAATGGCAAGTTCAAGGACGTATCCAAAGAAATGGGCCCGGGGGTGGCAGAGAAGTTTTCCAGCCGCGGCTGCGCTTTTGGCGACTACGATAACGATGGCGACATCGACGTGTTGATCCTGAACATGAACGATTACCCGTCGCTCCTGCGGAACGAAGGTGGCAACAAGAAAAATTGGATCACCATCAAACTGCTCGGCACCCAATGTAACCGCACGGCTATCGGAGCGCGCGTGCGCGTGGTGACTGGAAAGCACGCGCAAATCGACGAGGTTCATACCGGCACGAGCGTGATGTCGCAAAGCGACCTGCGCCTCCATTTCGGCCTGGGAGCATCCCCCCAGGCGGACTTGATTGAGGTGAAGTGGCCCACCACACAAAAGACGGAGCGATTCTCCAATGTCCCCGCCAACCAGTTCCTTACCATCAAGGAAGGCTCGGGAATCATCAAAAGCGAAAAGCCCTCCCCCCCTGCGAAAAGCTAGACGGTTCGGGTTACGTCTTTAACGAAATCGACGCGCAGCAATATCTGGAAGCGTGGCGGGGATCCCCGCGCGTGAACAACACCTGGGTTTCGCCGATGGGTGGGGTGGTGCATCCCGACGTCTAGCCTGGACTTCTCGCCACGGGTCTGGAAGGGCGGCGCTGAACAGGCTGCGGAAAAACTCTTTGGCGCTTGGCGCTAGCACTGTCAGCACCACCCCGGCGCTCGGCGCGCCACCCCTCCTCATCTGAGGAGGGGAGCGTCTTCAATAACTCCCCTCCTGATTCAGGAGGGGTGGCGCCTGGGGCGCCGGGGTGGTTGTACACCGAGGACAGTTTTTCCGCACTCTGTGAAGCCCCGCCCTTCCGGCAGCGTCCAACCGCGGTGAGAAGTCCGGGCTAGAAGTTGGAATACACAGGTTATGCGAAGAAAGGAGGCCGGAATCTCAGGAGCTGTGAACGACGTAAGCCTTCAGCTCTGGCGGCCCACAGTGACGGGCCTCCGGCCTCTTGTTTCAGTAAATTCCGGCGCTCATAGAGCGCCGCTACAGCAAACTGTATCATTACCAGGAAATCGGCTGTGAAGCGTTTATTCTGGGATTAGACTTAAGCCGCCGGTGAGTGCTATTTCCCGTGCGCTGGATGTGCGGGACTTTGAAAAATCTCTCTTTATAGCGGATCACTGGGTGCCTCCACCGCTTCTTTGATAGCTCGTTGGATAACCTCTACCAATCAAAGCTCGAGGACTCGAGCCGGCGGAGTAGGCCCAGGTGTCGGGTGTCAGACGACGGCGCGCCGTGTCTTCCACGGTCAACCAGGCTGGGACATTCACGGTGAATTGATGGTGGGAAATTGGGCGGCGCTGCCGCGCCGGAGGTTGGCGGGGCGTATGGAGCGCCCTTGGCGAGGCATAATAAGAGCTTCTTACTGGAGCGTCCCCGCTGCCTTTATGGGATTGCCGTGTCGGCTTCTCTCCCCTTTCACCGGGGCCGGAAGTTGCTGCCCCAGGAGAAGAACGGGAGACGCACAATATGGACACACTTGCCAGGCCGGGTCCAGAGGTTGAGCGCAGGAGGTACAAACAAGCTTCCACTTGGTTTCACAGTGCAGACAGTTTCTGGTTTGATTGGAGACCGGTTTTCCACATTGGGGGCAGGAAGTCTGCCCCTCATCCACCCATTGAATGACGCGCATTACTTCTTCGGGGGTCGTCTTGCCCTGCCGGATTTTATTGCGGGCTGCCTCCAGCAACGGGACCATGCCGCTTTGTGTCGCCGCCAATCGGATGACCGGCTCAGGAGAACGCTGGTTGATGGCTTCACGTACTGCGGGAGTCATCCGCAGCAATTCATAGATACCAACCCTTCCCTTGAACCCCTTACCGCGGCAGACTTTGCACCCCTTCCCGTGGCTGAACCTGAATGCGGGGTCGTTCCAGCCCAGCCGCTCCAAGACATGGGCGTCGGGATTGTAATTCTCCCGGCAAGCGTCGCATGTTACCCGCACCAGACGTTGGGCTACCACCAGGGATATGGACGAAGTTAGCACAAAGGGATCGATTCCGAGGTCTAACAATCGCAGGACCGTCGCCACCGAATTGTTCGTATGCAGCGACGTCAAAACCAAGTGGCCGGTCATGGCCGCATGGAAGGCGATCTCCGCGGTCTCGCGGTCGCGAATTTCCCCCACCAGGATAGTGTCCGGGTCCTGGCGCAGGATCGAGCGTAAACAAGCCGCAAAGGTTAGCCCCGCCTTGGGGTTAATCTGGACTTGGCTCGCGCCCTGCAATTGGTACTCGATGGGGTCCTCCACAGTCACGATGTTGACTTCCCTGGACCGCTTGTAATTGAGGAGTGAATAGAGAGTGGTGGTTTTGCCGCTTCCTGTCGGCCCCGTGACAATGATCATGCCCTGCGGCTGCTTTACCGCCTCCAGGACGGCGGGTAAGTTCTCGCTCGGAACGCCCAACTGGTCAGGCGCGGGAATCCGTTCCCCCGACCCCAGGACGCGGAGGACAATCTTTTCCCCATATTGTGTAGGCAACGTTGAAAGCCGCAAATCCGTGATGCGGTTCTGGGAGCGCACTTTGAAGCGCCCATCCTGCGGGGCACGCTTTTCCGTGATGTCGAGCTTGCCCAGTACCTTCAAGCGTGTGCTCAGACCGGGTTGCAGCCAGGCGGGAACCTGGAGTATGTCCCTGAGCACGCCATCCACTCGCAGGCGAATGTGAATTTCGTGCTCGGCGGGTTCAATGTGGATGTCGCTCGCGCCGTCACGCAGGGCCTCCGCCATGATCATGTTGACGAGCTTAATAATGGGCGGGATTTTCGAGCTCTTCACCGAGGCCGCTTCATCCAGGTCGAGGTCCTCGCGGATCGGTATTATTTGAATTTCTGACTGATCTCCGGCCTTATCGATAACGTCCAGAACCTGCACTCGGGAATAATGCTTTTCAATAGCTTCCAGGACTTGGGACCGTAACCCCACCAGAGGTAGAACCTTACTCCCGGTGAAGAACTCTATGGCTTGTACCGAGGTGAGGTTCGAAGGGTCGACAAAGGCCACTTCCAGGTGGCGCCCCTTCACCGCCACGGGAATACATTCGTGTTGGCGGGCCAGGCTCTCAGTAATTCGATGGGCCGCTTCCTCGTCGACGGCGAGGGGGCTTACCCCCGCCAAGGGGATATGCAGCCGCTGTGAAAGCGAATCAGCTAACCACGACTCCGTAATCTTATTTTCAGCCAGCAGTATCTTCCACAGCGGCTCACCCCGAGCTTGGGCGAGCTCGGAATAGTGCTTCATCTCCTCAGCCGTGAGGATTCCGGATTTGATTAATGACGTTCGAATGGAAGGTACCCCCTTGCCAGCGTTTAAATCAACTTGCCCAATGTTGTTTTCCACATGATAACATGGGGCTTTCCGGTTTTCTGGTGTCCCCACGACTATTGCGGCCCTCCTTTGCAGGAGAACTGCCGTAACTACTCTATTGCATTGGTCGCAATCGGTATAGAGTACTAACGTACTATGCAAAGCACAAGGGATTTCGGTGAATAGCCAACAAACAAACACACTAGAATACGTTGGGGTTCATGCATGACCGTACCCCATCATTTAGTGGCGGAAGTGGCCCCGGTGCCCTCACCACTTCAGCAAAATAGGCGCCCCCATGACGGTCGATTTGATAAAAACGCGGGGATGCCATCAACGAAGCGAGAATTGCCAGGTGCGGTCAAGACATTACGGGGCACACGGGGCGACTCAAATTTCTCTCCTGCACTCGCTGTCGCCTTGCAGGTCGCACGCAATATCCGGGGATGCAAACGGCCGGCCACATTTGTATGAGAGCCCTTTCCGGCGCACGTTGTACCCCAGCAGCCTTAAGCCGGATGCCGTTTCCAGCCCCGTCCTTCACCGGACACTCTCAGTCGAGAGGGAACCATTGAATCGAAGCTCCATGAAGTGTATCGTATCATCCTGGGGTAAGCTAATCGGGAATCACGGATAAGGTTATGGCAAAAGACAGCCCTACAACTGTATCGATGAGTGAGCCCGTGGCGCCGGTCGGGCTGACCGGGAACTGGCCAGAGGGGCTCAGGAACTTCATCGTCCGGCATCTGGAACTTCTGTTCATCCTGCTGGTGGCCGTAATTGGCGTGGTGGTTTTTTATTTGGTTCCGTACAAGATCGCCTTTCTCAACTTCTTCTTCCTGCCGGTGTTGGCGGCGGCCTACTTTTTGGGGAAGCGAACCGCGGTAATGGGTGCGGTGCTTTGTCTCCTCTCTGGGGTGTTGTTCGCCTATTACAAGCCCCAGTGGTTTGCCCTGGAGGGCACTCACCTTGACGCCTTCATGGCGCTCGCCGCGTGGGGCGGATTCTTGATCCTCACAAGCGCCGCGATCGGTTCGCTCCAGGAAAACCTTGACAAAGGCTTCCACGATACCCGTCGGCTCTACGAAGAACTGAAGAGGAGCCAAGACTCGGAGGAAATAAAGGACAGGGTGGAGAAAACCCTCTACGCCACGATGGACCCTATAGTTGCCAAGCTGGCCACGGAAGGAAAGCTCCGGTTTGAGAAGCGCGAAATCAGCATCCTGTTCGCGGCGCTTGCCGACTTCATGACCTCTACTGCGGAGAGTCGTCCGGACGTGGTGTTGCATGATTTAAACCGCTTCTTGGGTGAGGTCGAGCCCATCGTGGAGTTGTTCCGCGGGCATATCGACAAATATATGGGTGACGGTGTGATGGTGGAGTTTGGCGCCCCTGTGGATTTCGACCGGCATGCGCTATTGGCGGTACTGGCAGGTCTAAAAATGCAGCAGATGGTTAAGAATCTCAATCTGCCCTGGCAGCTCTGTGTGGGAATTGCCTCAGGAGATGCGATCGTGGGCATGTTGGGAGTCCGGCGTCAGTCCTACAGCGCCTTAGGCGATCGCGTCAATATCGCCAAGCGTCTGGAAGAGATATCCGAGCCGGGCAAGATTTACATTGACGAGCCTACCTATCGGGCTGTCGAGCCCCTCGTGACGGCTACCAAACTTCGCTCCCGGGAGGACGGTCGACCGCCGAACCCTGAGCATTTGGAACGCTTGCGATCGCTGGAAGAGAATCTGCGCCGCCAAGGTGAGAGCGCGGCACTTCTCTATGAACTGGGTAAGATCAATCTGGATCTCCATGATGCGACCGCAGCGGCCGGGTACTTTCGGCGCTCGCTGGCGCTTGATCCGGGCTCCACGGAAATCAAGCTCGCGTATGCCGATGCCAGTATCAAACGGGGTGAACTCGGAAAGATTCAACTCAAGGGCAAGCAGGAAAAGATTACCGTATACGAAGTGGTGGGGATTAAGGACCGGTGGAGGGATCCCGCGGTGATACCTCCCGCGCTCGCCGCCAAATACGGTGGAGCGGATTCCCTAATCGAGATCCCCCATGACGCTGTGCTGGCCATCGAAGCGCTGGACGGGGCGGTGGGGCATGGCCGTGTCGTCGCCCTCCTTTCATATGCCATTTCCGATCGGCTTAAGCTGAATGACGAAATGAAGAAGATCATTCTCTTGGCGGGATACCTCCAGGATCTCGGCAAGGAGGCTGTGCCTCACCACATCTTGAACGGTACGGGGAGCTTGACCGACCAGGAATCCGAACTGCTGGAAGCCTACGTCCACGGGAGTGTGGCTGCCTGCCGGAAATTGGGCTATGACGACCCCCGCCTGTTAGAGATTGTCCTTCACCCGCATGAGGCATGGGACGGAAGTGGCTACCCCGACGGGTTGAAAGGAGAGGCAATTCCGCTGGGTGCGCGCATCACCGCTGTCGCCTCGGCCTTTAGCGCGCTTACGTCTTGGCGCCCGTATCATGAACCCTGGGACGCGCGCACCGCGCTGAAGGAAATTCGCAATGGTGCGGAAAAAGGCCGGTACGACCCGAAGGTTGTGGAAGTTCTTGATGATCTTCTGGGATTAGGATCTTAGGATCGTCTTACCATTTCCCCATAACTCAAAGAGCATGTGCGAGGGGAGCAGTAAATTGCATTTACCCCCCTCGCCCTTGGGGGAGAGGGCCGCAACCGGCGCCTTCTCCAGCCGGGGCGGGCCGGGTGAGGTGGTCACCCAGATCGAATGCAGAAGTTGTTTCCTGAAAACCGCTAAGAAAACATGATTGGGGTTAACGCGCTTCCGTCCGCCATCATCCTGCTGATTTACTTTTACGCCTACTTGCGGTGCCGTAATGTGCGGGCGGCGTTTTGACATGGATCCGCCATGGCCGCAGCGGCCAGGGGTTTTCCATCATGATGATGTGGATTGAAGCCGGCCTCTCCTTGGTTTTGGTTTTGATGGCATTTGTGGGTCCCCGCTGGGGCGCGAGTTGGTTTGATTCGGTTGAGCGCCGTTTCTGTGCGCTGGCTAACCGGCAAAGGATTGCAGTAATTGTGGTGGGGCTCGCGGCGCTGGCTTTGCGCGCGGCGGCGCTGCCGGTTCTCCCTGAGCCGCAAGCCTATATCAACGATGAATTCAGTTTTCTTCTGGCGGCGGATACTTTTGCGCATGGTCGCCTGGCAAATCCTCCGCATCCTATGTGGATTCACTTCGAAACTTTCCATGTGATCCAGCAGCCTACTTATGCCTCGATGTACCCTCCCGCCCAGGGCCTGGCGCTGGCGCTCGGGCAGGTCACGACCGGCCATCCGTTTGTGGGAGTTTGGCTGAGCGTGGCGTTCTTCTCCGCCGCTCTCTGCTGGATGTTGCAAGGATGGCTGCCACCGGCCTGGGCGCTGCTGGGCGGGCTGCTTTCCGCAATGCATTTCGGTGTGTTCAGCTATTGGGCGGATAGCTATTGGGGTGGGGCCATGGCGGCCATCGGAGGCGCGCTGGTTATGGGGGCGCTGCCGCGCATCAAAAGGTCGCAACGCGTGGGCGACGCCTTACTGATGGGTTTGGGGGCGGCGGTCCTGGCCAATAGCCGTCCTTACGAGGGGATGATCTTCTGCTTGCCGGTCGCCGCGGCACTGATGGTGTGGGCGGTGCGCGGGCCACGCCCTTCACTGCGCGTGGTGGCGGGGCGCGTGGCGGCGCCCTTGGGCATTGTGCTGGGCCTGGCGGCACTCGCGACGTGCTATTACTTTTGGCGCGTTACCGGCAGCCCGTTTAGAATGCCCTACCAGGTGGACCGCAGCACCTACGCTGTGTCACCTTACTTTATGTGGCAGTCTCCTCAGCCCGAGCCGGTCTACCACCACCCGGCGATGCACGATTTCTATACCCACAATGAGCTGGATTTCTACCAACAAACGCGCACGCCCCTGGGCATGTCGGCCGTCATCGTGGCCAAATTCCTTGACCTCTGGATCTTCTATCTGGGCCCCTTGCTGACGCTCCCTTTGGTGATGGTGATTGCCACCCTGCCCCTGGGTTTTTCATGGCGTTCGATCTCCCGGGAAACTCGCTTCCTGCTGGCGGGGGCCGGCACATTTTTCGGGGGCCTCGCCCTGGAAGTGTTTTTCTTTCCCCATTACGCCGCACCCCTCACCTGCGTGATCTTTGCTCTGCTGTTTTCGGCCCTGCGTCGCCTGCGCCGATGGGAGTGGCACGGTCAGCCGGCGGGACAGTTTCTGACCCGAGCCCTGCCGCTCGGTTGCGTCCTGCTTTTGATCGTTCGGGCGGGCGCAGGCCCGCTGCGCTTGCCCCTCACCCCGGACTGGCCACCCACCTGGTACAACGCGAAGGTGGTTAAGACAGACCGCGAGCGCATGTTGGCCCAGTTGCTGGCGTTGCCCCAAAAACAGCTCGTCCTCGTTAGATTCGCCCCTCGCTCCAAGTCGCTATATGACTGGGTCTACAATTCCGCCGATATCGACCGCGCCAGGGTGGTTTGGGCTATGGACATGGGCGCGGCCCGCAATCAAGAGCTTATTGATTACTATAAGGGCCGGGAAGTTTGGCTGGCGGAACCCGACAGGGATTCCGCGACGTGGACGCCCTATCCTGGGCAAGCGGGAAAATAATCAATCCCAATGCCAATACCGTTCGCATGAGAGGCTTTAAGGAAAATATTCATCAAATTGTTCGCGAGCGCCCCCTCGCCCACCGCCTAGCTCGGATTTCTCACCACGACTCTGGAAGGGCGGGGGTTTAGCCCCGCCGTTGCAAGGCCGCCCTGATTATTTCCAAGTCCCGCACCCCGCGCAGCTTGCAGCGGCAAGCTGCGCGGGGTGCGGGGCGAATAGCGGGGGGGAGCCCCGCCCTTCCCGGACTCGTGGTGAGAAATCCAGGCTAAGGTTCCGTCAAATTCCGATGGGGTCGAAAGAGCCCCCTGACCTGCCCTCCTCCGGCGGGTACCATCTCCAATGAGGCTGCGACTATTGCCGAAATCGTAGCCGCGCCAACTGGCAGGCGCAGAGCCATCCCACCCGGGCCCAGCGCGAAATTCCCCGCAGCGAGGGTGTGCCCCCGAGACGCGGCAGATGCTGAACGCCAACTTCCGTCACGCGGAAGCGTTGTCGGCGCGCCAGAATCGAGACCATCACCATGGGGATAAATGCATCTTCGGGGACGCGCTTGAGCACGGCCACAAGAGCCTCGGTCCGCATGAGCTTGAAGGGGCAATTGGCGTCGGAAATCCACACCTGCCAAAGCAGCCAGTTCAGCACACGCATCAGCGTCGTTACGAGTTTGCGGAAGGCGCCATCGTTGCGTTTCTCCCGGACTCCGAATACAAAATCGAATTGATCGCGCAGCTCCCAAAGCCGCCAGAAGTCAGCCGGACAATGTTGGCGGTCGCTGTCCGTTTGAAACACGAATTTGCTGCTCACCTGGCGGAAGCCGAACAATAAAGCTGGACCGTGCCCGCCATTCACATTACGGCGGGTAAAGGTGAAACCCGGCAGGCTGCGGGTGAGTTGGCCCAACACTTCCGGGGTACCGTCGCTGCTGCCGTCGTCGATCACCAAGAGGCGAGAACCCGGGACCTTGGCGACAACCTCCGCGTGCCATTCCGTGACGGCCGCGGCGATGATGTCCTCCTCGTTGTGCGCGGGCATGAGTATGGTCAACACTTGCTCTGGGGCTTTGGAGACGACGCCAGGTTTTGCGGCCTCAAAAAGTTTGCCGGGGTTTGTCTGATTCATCCGTTATCCGCCGGTAAAAGCCACGTTGAACTTACCATGCCCAATGTCCAGGCTTTGATCAGCAAAAGGAGAAATATCGTTGCCATGCCTCCAACGGCAAGAGTCAAGGCCTTTCTCGCGGTGTTCTGGGCGGTGAGGGCAACCGAGTCCGGCCGGGCCGCTTGCTTCTGTTGGACGATGAACAGCGCCCCGGCCGAGATCTGGCTACTGAGCATCGCGAGGTAATAAACCCTGCTGAATGGGAAATCAAAGACCCCTCCCGGAGACGCATACAAGACAACGATCGCCGTGCTGGTTAAAGCCCACATCGGCCAGCTTGGGTACAAAATCGCGCAAGCGAGCATGGGTAAGGCAAAATAGTAATCGTTCACGGCAGGCGAGAACGCGAACATCACCAGAAGATACATCGGGAAAAGGTCGCTTTCACCGCGTCCCACCTTAATGCCGGCTGCCATCAGCACGGCCATCCAGATTAAGGTGAGGAGTTTCGTCTCCGTGGGGGAGACCATCCAAAAGTGACGCGAGGCTGCGACAAGGTGATACACGGAAAAGTAAAACCTGGAGCGATAAAGGAAGACGTGCTGGTAAATCCCCGCGCGCGATAGCGGGTCGGCCGCCCAGGGCAGAAACGAGACGACGAAGAGTCCGTAGGCGATCGCCAGGTACGCCATGCGCTTTCGTAAACTTCCCAGCTTGGGCCAGAAGAGCAGCCACAGCGGGAACAAGAAGAAAACGTGTTTGATGACGAGCGATAGGCCGAGCAATCCGGCTGATGGCAGGACGCGGCGCCACGCGGCGGCTCCCTCGCGAACCAGCAGCCACGCCGCAAGCCCGGCGAGCAAGGCGAAGTTATCGAATTGAGAATAGGAGCCGGTTAATAGTACGGTGACGGGACAGCAAAGGAAGAAGATTCCGGCGCCGTACCGATATTTTGCGGCCAGAAGTGCGGCCAGGGCCACGTCCACAACGGCCAGGAAGGCGGCGATGGAGAAATGAAAAGCCTGGCCTCTCATGGTGGGGAGCAGGGTGGAAATCTGCTTGAGGCCCGCCAGAAAGAATGACCAAAGCGGCGCGTAATTGTAGTACTCCGTGTTCGCGTAAACGCTCTTTCCGTGCAGGACAAGCGAGGCAACATTCCCGTAAGATCCCAAGTCATAATCGCTCCACCGGCTTGCCAGGACCAACTTCAGCGCGATCGATATGAGCGCCGCCACCGCAAATTGAATTTTGTTCCGCCGCTCGAGCTTCGCCTGCGCCAGTAGATACACCGCACCGCCGGCGTTAAAGAGGAAGCAACAACATACGAGGGTAATATACACACCGGCATTATAGTTGACGGAAGGCGAAACAGGGAATGTGGGATTTACTTTATCCAACCATTAGAGCAGTTTTGATTTAAGTGCTTACTTATCCTGTAGCACAGACCGTTAGCGCCAAATTGTCCACTTAAGAGGTGGGAGGAAATTATTGATCCACCTGTTCCGGAAAGGCCCCCTCACCCCCCGCCTTGCGGTCCCCCCTCTCCCCAGGGGGCGAGGGCTAAAATCAATTCTTAAAAGCCCTCTCCCAGGGGGGTGAGGGGGCCGCACGTTTTTGTTTGCGGATTTGCCGAGATGTATACACTTAAATTAAAAAGGCTCTAAAGGCGACGCCCGGTGTGTGTGGGGCGATCGATGGCAAAGAGGAAACCTCGGCGCGCGTGTCGGCGCCGACCTGAGCAAAACCCCGGCAAAGCGCGGGTGAGTTGGCCCAACACTTCCGGGGTGCCGTTGGTGCTGGCGTCGCCCATCACCAGCAGGTGGGAACCCGGTACGTTGGTGATGACCTCCGCGTGCCACTGGGAGACGGCCGCGGCGATGATATCCTCCTCGTTGTGCGCCGGCACGAGAATGGTCAATACCGGCGCGGCAGAGAGTGGTACGAGGGTGGGCTGCTTGTCCCCCCTCGCCTGTGCCGTCAACGCTTCACCACTCGCATTGACCATCCCGGGGGGTTTATGGGAATGACCAAGACTGTTCCCTGAGGCGCTTGCTTCAGTTTCTCTGCGTACTCTTCGAAATGCAAATTTACCCGGGGCGGATGGCGCCAATCGCGAACCACACCAAAAGGCATCAGCACAAAGCAGAGTATTGCTCCTAAACGCAGTGCCGTCGGGATGGCAGGTTTCAGTAACCAGACCAGAGTCGCGACAAACGCCAGCATCGGGATGTACCAATAGCGCTGACCCAGCCCTAACTCCAGCCCCCTCCATCCTGGAAGCGGGGGCCCCGTCGGCATCCCAATAAGGGTCGGCAAGGGTGAGGCCAACGCACAGGCCAAGACTAAATTGGCAAAGAGGATGAAAAGCCTCAGGTGTAGGGGGCCCCGGATGAGCCCGTACAGAAGGGCGACGATTCCCAGGAAGGTCACTACCAGCGCGCCCAGCGGACGGCCATGAAAGAGGGCGTTGCGTCCTATCAGCGAGCCCAAAAACACGTGATCCGCAAGTAATTCCATGAGCGATACCCAGCTAGCGTTCAGCGCGTCGGTCACCCGATGCGAGCGGCCGGCGATCAGAATCAAAAAGCCTTGAACCCCGGCGCATGCGGCCACAGTTGACGTTAGAATGAGTTTCCAACGACCGCGGTTTTTTCGCCAGTCCAGGAATGCGGCGGGAGTGAGCATGACCGCGAAAGGTCCTGTCAACCCGGTCATCAAAACCACCAGATAATCAAAAGTTCTTGCTACTCTGCTTCGAGGTGGGGCGGAAACGATCACCAAGAAAGCGAGTATCGCCATGTTCCAGTGTACGTTGGCAAGAGTGGCGTGGATCTCGAAACTGTTGGGTAGGGAAAGATACAGCAAAGCCATGAGCAACCGAGACGGCAGGCTGCCGATTGCGGAGAGCCGCGAGGAAAGGAGAATCTGAACCGGTAAGATTTGCACCGTCATGGCCACCAAGTTGAATAGCAGCGGGGCGGAGGCAAGGGGAAAAAACTGGGCGAGGGCCGCGACCAAACGGGAAAAGATAAGAAGGTATCCGCTATAAGTCCAGAACAGCGGGTGCACCAAGCCCCCATTATAGGCCTGGGCGTAGAATAGCCAACCGTCCTCAGCCCAGAATTGGGGCCGAAAGATTGCATCGGGCCGCCGCGATACAAGGATTGCGAACGAGAGCAGGAAAACGATGGCTTGCCCGCACCAGGGACGAACGGTCTGGAGCCGCGTCTTGAAACTCTCCCGCAGCGTCGAAGGGCCGCTCGCCTGGGTCCGTCGGCTGTCAAAGACAACAGGATTGCCTGGCGTCAACGTGCCACACCTCCGAGCGGATGAATGTTCCGTGGTCTCCCGACCGGAATTGCCAGGGTAAGGAGTTGTCGATTCTTAAGATCCTCAAGCCGCCCACGACGGCCGCGGCGATGATTTCCTCCTCATTGCACGCGGGCATGGGGAGGGTCAAAGCCTGCCGGGTAGAGGGTGGCGCCTCGCTGGGCTGCGTTTCCCCCATCGATTTGGACGTGCAGGCGGGATCCGTCATCTGTTCATCAGGGGCTGTGCCGGACCTGCCCCATGCAGTGCAAATAGTTTGATCAGGAATATAACCAAGACGAGCGCGAGGCTGCCGAAGCCCAGGGTCACCGCCTTTTGCGCGGCTTCCGGCGTGGGTAATGAAACCGCTCGCGATAGGCTCACACGCCGCAGTTGAACCAGTAACAAGGCCGCTGCGCAGATTTGGGCGCTGACCATGGCGATATAATAAACGATGTTGAAAGGGCAGCGAAAGATATCGGCAGGGGAACTGGACAGAGCCAAAATGGCTGTGCCCGTCAAGGCCCAACTTGGCCAGCTCGTGTAGAAGATCGCGCTGGCGAGCAGAGGGATCGCCAAGTATTGGTCCATTAATGCCGGCGAGAACGCGAACATGGCTAGCAGGTACATCGGGAAAAGGTCGCCCTTGCCACGCCCCACGATCATACCGGCCGCGATCACCACCGCCATCCAGCCCAAGGTGAGGACGGCCGACGTTGCCGGGGAAACCGCGGCAAAAGGGTGTATCGAAACAAGGAGCCGGCTTAAGGAGAGGTTGAACTCCGAGCGATACAGGAACACGTTATGAAAAATGCCCGCGCGCGAGGACGGATCAAGCATCCAGGGTAAGAACGATAGTCCAAAGATTCCGTAGGCGATCACGACATACGCCAGACGCTTTCGCCAGGTCCCCAAGGGGGGCCAGAAAAACACCCAAATTGGAAACAAGAAAAGAACGTGTTTGATGACCAGCGATAAGCCCTGTAAAGCCGCAGCAAAAACGAGCCGGCGCGGCGCGATTGCGCCACTTCGAATCAGCAGCCACGAGGCGAGTCCGGCGAGCAAGGCGAAATTCTCAAATTGCGAATGATAGCCGGCCAACAGGATGGTTCCCGGACAGCAAAGGAAAAAGATCCCCGCGCCGTAGCGGTAGTTTGCCGACAAAATCGCGGCCAGCGCCACATCTGTGACCCCCAGAAACGCGGCGACGGCCACGTGGAAGGCCTCTCCCCCCATCGCCGGCAACAGGGTGGAAAGCTGTTTTAGTCCTGCCAGAATGAAGCCCCAAACGGGCCCGTAATTGAAACGCGAGGTATTTGCGTAAACTGATTTTCCGTGCAGAATCAGCGACGCAACAATTCCAAACGAATCCAAATCATAATTGTGCCCTTGCGTTGCCAGGGTCAACTTCAATGCCAGTGAACCTAGCGCCGCCAGCGCGAACACGGTCTTCTTCCAGGGTTCGAGCTGCGCATGTGCCAAAAGGTACACAGCCCCGCCGGAGTTCAGTAAGAGGCAGCCACACACGAGGGTGACAAACACTCCGGCATTATAATTGACCGAAACCAGGATGGGGAATGAGTTTATCTGCGCCGTTTGGATCCGGGAAATTATCGCGCCCGTCGGGCCTTAGGGGCGATCTTCCTGGGGGGGGACCGCAATAACTTCCGTGTAATAGTCTTCCGACAATTTTCGGCCCTGAGGATTCAGCAAGCGGAAGCGCCCCAGTCCCCTTTTCTGAAGCCAGAACTTCAGTACGACCACCAACACTTGCAGCCCGTACTTGGCGCAGCGTGAGAAATTAAGCGATGACGCCTCGGGAAAGTAGCGAGCCGGGCAGGAAATTTCCCCAATGCGATAACCGAGGTAAATGGCTTGCGCCAATACCTCCCCATCGAAAATGAAGTCGTCGGAATTTTCTTCCAAGGGCAGGTTGCTCAGCACCTCACGTGAATAAGCGCGGTACCCCGTGTGGTATTCCGAGATTTTATAGTTGAAGAGAATGTTCTGATAGGAGGATAAGAGCCGATTGGCGACGTACTTGTACAGGGGCATCCCCCCGCGGAGAGCTCCAGGGCCCAGAATCCGCGATCCTAACACGAGGTCATATTCTCCAAAGGCGACCATGCTTGCCATGGCGGCGACCAGCCGGGGGGAATATTGATAATCCGCGTGCAGCATCACAACGATATCGGCACCCCGGCGCAGGGCTTCGCGATAACAGGTTTTCTGGTTGCGACCGTATCCGAGGTTGCGATGGTGGACGAAGGTAGTCAAGTGCAACTCACCCGCCAACTGCACGGTAGTGTCGGAACTGTGGTCGTCAACCACCAGGACTTCGTCCACAATCTCCCGCGGCAGCTCCGCGCAGGTCTGCCGTAAAGTGCGGGCGGCATTGTAAGCGGGCATTACCACAAAAACTTTCTTTCCGTTCAGCACGGCTCATTCTCCAGGCGTCTCAATAAGTTCTCCGCTCCCACCGATTATGCCATCGTCGGAATCGTCCACGGCATGAAAAAGCCGGGGCCACGAAAGCCTTGCACGCGGCGACAGCCCTAAAGCGGGAAACCCCCAGCACGCAACGGGTGGTTTCCACAACCACTGGCAGGGTGATCCTCATCAAACTGTCAATCCTCATCCTAAGGGACGCGGATTTCATAATCAATCTCCATCGCCCAGCGGGAGAGCAGCAGCAAAAGTCCGCTGCAGCGCCCGGAGAGCGAGGCTGATTTACTCCGGATATATCATCCGGAGTTTAACCCATGATATGCTGGCTGAGCAATTTTGACCAAGCGGTTGAGCAATACTGAACTGACAGGCCAATTGCTGCTAGGATATAAGAATGAAGGGATTGAATTCTTGCTAGGCATTTACCCATGCGGTAATAAACTTTTCCTGACTAGCAGGAGGCAGGATGTTTCGGGGAGTGGATGACCAAATGGTAGGATGAGGAGGGTGAGATGTTGAGCGCATTCGGTTTTGCTGCGGGTGGCGTCGGCCTGGTGATGGTCATATGGTTTGTGCATGTCGGGTTCGTGGTGAAGAAAGTCCTCAAAGAACAGCAGGAGACCAACCGTCTGCTTCGTCATCTGGGCAATGCGGCTCCAGGGCTAGGGGCTGGTTAGTCGGCTGGGATTTCCATTGTCCAAGTCCGGCCGACTCAAAATGTACTTCTGTCCGCCTCAGGGCAATTGTCATTCGGGTTTGCACTGCCGGGTGCTTCCACGGGCCACGCAAGGGGTCATTTTGGCCCTTCCTGGGACTTTCAAAGACCGCAATTGCCTCCCCCCCCGTCCCGTGTCTCCGCCACTTTTCCTGCTTGCAGGTGCCGGGGTTCGGCAGCCAGTTACGATAATGGATTTTTCTGTTTTTGACAGGTGCGGTTCGTAGAGCGGTACCGATGAGTCGTTCAACATAATTGTGATTACATCAGCTCGTAAGACAAGTTGGCAATATGACAAAGCAAATCGGAAAGTCGAAGAATGGGACACTTAGTGTCACGAAAGGTGACAGATAATGCTCGCGCACCTGGCAGAATCGCTTGACTTCGGGTGTTCAGATGCTAAATTCTTTGTTTTCAGTAAGGATATCCTGTTACTTTAGTACTATAGGTTTGGAAGTTAGCATGCGGAGTATGTTGTGACAATTAAAATGGCGTAAGCGTGCCATATTCATTCAAGGAGGACGTAGACTATGAAAATTCTTTTGAAACGGCTTTGGCAGGAAGAGGAAGGACAAGACCTTGTGGAATACGGCCTGTTGATCTTTCTGGTCGCTCTGGCTGCCATCGCATCCATGAAAGGTTTGGCAAGTGCCATCAGCACGGTATTTAGTAGCGCGGCCACTAGCTTGACCAGCACGACCTAATACGCCTTCGCCGAGTTCATGGCCTGCTGTTGAAAGAAATTGATGGTAGATGCCATGGGGAAGAAGGTTCAGTGCAACCTAAGTGGTACACAGTGTTCTCGGAGGGTCTTGGCCTGATCACATGTGTGTTGAAACGACTTTGGCAGCAGGACGATGGTCAAGACCTCGTGGAATACGGCCTGCTTCTGTTTTTGGTTGCTCTAGTCGCCGTCGCCTCAATGAAGGACCTGGCAAGTTCGATTAGCGGGGTATTTAAGAGTGCAGCGACGAGTATGACCACCACCAGCTAATATGCTTTCTCCGCAAGAATGGCTTGCCATTGGCTGATTTGATGGGAGTTGCCATCGGAGGAGGTTTTAGTGCGATCTCGGACGTGCTCAGGGTTCTCGATGGATCTTGGCCTGACCGCCGGTGCGGCAGCGTCTTGATTCGGCCCTGAGTGCGGCAAGTTGTTCTAGCCATTGTCGAACAATGAGTGGCGCGCTAAGATGTTCTTGGCCCCAAAGGGGGATTTTGAATGAAAGCGGTTGTTCCTGTCTCAGCTTTGGCTCGATCAGCAGGGTCAGAATTGGGCGGCTATGCCTGATTTTGATTCCTCTCAAAGGTGTTGCGATAAACAAACCACCCGCTGGCGGCGTGAAGGTATTGCTCATCAACGCCGCAAAAAGCATAAATGCCATGAGTTAGACGGGGTCGGCTTGCCTCCAGCGAACCTCGCATTGCGCCATCTGCTTGCAGGGGAGGCAGATGGATACTTGTTGGGCGTGTCAGGCTTTTGCCAGGTCTCTTGGCCCGACCATGGGGATGGCGGCCGGGGGCCGGTGCTCATCACCCCTGAGTCCAGATCCGGCGGCTGTAGCGCGGGAGCGCGCCACACGCTCAATTTGCTCGCCCCAGCAAAACCTTGGGGCCGGGCGATCGAGGTCCACCGAAGGCGACTGCATGTCAGGCCGCAAGCTTAGGTGCGGATGTCTCTGCGGAGGGGCGAGAATTGCCTCAGCAGCGGAGACAGGCATGGCACGACGTGTGACAGAATTTCTCGTTAGTACTTGCCAGCTATATTAAACTTACTCTTTTGGATTAATAACGGGCTCGAATTGACAAGCAAGCGCTGGCGCAGTGGGGCGAGATGAGCATTCCGCGCGTGGCGGCAATCTCCATTGCGATTCCTCGTGGCGGCAACGCTTCCCATGGGGCAGAGAACTCAAACGGGAGAGTGGCGACCTCGGAATGGATGGATAGCGGCTTGTGGAAGGAAGTTGTGATTTCGGCAAGCGCCCTGGGCTTGGCCGGATGGGCGGGTTGGCTTGATTGGCGGAGGCGGAAGATTCCCAACTGGTTGACTGTTCCTGCGCTCTTGGTGGGATTAGTCCTGAGTGCGGTGCTGGGGAGATGGCCGGGGTTGAAGTTGTCCTTAGAAGGCGCCGGCATCAGTTTGGGTGTCTTGCTACCTTTCGTGTTGATGCGGGTGCTGGGCGCGGGAGACTGGAAACTTATGGGAGCACTCGGCGCCTTTTTGGGGCTGCCGGGGGTAATTGTGGTGCTCCTAGGCACAGTCATCATTGCCGGTATTATGTCGGTCGTGGAGGTTATCCGGCAGCGGAAGGTGCGAGAGACTCTTTACAATCTTTGGGTAGTTTTCGTTGCATATTCCACTTTTCACGTCAATAATGCTCGTGCCATCACGCTGGATAATCCGGGATTGTTGAGGATCCCGTTCGGCGTGGCGGCAGCGCTTTCGACAGGCTTGTTTTTTGTGATAATGTCTGCACTCCGATTTTTCCACAAGTTGGGATGAGCGCATGAATCGTAATCGGATTTTGCTCGGGCTAGTCGTGGCGCTGATGGTAGCATTCCTGGCGAGTTATTACGTCTACCGGCAACTCCAGCGCGTTCAGCCGGCGGATGCAGGGAATTTGGGAAAGCATGTTCAAGTGGTGGTGGCGGCGGGCCCGCTGAAAGTGGGCCAGCGTTTGACCGCCAGTGATTTGACGTTGCTGGACTGGCCGGCAGGGAAGCAGCCGCAGGGGTCACTTTCACGCGTGGAAGAATGTGTGGGCCGCGCCTCAATCCTTCCGTTGGTGCAGGGCGAGGTCGTTCTGGATCAGGAGTTGGCAAGACGCGAGGCGGGATCGGGCTTGGCCGTAACCATCCCCGACGGGATGCGAGCAGTGTCCGTAGGTGTTGACGACGTCGTGGCGGTGGCAGGCTATGTGACCCCGGGTACGATCGTGGATGTGCTGGTAACAGGCATCGGGCCGGGAGGGCCGTTAACTCGCACCATCCTGGAACACGTTCGGGTCCTCGCGGTAGGGCAGGAGTTGCAAACCGAGGGTGGAAAACCGCAGACCGCCCCCGTGGTCACGTTATTGGTAAATCCTGAGGATGGGGAAAAGTTGACCCTCGCTGCTGCGGATGGCAAGATCCATCTGGCTTTGCGCAATGGGGATGACTTGACCGATGTGAATACCCCACCTGTCTACGGCTCTGCGATCTTTCTGGGAACGGCTCCGATAGTGGCAGGGGCTCCGAGGGTGATAGTGCCCAAGCCGGCCCCGTTGACGCCACCGTGGTCGGTGCAAGTGATCCGTGGCGACAAAGTTGAAAACCAATCTTTTCCCCAATGATTGATTAAACTAGGCGGCTCCATGAAGGTCCCGAACACGCGAAGCAATTTGCTGACGCTGGCAGCCACGATGCTGGCAGCCACTCTGCTGGCGCTTGTGAGCTTGGGCCCGGGGGGGAGTGAGGCATTTGCGGCTCAAGCCGGCGCGGCGGCGGCGCTCCAACCCGGTCCCGCTGGGCCTTCCCCTGAGGCGCTGCATCTCTTGGTGGGGCGGTCGCTGGTGATTACCTCGCCAGCGCGCATCTCCCGTATTGCTGTGGCCGACCCGACGATCGTGGACGCGATGGTGGTGAGTCCAAACCAAGTCCTGATTAACGGCAAGTTACCTGGCGTGGCTTCCTTGGTGATCTGGGATGAGACGGGGCAGAGCCAGACATTTGATGCCTATGTCGATATCGATGTGGCGGAAATATTGGGGAAAATCCGCCAGGTCTTACCCAGCGAACCGGTTCAAGTGGAAGCGCGGGGAGGCATAGTGACGCTTTCGGGCGCGGTTTCCTCGCAGGCCGTGGCGGACCATGCGGTGGCCATCGCGCAGGCCATGACGCCTCGGAAGGATAGCGTTATTAGCCTCTTGCAGATACCTACGCCGAGAAGCGGAGAGGTGTTGCTGGAAGTGAAATTTGCCGACGTCGACCGTTCCACCTTAAGCCAGTTCGGTGTGAACCTTCTGAGCACATCGCCGGCGAAAACGGTTTTTACCACCTCGACCGGGCAGTATTCGCCCCCCGCAATTCAATCCGGCCAAACCATCACCGGGAATTCGACGACGAGTCTGACGACTGCGGTCAGTTCGGCGGGAATCCCCATTACTCTCGGCTCGTTGGCGAATATTTTTATCTTCCGCTCGGACCTTAACCTGGGCGCGGTGATCCAGGCCCTGGAAGAGAAGAACCTGGTGCAAATTCTCGCCGCGCCCAACGTGCTGACAGAGTCGGGCAAGGAGGCAAGCTTCCTGGCGGGTGGGCAATTTCCGTTTCCGGTAGTCCAGGGGGCCACCGGCGGTGTGCCGGTGGTCACCATTCAGTTTCGGGAATACGGTGTAAAGCTGGTTTTCACCCCGCTCATTACCCCTGAGGGCCTGATCCACTTAAAGGTGGCCCCGGAAGTGAGTTCGTTGGATTATACGAACGCTCTTACCATCCAGGGGTTCACGATCCCGTCTCTCGCCACGCGGAGCGTGCAGTCGGAAATGGTTTTGAACGACGGACAGAGTTTTGCCATCGCGGGCCTGGTGAATGATCAGGTGGTCACGCAGTTTTCGAAAATACCCGGATTGGGGGATTTGCCCATCCTGGGGCAGCTTTTTAGGAGCCGTTCGATCTCGAAGAGTAAGGATGAATTGCTGGTGGTGGTGACGCCGCACATTGTGCGCATCGATTCGCCGCCGAAACTTCCCCCCCTGCCGCAATTCCCCGACGCCTTTTTGAAGACCGAGCCTGCGAAGACAGGTACTTCCCCGAGTGTCAAATAGAGGAGAGGAAATTCCGCCTGTGCCAGGGGGTTAGGAAGGCCTGAAAGGAACCGCAGCATGTTGACAGTGGGTGTGGTGAGTCTGGACACGAAGAACAGCGCGGCCCTCCTGGCCATGTTGCAGCAGACCGGGTTGGTGCAGCCCATTGCCCAGTGGGACCTGATGGCGGGCGAGGGCCCAACCTCCCGCGCCGCCGTGCCCGACGTGGTCTTGGTGGAAATCGGACGCGATCCCAAATCCCCCTTGGAATTTGCCGCCCGCTTGAACCGGCTAAATCCCACAGCTTGTATCATTGCCTGCTCGGTATATCAGGAACCCAGTCCCGACCTGCTGATGCAGGCGATGCGCAGTGGGGTGCGGGAATTCCTATCCCAGCCGATTGACCCTATGGTGGTGCGGGAGATGCTGGAGCGGCTCATCAAGCAGCGGGGCATGCCGCTCTCCGAAATGGAGAAGCTCCTGGTGATCGCTGGGGCTAAAGGCGGGGTGGGGACTACGACCGTCGCCGTGAACCTCGCCGTGCAATTGGCGCGCGAGGCGGGGAAGCGCGTGGTGCTGTTCGATTTGGGGCGACCTCTGGGTCACGCCGCCCTGCTTCTGGATTTGGAGGCGCGATTTTCCTTCCGCGCGGCGGTGGAAAGTATTGACCGCCTTGACAGCCATCTCTTTACCGGATTGCTGGCGAATCACAAAAGCGGCTTACAAGTGCTCGCCGGAGCTTCCAACGCCGATGAATGGGACCAGGTTACCCCTCTGTCCCTCGCTCGGGTCATTAATGTGGCCCAGAGCAGTTTTGATTTCGTGGTGGCGGATATCGGCACCCATTGGTCTTCCGAGTGGGCGCCGGTTCTGCGCCTGGCCCGCCATATCAATCTGGTGACGGAGACCAATGTGCCCAGTTTATGGAGCCTGGAGCGGCAAGTTACTTTGCTCCGTTCCCTGGGCATTGACTCGGCTCGTCTTCGGGTGGTGGTCAATCGCTGGCACCGGGCGGATGAGGAACCCTTGGAAGCGTTTGAGAAACGGGTGAAACTACCGATCGCCGAGCGGCTACCGAACGACTTCAAGCAAGTGAGCCGGGCGGTGAACATGGGGATGGAGCTTTCACGGGGTCAAAACGACCAACTGTTACAAAGGTTTCGCGCCATGGCCGAGCAGGTTTCCGGGGTGCGCCGGGAGAGCACGGAGAAGCGGGGATCCTTCCTCGGGCTATTTTCAAGCAAGGGATGAGAGGGGTAGATGACGGAAATCCAAACGGGCCAGCCGGATATGGGCAAGGTGAAGGCAGCTATTCACCGACGGCTGATCCAGAAATTGAATTTGGGTGGCGTCACACAGGTAAATCGCGATGCCGTGCGCGCCGAGGTGGCGCAGATTGTCGGGAGTTTGACCACCACGGAAAGTACGCCGATGACCCTGCAGGAGAGGGAGCGCCTCTCCCAGGAGATTCTCGACGAGGTTTTTGGGTTGGGTCCTCTCGAACCCCTGCTGAAGGATTCCTCCATTTCCGATATCCTGGTGAACTCGTACAAAGATGTTTATATCGAGCGTAAGGGACTGCTGGAACGGACCACCGTGCAGTTTCGCGACGAAGCGCATTTGCTCGCCATCATCGACCGCATCGTCTCCGCCGTGGGACGGCGCGTCGATGAATCGTCGCCTATGGTGGACGCCCGCCTGGCTGACGGCTCGCGCGTGAACGCCATTATTCCCCCCTTGGCCATTGATGGCGCTTGCCTCTCGATACGGCGGTTCGGGCGGGTGCCCTTGAATGTGGACGCCCTGCTGCGCAACCAGACTCTGACTTCCGGGATGCTTGCCTTGCTGCGGGGATGTGTTTTTGCGCGTATGAATACGCTCATTTCCGGTGGCACCGGGGCGGGCAAAACCACCCTGTTGAATGTCCTGTCGTCATTCATTTCCAACCGCGAACGCATTATTACCATTGAGGACGCCGCGGAATTACAACTTCACCAGGATCACGTGGTGCGGCTGGAAACGCGCCCGCCCAACGTCGAGGGGAAGGGCGCCGTCCTCCAGCGACAGTTGGTGATGAACAGCCTGCGCATGCGGCCGGACCGGATTATCGTGGGCGAGGTCCGCGGCGAGGAAGCGCTGGACATGCTTCAGGCGATGAATACGGGCCATGACGGTTCTTTGACGACGATCCATTCGAACTCCGCGCGCGACGCCCTGGCACGCTTGGAAACGATGGTCGCCATGTCGAATTTTCGATTGCCGGAGATCGCGACGCGGCGCCAGATTGCCTCCGCCATCGACGTGGTGGTGCAGGTCAGCCGCATGAGCGATGGCAACCGGAAAGTCACCAGCATCTCGGAGATCACCGGAATCGAAGGGGACATCATTAGCATGCAGGAGATTTTCGCCTTCCGGAAGACGGGCCTCGCGGAAAACGGCACGGTCCTGGGGGAATTTGTGGCCACGGGAATTCGCCCCCGGCTCTCCGAGCGCCTGGCGGCGTCGGGCGTTAACCTGCCACCGTCCATGTTTGAATCCACCCGGTCCCGTTAAGAAGGAATCGCCGCATGCCGATTTTATTTGCCGCCCTTGTGTTCCTGATCATCCTTCTGATCTTCGCGGGGATTTATGTGTACATGGCGGAACCGAAAGAAGGGGACATCATTCGGGGCCGGCTCGAAGCTATCGAGAAGGGCACGACGTTCACGCAGAATGCGCTGAACCTGGACCTGATTCGCGATGAACTGTTGAGCAGCATCCCGACGCTCAACAAGGTGCTGGTGCGTTGGTCGTGGCCGGCACGCATGCGCAACTTCATTGCCCAGGCCGGTATGCAGGTGAGACCGGGAAAGCTGGTGCTGATTAGCGCCGTGCTGGGCCTGATCGCTTTTGAAGCGACGGAAATCATTAACGGTAATTTCTGGCTGGCAGCCGCAGCGGGTGTCCCGGCTGCTTTCCTTCCGCTGATTTTTGTTGCCATCATGCGGGCGCGGCGGATGGGGGCTTTCGAGAAGGAATTTCCCCAGGTCATAGAACTCCTTTCGCGCTCGGTGCGCGCTGGACACTCCTTTGCCTCAGGATTGGAAATTGTTTCCACCGACTTGCCGGATCCGGTTTCAACGGAGTTCCGGATCACGTTTGACGAACAACGATTCGGTCTGCCCTTGCGGGAAGCCCTCCTGGGCCTTTGCGCACGGGTCCCACTGGTGGACGTTCGCCTTTTTGTGATCGCCCTGCTGGTGCAGAAAGAAACGGGCGGGAATCTCGCTGAGATTCTGGACAACCTCGCCCATGTGATGCGGGAGAGGTTCAGAATCGCCGGAGATGTGCGGGTCCGTACTGCCCAGGGCCGTCTTACCGCGGGTATCCTGATGGCATTGCCGCTGGTCATGATGGGGCTGTTGCATTTTATCGATCCGGGTTATGTCAACGTGCTGTTTGAGGACCGCCTGGGCCAATACATGCTCATTATGGCCGCCGTCATGCAAATCCTGGGTGGGATAATCGTCTGGAGGATTGTTCAGATCAAGGTCTGAAGCCTTCGAGGAGAAGCAGCCGCTTTATGCCCGGAACCACCATGGTCGTGATTTTTACGGCGATCGTTTTCGTAGCGCTGGCGCTGATCTATGCCTTTTCCGGCAGCTCGGTGCAGATTACCGAACGCCTCGGACGCCTCTGGCGCCCTCCCGCCCAGGAGCGGATGGGTTTGAAAGAAACGCGCCAGAAACTGAACGACACGATCCTCTCCGGGATCACCAAGATCTTTCCTGCCTCGTCCGGCTCACCTTCGAAATCAGACCAGCTCTTGATCCAGGCCGGCTTCCGGCGGCCCGAAGCGGCAGGGGCCTTTAGCGCCGCGCGGGTGGTCGTGATCGTGGCCCTGGTGGGTCTCGTTTATTTTACGGGCTTTTACAAATTCAATCCTGTTCTCCTTTTTGTCGTGACGGGCGTGGCGGGATTTATATTGCCGGATTTCTGGTTGGGCCGGAAAGTGAAGGGCCGCCAGCAACTCTTGCGCCTGGCATTGCCTGACGCCCTCGACCTTCTGGTGATTTGCGTGGAGGCGGGCCTGGGCCTCGATCAGGCGCTCTTGTATGTCAGCCAGGAGCTCAGGGTGGCACACCCGGAATTGTGCGCGGAATTCGACCTCGTCAATGCCGAAGTGCATGTGGGCAAGTCCCGGATGGATGCGCTCCGCTCTCTCGCCACCCGGACAGGGGTTGATGATCTTCAGGCGCTGGTTTCCACCTTGATTCAAACCGACCGCTTCGGCACCAGCGTGGCACAGTCGCTGCGCATCCACTCCGACGATCTGCGCCTGAAACGCCGGCAGCGCGCCGAGGAGATGGCGGCGAAGACCACCGTTAAGATGGTCTTCCCCCTGGTTTTCTTTATTTTTCCGGCTCTGTTTGTTGTCATCTTAGGTCCGGCAGTGATCACCATGTATAAAACGCTGGGGCACCTTAATCGATGACGCTGTCAGCGCGAGCAAGGCAGAAGGTTGTTCCTGATCGAAGGAAGACCGGCAATCTCTAGAGGAGGCTCGGCATGGATTCAACGACGATTCAAATTATTGCCGCCATCGGGGCAGTTGTCATTCTGGCGATTATCATCTGGCGCCGCAAGAGTAAAGCGCCTAAGTAATTGTGCCCGTTGCTGGGAGCGGAAACGCAAGAACTGCGAGGCATTTGTTGTGGGCCAGCCAGCCGCTAAGGGTGGTAAGTACGTTTGCATTTACAATAAGACCCGCGAGAAGTTTGTCGCCGCGCACGCCACGGTGGCGGACGGCTACTTCAGCCGCCTTGTGGGCCTGCTGGGCACCACCCGGCGCTGGGCCCGCCCCGGGAAGGGCCTTTGGATTGTGCCCTCACACGGAGTTCACACCATTGGTATGTTGTACGCTCTGGATCTGATTTTCCTCGACCGCAACCACCGGGTGGTGGATGTTGTGGAAAACCTTCGCCCCTTTCGTATCTCCAAAGTGAGTTTCAAAACGGACAGCGTACTGGAACTTCCCGTCCATACGGTGTTCAGTTCGGAAACTCAGGTCGGAGATCAACTGGAAATTTCGGCGGTGGGTGCGCACGACCCAGCGCCTTCCACCTAACCCGGATTTCTCACCACGACTCCGGAAGGGCGGGGCTTTAGCCCCGCCGGCGCAGGACAATCCACCTGCTCGCCGGGGGTTATTTTAGCCCTTGACCGGCTCGCTGAAATAGGCTACTCTGTTTGAGTGGGTAAAGGTGGCCGCAGGTTTCTCCCCCGGTCTCTCCCCATGCTCCTCTTCCCCCAACCCTTGCGCCGTGTGTGTCGCCCGATGAACTGGGGTGGGCGCACGTCAACCGCAGGGGGTATCGGGCAAGGTTCGGTGGCCCACGCGGGCTCCGGCAGAGTTCGAGGGCGTTGGAAAAGACCCCTCACCCATCTTCCTACATTAGGCACTCTCTCCCCTCGGAGAGGGATCTGGTTCCCCTAATGTGTGCAGCCGCCATATCGATTATGAAGGTCCACCCGGTTATGTTGATGAAAACAAAGATGGTTACAAATCGTCATGTCGAGCTGAGCCTCGGCTGTGGGATCAACGGGTTTCTCGTACCCGACGCGCTTTCCCGGAACCCCTTGTGGGAGCTGTGATAGGGCTAGGAGCGCATTCTGAGGAGATCAGCACATGCAAATGAACGCGAACACCATTTTCATTACCGGCGGCACGTCGGGGATTGGCAGAGGCCTGGCTGAGGCATTCTGCAAGCTAGGGAATCAGGTCATCATCAGCGGCCGGCGGGAGGATCGCCTCCGGGACATTTGCGCGGAGAATCCTGGCATGCGCTACTTTGTGCTCGATGTGCGGGACGCCGCGGCGATTCGGAAAGTGGCCCAGGAGGTGGTGGCAGAATTTCCGTCCCTGAACTGCGTGTTCAACAACGCCGGCGTCCAACGGCGGGTGGAGCTTGCTCCCGGCACGCCCCTTGATGAGGAAGGATTGCACGACGAGATCAGCACCAACGTGCTGGGAGTCATGCGTGTCGCCGCCGAGTTCATTCCGCATTTGACCCAACAATCGAACGCCGTGCTGCTCAACGTTTCCTCCGGGCTGGCGTTTGTTCCCATGTCGCGTTTTCCCGTCTATTGCGCCACCAAGGCCGCAGTTCATTCCTTCACCCTCTCCTTACGCCACCAGTTGAAAGGCTCGGGAGTGAAGGTGATTGAGTTGATTCCCCCGTACGTGGCGACGGAGCTGGGCGGGCCCCGAAAGACCGCTGGGCCGGCCGGGCCTCAGCCTATGCCTTTGCCGGCCTTCATTGCGGAAACCATGAAAGAGCTGGCGAGCGGCGGCGACGAGATTGCCATCGGCGACGCCAAGAATCTGGTCGCCGCCACCAACCCGGAAATGGTGAAAACCATCTTCGCGGGAATGAACCGGTAGGGGCCGCTCTCCGTGGGCTGAAGGGTCCCTCCAGTCACCTCAACCTCGCCACGGTGGCGCCCCATCCCCCGGCCTCGGGAGGCGCGTCGTTGAAGGAGACCACGAACGGCGTCCGGGCCAACACCGTGCGCACGGTCTGCCTTTGCACGCCAATGCCACGGCCGTGAATGATGCGCAGGGACTTTATCCCCAAACGGTATGCTTCTTCGAGATACGCTTCGACGACGGCGGCAACCTCCTTCGGTTGCACGGTGTGCAAATCGAAGACGTCGGTAATAGGAATGCGGAAGGGTTCCTGGTCGTGTTCCATGGCTCGTCCAGTTTAAGCGCTCAGTGGCCGCGCTGGGTCCGCTGCCAATGAATTCTCCAGCGGCCGCCCGGCATTTTTACCCAGAAGAGTTGCTTGGCCGGAGTCCCGCGCGCATGGTGGTAAAGGGCGGCAGTGCGCTCATAGAAGCCGCGCGTGTGCCACGAGTCTTTGAACTTGAAACGCTGATAGTCCAGGTGGTGGCAAAACTCGTGGCAGAGGGTGCTCAAGAAAGTTCCGAAGGAAGTCACTTGCTTACGGACAGCCGTACGCATCCAAACCCGGATCTGCAAGGTTTCCGGAGAATAGTCTCCAAATAACTCCGAAGCCCAACCGCTCTCGCGAACGCGCAGCGGGCGGGCGGCGAGGACGCGAATTCCCGGGCTCTCGACGCCATAGAAATCCGCGGCCACGCTCAGGAAGCCGGCGCACCGCAGGTGCAGGGTCGCCGCTACCCCCTCCGCGAGTGCGGCGGAAATGGACTTCGCCTGCTCGCGCAAGCGGTCATCAGGAGGTACGCTGAGGGTGGTGAGCAAGTCGCTCTTCAAGAATTCCGCCCGCACCGCCGTATTCCGGGGGACACGTTCTGTAAGCATGGGCTTATCATGACGCCAACCGCATGCGCCCGCAAGCGTACCGGTACTCCCGGGCATTGCGGCAGGTTCGGGTGAAGTATATAGTGAGATTTTGTGGAATTGTCGGATGAAGACTTCGGTTAGCGTCGCCTTGGGGGTCACTCTTGTCCTGTTTGCGGTCAGCGCGGAAGTGTGCGCGTTTGACGGCGGCACATCTACTTCCAAGGAGACCAGTTCACTTTCCCAAGCCGCCGACGAATTTAAGGCGCTCACGCGGGATTTGGGGATGCGTCCGGAAAGCCCGCCGAACGCGCAGGAGGTGCACGGCCCCAAGATGCCCTGGCACGGGCGGGTCTATGAAAACTTCCGCAATGACGTTCTGGATGCGATTCCGCACCAAGTGACACAGAACGGGGAGAGTGCATCCCCGCTTCGCCGCAATCAATTCGGATTTAATATTTCCGGCCCCGTGCTTTTCCCTCACCTCATCACCAACCCCAACAACACTTTCTTCATGCTGTCATATGAGGGGGTGCGCGAGCGGATTTATCGCGCCAACCTGCTGACCGTTCCCACCGTGCAGCAAAGGGTGGGTGACTACTCGCAAACGGTGGACCCCTCGGGGTATATCCTGCCCATTTACGATCCGGCACAGACAGCTCCCAATCCTGCGTATGATCCGACGCAAGCGGTCTCCACCAGCAATCTGCAATATCTACGGGCGCAGTTTCCCGGAAATGTCATCCCCACGTACCGTCTGTCGCCGGTGGCCCAACAAGCTCTGACGTTGTATCCCGCGCCCAATACCGATATTGGGCCATTCTTTCAGAACAACTACTTCAGTAATTCGCCGCAGATCGACGACGCCGATGGAATCATCGTCAAGGTGGATCACCCTTTTCGTGAACGGCAACGCCTGACCTCCAATACTACGATTTCGAGCGGGTATCTGAGCCCCGCGAAATATTTTCCCAACGATGCGAGCCCCACCTCGCCGGACCAGCATTTTTCCACGCTGCACTCGGAACTGGATTACGTGTTTACCGCCAGCGCCAACACTGCGAACTCCGCCAGCCTGGCGTTGAACTCCGATGTGGTGCAATCGAGCAGCGGTGCGGGGACCCCTTTCCCTAACTATTCGCTCGCCAACTATGTATCGATGGGCACGGCATACCCGATGTCGCGGAACGCACGCACCACCCTGAGCCTCACCGACGCGTGGTCAACGCGGAAAGGCAAGCATTCCCTTCATCTCACCGGGCAGGCCAATTTCTATCAAGTGAATTCGTTTAATCCCACCTATCCCTCCGGTTACTTCCTCTTCAGCGCCGATATCACCAGCCTGCCGGGAATTATCGATACGGGCGATCCTTTCGCGGGCTTTTTGCTCGGCCTGCCGGCTTCTGCGCAACGCACCATCACCACCGCACCGTCCTATTTTCGCGACAGTTATCAGGGGTTCAGCGCGCAGGACCGGTATGCCGCCCGAAAGAACCTGACCCTCAACGCCACTCTCACGTTCAGCCGCCGGTCGCCACGAACCGAGAAATACGATCGCCAAAGCACTGTGGACCCTAACCTGATTGACTCTTCCGACGGGCTTCCCGGCGGACTCGCCTTTGCCGGCGTCGACGGAATATCCCGCGGCATGCGGCCGGTAAATTACGATATCGATCCCTCGCTCAGCATTGCCTGGAATCTGCGCGGCAATAGTAAGATGGTAGTTCGCGCCTCTTACAGCCGCTCGCACAGCCAGATTCCGATTTACAACGGGCAATGGGCCACGCAGGGATTCAATGCGATTCAGACCTTTACTTCCCCCAACACGCAGCTCAGCCCGGCGATTGACTTGTCGGCCGGGATACCCCCGCTCGGTACGACTCTGCCGGATCTGAGTTCCTCAGCCGCCGATAACACCACAGCGGATTATATGAAACTTACCAAGGCGGAGCCCGTCTATCAATCTACCTCGCTTTCCATCGAGCGTGAAGTTCCTTTCTCCATCACCGTTTCGGTAGGGGTGAACCACAGCGTGGGCAATGACCTCCTCGTGGGTGACGGCACTGTCAACCCGAATGCTATCAGCCCCGCCGACATGAGTTACGGGGATAACCTTTACGAATATTCCTTCCGCTCGACGCTCCAACCCTATCCCCAATTCACCGGCTTCGAACTCTATGGACTTTACCCGGCCGGCCGCTACCAGCGGGACGCCGGCTACCTGCGCCTGGAGAAGCGCGCGTCGTTCGGGTTGACGTTTACGGCCTATTATTCATTTTCCAAACAGCTCGATGATTATTCCAGCCCTTACGGGAACCAGGACCTCTTCAACCTGCGCAATGACTGGTCGGTGACGGCTTACAACACCCCTCAGTATGTGACGCTCAGTTACATGTATGAGTTTCCGTTTGGTCCTAACCAGCCTTTCCTGGATCTCTCCGGCATAAGGGGCGCCCTCGTCCGTGGTTGGTCACTCAGTGGCAACGCCTACTGGAATGATGGCACGCCGCTGGCGATTCATCCGGAATTCAACAATACCGGGGACATCCTTTCCACGCTCAACGTGAACTTGGTGCCGGGTGTAAGCCCTCACGTTTCCAATCCCGGACCGTCGGAATGGTACAACCCCGCGGCTTTCGATCAACCCCCGGACTTTACGACGGGGAACGGTTCCCACACCACCTCGGGCCTGCTGGGGCCTGGCTATAATTCCATGGATGTCAGCCTGGGCAAGCGCCTGCCCATCGGTGGCGAGCGGGCCTTTGAGTTCAGCGCTACGGCCCTGAATGTCTTGAATCATGCGAATTGGAACTATCCTGATACCATGATCGGGTCGGCCAGTGAGCCCAATGTTGACGCCGGCAGAATCATTGGCTCCCATGGTGGCCGCGTGATCCAACTCGGCCTGAAGTTCAGCTTCTAATGCTCCGATACTTTCCTTTGCTTCTCGCACTTCTGGCTGCCGGTTCAACGCTCGGAACCGTTCTGGCGCAAACGGCCAGTGTTTCCATCCCCGCCTGGGTGGAGGAAGGGGATTGCGGTCCCGCCCCCAAGTTCGAAGCCACCTTCAACGGCAAGCCGGCCCCGGTGATCTCCCAGTTGGGCCCGGGCAGCGACCAGATTATGCTGGTCGTCCTCGATTTCACCGGCGAAGTTTCGTTGGTGGAGGCTGCCAAGCAAGCGGTAATAGCACAAATCTCCAGATTGGACTCCAACGTTTGGGTGGGCCTCCTGCGTGATCAGGATGGATTGC
>JBEKQO010000021.1:0-44436 GCA_049519635.1 Terriglobia bacterium | reverse complement strand
GCAGTCCTATGGTCGCCATAAAGAGCTAAAAAATTGAAATCGAAAAATTCCATTTGGGTACTTTACTTTCGCACACTCATGCAGTTACAACGAATCACCCGGACTTTTACCGGACAGTACTGCTCTACAATCATGATTTCGAGCCCCCAGCACCCAGAACCCAGTCCCTAGCCCCTGGTACCTCTTTATGATTTCGGTCATCATTCCTACGTACAACGAGGCGGCGGTCATCGAGGAAACTCTTCGGCGTGCGGCGGCGGCTCTGCGGAGCGCGGGCGAGGATTTCGAGCTCGTCGTGGTTGATGACGCGAGCGCGGATGGGACGGCGGAACGGGTGGAATCACTCGCCCGAGAAATCCCCGCGCGCGTGTTGCGGCGCCCGGGGCGGTTGGGACTGGCCACCGCGGTGCTGGACGGATGGGCGACGGCGCACGGGGGTGTCTGGGGGGTGATGGACGCGGATTTACAGCACCCTCCCGAGACGCTTACAGCGCTCGCTACCGCGGTTCGCCAGGGAGCGGACCTGGCGATTGGAAGCCGCTACGTGCCCGGCGGCGGCACCTCCGATTGGACGTGGGTGCGCCGCTTTATTTCCCGCACGGCGACGCACATGGCTGCCACCGTGCTGCCGCTCAGGCTCGCGGCCGTTGGTGACCCCATGTCCGGTATGTTCATGGTTCGAGCTTCTGCCCTGCAAGGCGCTCGACTAAACCCGCTGGGTTACAAGATTCTCTTGGAGGTTATTGCCAAGGCGCATTATAATAATTTTGTAGAAGTGCCCTACATCTTTCAAGAACGTGAACGCGGCGCTTCCAAGCTGGGAATCCGCCAGTACGTGGAATATCTCCTGCACCTGGTGCGGCTGGCGGTGGGGACGGGCCAATTCCTGGGCTGGATTCGCTACGGCCTGATGGCACTTACCGGCGCCTTGATTGACATCGCTCTATTCGCGACGTTGGTTAGGAAAGGCGCCTGGCCACCCGCTGCGGCATTACCGATGGCCATTGAGGCCGCATTGCTGAGCAACTTCATGTGCAGTGAAGCCTTCACTTTTCGGTCACCCCAAGCGCCGCCGTTTCGCCCGGGAGTAGGCAGCAGATTGGCGCGGTATCAATGGATTTGCCTTCCCGGCGCGGTCCTCAATTTCCTGGTCACGCTTTCGTGGCTGGCGCTGGGCGGAAGAATTCTGAGCGCGGCGGCGGCGGGAGTCGCGGCGGGTGGCGCGTGGAATTTGCTGATGAATGTCCCCGCCATCTGGAGAACGTGGCTGAAGCCCCACCCTTCCGGCAGCCGCATCCAAGCGTGGTGAGGAATGCGGGCTAAACCCAATGCTGTTCACTTAAGCTGACCGTTCCCAATTCGACCCCCTCACCCCCACGACCTGCAAAACATGGGGCCCCCTTCGCCTTGCGGTCCCCGCTCTCCCGAAGGGAGAGGGTTTTTTGAGTTTTGATTTTAGCCCTCGCCCCCTGGGGGGAGAGGGGGGACCGCAAGGCGGTGGGTGAGGGGGTCTCTCAGGAACAGCGGGATGCGTAATTTCCTCCGTGAACAGCATTGGGGCTAAACCCTTCCCGCGCAAGCGGAAAGGCTTCTCTCTGTGGTCCCTGTGCGCTCTGCGGTGAGTCTTTTCGTTGCGGCCCGAGAAGGTTTTAGGAATGAGTAGAACGGGACCCTCCATGACGCGGAAAAGTGTGCCGCTCAGCGCCATCAGGCTTTCCATCGTCGTCACGGTGTATTCGGAGACCTTTTCGATCGATGAGACCGTAAAGATCCTGCTGGGCCGCGATCGCGGTTACATCCAGGAAATCCTCCTTTTGCTCTCTCCCCGAGCTTCGGAAGAGACCTTCTCCATTTGCCGGCAATGGGAGGCGCGGGAACCCCACGTGAGGATGGTGGTCCAGAAGAACAACCCCGGCATTGGCTGGGCCTATCGCGAAGGGATGCAAGCGGCGAGGGGAAACTACGTGGCGCTGATGGCAGCCGATTTGGAAACAGAACCTGCCGCCGTGGACCGTATGGTGCAGAAAGTTGTGGATACGGGGTGCGATGAGGTCATCGCCAATCGCTGGATGGCGGGAGGGGGTTTCACCAACTACGACCCTTTGAAACTTGTACTCAACTGGATTTTTCAGAAAACCTTCCGCATGTTGTTCTGGACCCGCATTGGCGACTTTACTTTCGGATTTAAGCTTCTCAGTAAAGAAGTTGCGGCGGCCGTGGAGTGGGAGGGGACGATGCATGAAATCTGCATCGAGACCACCGTTAAGCCTCTCAAGAAAGGCTATCATCTGGAACAGGTCCCCACCGTTTGGGTGGGTAGGAAAGAAGGGCGCAGCGTCAATACGTTTTTCAAAAACTTCCGCTATGTGAAGATGGGGCTCAAGACTTTCCTGTCCGCGTAACGTCAAGCTGCTCGAGCACGGAGGCGGAACTAAATGAAGGTCATTGTCACCACCACGATTAATCCTCCGACCAAGGCGATCAACCTCTTTGATGAGATGAATGATTGGCGCCTCGTTGTCGTCGGCGATAAGAAGACTCCTCCCGACTACCACTTGCACAGGGGGACCTATTTCTCCCCAGAGGACCAAGAGCGCTACGACAAAGAGTTGTCTGATGCCATCGGATGGAATTGCATTCAAAGGCGCAACTTCGGGGCGCTTTGGGCCTACGACATGGGGGCCGACGTGGTGGCCTTAGTCGATGACGACAACATCCCGTACGACGAGTGGGGGCGGGATTTGATGGTCGGCGGCCAGGTGGAGGTTAACTATTATGAAACCGAGCTCCCAGCGTTCGATCCCGTGGGCGCAACGAACATGAGCCGGCTCTGGCATCGTGGTTTTCCCCTGCAACTTGTCCCTCAACGAACTTACCCTCATCCGTCAAAGAAAATAGTCTACGCTCACATTCAAGCTGACTTTTGGAACGGCGACCCGGATGTCGATGCGATTTGTAGAATGGAGCACGCCCCGGAGTGTACCTTTGAACCAAGTTACTTTCCCATGGCGAGCAACAAGATGTCCCCCTTCGACTCTCAGAACACCTTCTTACTTCGGGATGTTCTTAAGGACTACTTTCTCTATCCCCATATTGGCCGCATGGATGATATATGGGCAAGTTACTACGTCCAGGCAAAGGGAATGCGTCCGGTCTATGGTAAACCCTCTGTCTACCAGGAACGGAACGTGCATGATCTGGTTCGAGATATGCGCAATGAGTACATAGGGTATGAGTCGAACTTGAAACTCATTCAGGATCTTTCCGAAGATCCGGAAAGGGTCTACTGGTATCTTCCTCCTGAATCAGCGCGGGCATTTCACTTGTATAGGAGGCACTTTAAGGATGCCTAAGCAGGTGTTGTGCGGACCTGCTTTCCAGGTCCGCGGCTCGTCCTCGATCGGCAAGGAAAAGCCATCCTTTTTAAGCTGCGGGGGGATATCGAATTGAACTTACAACCCTCGCACCACTGGGGAGGGGGAACCGCAAGGCAGTGGATGAGGGGGGCGAAAAAGGAACAATCTGCTTAATTTCTGAAAACTTGCCACCCGCGGTCACCGCGGCGACAGATGGAGGTGCGAAGCGACGAATGAGGCGGTCACCCAGAAACGTGCAAGTCGCATCTTTCAATAATCTGCGCATCGCGCCAGGACATACGGCCCTTCCGGAATGACGGCGACGCGCGCGTTTCTCTCCAGTGTCCCAACGAGTGCGCGAATAGCCTCCTCCGCGCTCGCATAGGCCTTTCCCCAAAGGGCAGCGTGGAATTCACGCGGCAGGCCCGGCACGTAATATAAGACTTCGGCTCGGGTAGTAACGAGGGCGAGCTTTTCGAGTTGCCATTGGTCCACGGTCACCGGCACACCCTCAATTTTCCTCATAAAGACGCGATCGGGCGATCCTTCGGCAAGCATGCGAGCAAATTCCGGCCCGCCCACGCCTTCCTCGCAAGCCGCGAGCAGCAGGATTTTCCCACCGGGTTTAACGATGTGTGCGGCGGCCGTGATGCCCTTCACGGCCTGGTAAAAGGTCAGGTCGAGGGGGTAGCCGGCTGCCGTCGTGATCACCGCGTCGACAGGATGGTCGAGGGTCTCCAGCATGACCCGGGAGACAAACTCCACTCCGTGCCGGTGTGCAGCCACGGGGTCGCCGGCAAAAACCGCGGCGATGGGGCGGCGGGGAGCGCCGCGGCCGAGCGCCACATCCACCAGAAAATCGTGGCGCGCCAAGCGCGCGATTTCCAGGAGTTCCCGGTGCAGCGGGTTGTCTTCAATCGAGCCCTCCACCGCGTGCGGGTCGCGCATGAAGCGCGGACTATGCAGGACCTTGATGGTTTCCTGCGCGGCGAGGCCAGGAGCGACGAGCTTGCGGCCGCCGGAATAGCCCAGCATCAAGTGCGGTTCGATAAATCCCAAAGTGATGTGGAGGTCGGTGGAGACAAAGCGCTCGTCAATATAAACGGGCGTTCCGGCCGCCGTCTTTCCCAGGCTGCGATGCTCGCCAAGTTCACGCGCGTGGTGATTGAGCACGCGATAATGGGCCGCGGTCTCTTCCCCGCAGATTTCGCGAAACTCCGCTTCCGTCGCTGGCCGGTGAAGCCCCGTGGCGATCAGGATGGTGATGCCCTCGCGAGGAATGCCGGCCGCCTCCAATCGGGCGAGCACGGGAGGAAGCACCTCCCGGTTGGGCGCCGGCCGCGTGATGTCGCAAACCGAGATTGCCGCGGAGCGCTTGCCTCGGGCCAGTTCAGCGAGCGGCGGGCAACCGATAGGGGCATCGAGCGCCTGCTCGATGGCATCTGCGGCGTCATCCAGCGGAATGGCCGACCGCGCTTCCAGCACGCGATACTCAAAACCCTCCGGTAATTCGAGGGTCATACCAGCCCGACCAAAAGCAAAGTTTACCTGCATAATGGCATTGTAGCGCGAAGGGGGGCCGGTGTCTCTTACTGTGCATCAGAGTTTCGAAGAATTCGGATGGGTCTTGTCTCTCCGGCGTGAGGATCAACCACGAGTCTCTCCTCCCTATACTTAGGGGTATGCTGCTCGGCCTGCCCCCGGTCAAACGTCCTTACGGGTACGCACCAATACAAGCTTCGTGTATAATCGCCTTTGCCCCGTCGTCACCCAGGGATCTTCGGGTAACACTAAACTTCAATTATGCCGTTGGAGGCCTGAATGCGCGGAAATGCTTTTCTTTTGCCCAGCTTGGTTCTTATGGCTGCCGCTCTGCCCCTGTTTTCCCAGGAGGCGAAGCTCGACGTGCACATGAAGGGAGCCTTCCGCAAACCCGCGCAGGGTGGCTGGACCTTCGTGCACCTGGAGGGGACGCCTTTCGATATGGGATTCCAGCACGGTTACCTGTTGGCCCTGGAGATTGAGGACGCGGAAAAAGTGGTGGTCCTGGAGCAGACCCACGATGGCAAGAAGGACTGGGATTTTTTCCGCAATGCCGCGAAAGACATGATGTGGCCGCACATCGAACCGCAGTATCGCGAGGAACTACAGGGCATTACCGAGGGTTTGAAGGCAAAGGGCGTAAAGCTGGATATTTGGGATGTGGTGGCGCTAAACGCTATGCCGGAATGGGACTACTACGTCAAGGAGTATGACCGGCAGCATCACGGCAAGGTCGTGGCCTCGCTGGGATTGCCCGAACATTGCAGCGCCTTCGTGGCCACGGGTAGTTACACGAAGGATGGCAAAGTCATTGTTGCCCACAACGATTGGGCCACTTACCTGGAGGGCGCGCGTTGGACAATCATTTTTGACATCGTGCCCGCAAACGGCCAGCGCATCTTGATGGACGGCTTTCCCGGCCTCATTCATAGCGCCGACGACTTTGGCGTTAACTCTGCCGGGATCATGATTACCGAGACCACCATTTCGAACTTTTCCGGCTACGATCCCAAGGGTATTCCGGAATTCGTCCGGGCACGCAAGGCGATGCAATACGCCGCCTCCATCGATGATTTCGCGCGCATCATGAAGGCCGGGAACAACGGCGGTTACGCCAACACCTGGCTGGTGGCCGATCGCAAGACCAATGAAATCGCCAGCCTCGAACTGGGACTCAAAAACGTCACGTTGATGCGCAAATCGGACGGCTATTTTGTGGGCTCAAATTTTCCCATAAACCCCAAACTGGTGAAGGAAGAAACCAACTTCAACGTCAAGGATTTGTCGAACAGTTCCAATGCCCGGCACGTCCGGTGGGAACAGTTGATGGCGCAGTACAAGGGGAAAATTGATGTGGAGGCTGCCGAACGTTTCCTGGCGGACCACTTTGATACGTTCGAAAAGAAAGAGGACGCGGACGAGCGCACCCTTTGCGGCCACGTTGATCTCTCCCCCCGCGGCAGCTCGCCGTGGCAGCCGCCCTTCGGGACCGCGGGTGCCGTTCAGAACAAAGTCGCGGACGCGACGATGGCGGAACACATGTCCTTTACTGCGGCAGCGGGGCACGCGTGCGGCCTCAGCTTCAAGGCGGCCGAGTACTTAAGCAAATATCCGCAATTTGGCTGGGAGAACCCCCTTCTACGCGACATGGATGCTTATCCTTGGACCACCTTCTCCATCGCGCCATAGCCTGGCCAAGTTGCCCTGAAGCCTTAGCCCGTGTTTCTCGCCACGCCTGAACGCTCTGATGGAGCTGCCCGAAGGGCGTGGGTTACGGGAATAATCAGCAAGGTCTCGTACCGGCGGGGCGGAAGCCCCGCCCTTCCAAACCGGTGTTGATCAATCCAGGTTAGTGCACAGTTTCAGCGACGTCGGGTGTGCGGTCAGAGACGCGGGCAGGTTGCGCCAGGCGATAGAGGTGGTTCAACGGAATGCGGCCGGGCCCCACGGGGAAGGCTTGGCGGATGGCTTCGAACACATACGCCTTAGCCAGCACAACCGCATCGCGCAACTGGCGTCCCAAGGCGAGGTTGGCGGCCACGGCAGAGGAAAAAGTGCACCCGGTGCCGTGCGTGTTGTCAGGCTTGACGCGGTCGCCGGCGAAAGACTCCATTCTCGACCCATCAAAGAAAACGTCGACGGCCTTGTCAAGGTGCCCGCCGGTCACCACTACAGCGCGTGCACCCAATTCGACCAATTTACGCGCTGCCGCCTTCATGCTTTCGAGATTATCGACGGGCATTTCGGCCAGCGCCGCCGCTTCCTCCAAGTTGGGTGTCAGCACCGCCACCCGGGAGAGCAGTTGCCGCCGGACAAAATCCAAGCCCGTAGCATCCAACAGCTCAAAATTACCGGAGGAGCGCACCACGGGATCGAGGACCGCAGGAAGACTGGGATTCGATTCCAGAATCTCGAGTATGACTTCCCCTGTGGCCTGGTTACAGAGCATTCCGATCTTGAGGGCCTTCACCCGGCCGTCGGCAAGAAGGGACCGGACCGATTCTCTTAGCACTGAAGGTTCGACCGGGTGGACGGATTCTACCCCCTGGCTGTTCTGGACGGTCAATGCGGTGATGGCCGCGACGCCGTAGCAGTTGTGCGCAGCGAAGGTTTTCAGGTCGGCTAAGATTCCGGCGCCGGCCGAAGGATCAAATCCGGCGATACTGAGAAGCACTGGCCATGCCGTGCTGAGGTATTGGTTCATTCCTTCCCTTGCGTTCCCCTAAGTTGGACGAAACTCTTGCCGATTATAGGGACGCTTGGCGCTTTGTCAATAAAGATTTAAACCCTTTTCTTACTTTTTGTGGAGGCCTGTTAAGGCTTGCTTCCTTCCACGTCCATTTCGGTGTCGGATTGGATTTCGAGCCGGGGAAGCTGTTCTGCGGGCGCAACGAACCCTTCCTTGCCTTTCATCAGGGCGCTGAGGGTCTGATGCAAGGTGGAATGATTCTGGAGCACGCGTCCGTCATCCAGAGCAACCAGAATCCGGCCTTGCCCCCTTCCGCTGATCTGCATGTCCAGGTGCATCCCCATGGCTTCCAGTTGCGGGAGTGCTCCCCCTTTGCGCAGGCCTTCCAGGGCGGGAGTGAGCGCATTTTCGAAGTGATAATCCAGGATGGCAGCCTTTACTCCTCGGTATCGCGTCTTGCCGGAATAGTGCAAGATGCTTTTCCCCTGTACCTGGAACGGATAGTCCTTGAGCGGTTGGGCGTCGAGATTTTGCGTCCACTCCTCGCCCACTTTTACGGGGTGGTCCGGATAGAGCGACTGTCCGCCCATTTGTTCCAGGAACAGCCGCAGCATCTGTAAGAGCGGCTCTCGGACCGGAGCATCAATATCCTCGAAAAGTTTGTCGGCGCCCTCGAAATCCACCAGCCGGCCATTATGGTCATAATGGGCGGTCAGCGTCTGGCCCACGATCCGCTGGCTCACTTCCTGTTGAGCCTGGGCTATGGAGTCGCGTACGTTCTCGGGCAGCGATCCCAAGTCGGTCTGAATCTCGAACTTGTCGAATCGGTGCTGGACGTCCGCGGCGCCATCAGGGGCCACCTTCGACACCGTCACGGTACTTTGCTGGTTCAGGCGCAGGTTGGTGGGCATGGGCGGGAAGAAGTTTTTCAAGCCGGGGGGATTGGAATCGATTTTCGAGTTCGTCTGGACCTTCGAGACATAGACCATAGACTCGCCGGGGTGGTATTTGCGGGTTAACAGCACCTTGCCACCCGCCCCCTGCGCCACCGTGATCCCAGCAAATAACAGCAATAGGAGCATCACTCCCCGCGCCGGCCGCGAGGGACCACGCAACATGGGCCATCGCAAGGGGGGTGGCAGGCTGGTGCGCAGCAGGACCGCCCGGACTAAAATATCAGGAAGCAACATGCTCAGCATCCTTTTGATATTTGTCCAGGCACTCACGCGAGCAGAAGTGCAGCGTATCTGCACCACGTGTCAGTTGCTGTGAGAGTTCCGTGGAAACAAACATGCCGCAAACGGGATCGCGAGCCATTTCTCCTCGATGCGGCATAGCGGCCGGGGCCTTTGGCGATCCTGCACCCGAAGTCCGAACATGAATGCGCGATGAACCAAATAGAGACCCCAGACTTCGAGTCATCGCCTTAAGAAAGAGCGCCAGGATGACGAATTCGAGAAAGTCGAGAAGAAAACTTCCCATAAGGGGTCAGACGGCCTTTCACTCCGGGGGGATGCCTGGGACCTAGTGTGGTCCCGCCACGCCGCCGGAGGCGCGAGCGGCATCAATTTGGCCCTTCAAGCCCGCCAAGGCAGGGTGGTTGGGATTCAGCTTGTATAAACGGTCCCATGCTTTTTGCGCTGCGGCGAGATCGTGCGTTCCCTCCAGGTTCACGACGATGGCATTGAGCAGGGTTGGTTCGTGATTGGGGTTGACCTTCAGCGACTTGTCATATTCGCGCAGAGCATCTTGCGGCCGTCCCGTGTAGAAATACGCGGTGCCCAAATCGGTGCAAGCATTGACATTTTTCGGGTCAAGTTCCAGCGCGCGCTGATACCACTCAATGGCTTTGGGGTACTGCTTTTGGTCGTAAAGAAAATTGGCGAGTTTCAAGCGAACGTCAGCGTCTTTGGGGTTCTGCGCCGCCATATCCTCCATCTGCTGAATGACCGCTGCGCTGTCAATGGGAGGATGGCCCTCCGGCAGGCCCTGCTGCGGCGTCGCTCCACCGGCAGGGGCGGTAGTGGCGCCTTCCGGCGGCGGCATTGCGGAAGGCGTAGCGGCCGTTTGTGCCGACTTCTGATGGGCGTTCCAGTTCACCTGGGCATCGGTGATGTACCCCGCCAGAAAACCCACCCCCAGGAAAATCACCGCCGTTATAATCGTTTCCTTTTTCATTGAACCTTCTCAGTTTGGTCAATCGCCAGTCTAATGGACATGCAGGAGACCGTCAAGATCATCGGGTCATCTGGCCATTGTGTCATTGAGTTACTCACTGACTGAGTGATTGGGCGATTGAAAACCGAAGGAATTGCTGTCAATGACCCGATGGCCCGATGGCCTAATCACCCGATCACCGCTTCGGTTTCCACTGCTCAAAAAACGCCTTGATGCTCTCGTAGCTCATGTTGCGGGCGTCGGCGAATTGCCCTTGGTCCATTGTGTACAGAAGGTTCCCGCGCGAGGTCAAAACTGCCAGGGCGGGAATCCCGTGCTTGATGGGCACATGGTACTGCTCGGCCAAATCCAGGTTTTTATCCTCGCGTCCCAGGTCCACTTCGACAATGACAAAGTTCTTTTCGATGATGGAAGCGAGCTCAGGTTTGTGCATCTGCGCATCCAGCGCACGGCAGTCAGGACACCAGTTGGCGCCGAAGATGAGCACTATATTCCTTTTGCTCGCCTCGGCGTCAGCAATCGCCGCGGCAATGTCGTGATGCGCGTCGGCCTTCTCGTCGTAGACGGACGCGGCAGGCGATTTTCCGGCACAGGCGATGACGAACAACAACAGAATGAGAAACCAGTATTTGGGGGGAATCATCAATACTCCCTTCCCTTCCATCATAACGCAGGCACCCCCAAATCCCGAGGAGTTTCCCTTCACTTCCCACCCACGAATGGGCTGTGGTAGCATCATCGTGCATATGGAGTACGCCGGACAAGCCGCCTCCCGATTCGCCTTTGCCGACATCCTTTATGAAAAGAAAGAAGGAATTGCGCGGGTCACACTGAACCGTCCGGAGATTTACAACGCCTACACTTCCGACACGCTGCGTGAGATGACGGAGGCCTTGCGCGATGCCGCGATGGACGATGCGGTGGGAGTGGTTGTGCTCACCGGCGCCGGCGACAAGGCATTTTGCGCGGGAAGCGACGCCAAGGAGTTTTCCAAGGAATTCCTTCGCCGTCCGCGGAATTTCTGGAAATTTCAGGGCTTGCTTGCCGAGGCGCTCGATCTGTTTCGCCATCTTGGCAAGCCCACCATCGCCCGGCTGAACGGCGTGGTGGCGGGCGCAGGGAATGACTGGAACCTGGCGGCGGATTTGGCCATCGCGGCGGACCACGTCCGCTTCATGCAGATGGGCACGCGAGTGGGGTTGGTGGATGCTTGGGGAGCCACCCAGTGGTTGCCACTCGTGGTGGGGGAGCGGCGCGCGCGGGAGATGCTCCTTACCTGTGACGAGGTCACCGCAGACCAGGCGCTGAATTGGGGGCTGGTGAATCAAGTCGTCCCGCTCAAGCAACTCGATCGAGCGGTGAACGTCTTGGCCAGGAAATTGATCCAAAAATTCCCGGAGTGCACACGCTACACGCGCCAGCAATTGGACTTATGGAAGGATTTAGCGTGGACTCTCACCTCCGGCCACGCGCGCGATTGGCTTACCGTGCACGCCACTTCCTGGGAGCCCTACGAGGGCATCCAGGCCTTTATTGAAAAGCGCCCCCCCGACACCAAGAATTTACGGGATTTGGCGGCGACGGGGAAATCCAGCGAGTTCCTTTGGGGCGCCCATACCCGCAAGTGCGAAAACTGTGGGGCCAAAGGCATCCCGGAAAAGTTTGACTATTGCGGGAAATGCGGCGGTAAACTGAAATAGAACAGGGGTTGGGGATTGGGGCTTGTGGACTCGGCCCAAGGTTCCACCCGGGAAGTTCTGCGGGCCGCCTGGGAGTCAGCAGACCGCACACAAATCCCAAACCCCGAAATCCTGACCCCTAATCCCTAACCCCCAATCCCGAATCAGGAGGGCGCCATGGCGGACGAACCGATTGAACAAATCCCCAACGAAGCAGCGGAAGAAGGGGAGAAAGAATTCAAATTCATCCGCTGGGATGCTTCGGGGGGAGTGGCACATCTCACTCTGAATCGGCCCAAGCAAAACGTCATGAACATTGACATGCTCCGGGAAATGACGCGGGCCATTGAGAGCCTCTCTGCCCACGAGGATGTGCGGATGATATTGCTGGATGCTGCGCCGGAGTGCGAGGGCTACTTCTCCATGGGAGTAGGCGCTGAGGGGTACAGCCAGCAGATGGTGTTTCAGATGATGGACGCTTTCCACAGCGTTTTTCGCAGCATGATGGAACTATCCAAGCCCGTGCTCGCCGTCGTGGAAGGTGTGGCCTCTGGCGGCGGAGCGGAGTTGGCGGCGTTCTGCGATTTGGTGATTGCCACCGAGAATGCACAATTTCGCCAGCCCGAAATCAAGCTGGGGGTGTTTCCGCCCATGGGCGCAGTTGTTTACCCGCGCGTTATTGGGCCGCGTCGCGCCATGGAACTACTCCTGACCGGGGATCCCGTCACCGCATTTCAAGCGCAACAAATGGGTTTGGTCAATCGCGTTGTGCCGCGTGAGAAACTGAAGGAAACGGTGGATGCGCTGGTAAAGCGCATTTCCGAACAGAGCGGTCCGGTGCTGACCTTGCTCAAGCGCGTAGTTTTTGAAGGCACGTGGCGGCCCTTTGACGAGGCGTTGAAGCGAGCCCAGAGTATCTACTTGAACCAGTTATTTGACCTTCAGGATTCCCGGGAAGGCCTGCAAGCACTCTTCGAGAAGCGCAAGCCGGTGTGGAAGAATAAGTAAGGCAGTGAACAGTGACGAGTGAAGAGCAAAGGGAAGCAAAAATCTGAAAATCGAAACCGGAAAATCACAACGAATTTCGATTTTCGCTCCCTGCCGGCTCGTCACTCATCACTTGCCACTCGTTACTGTTCTTCAGAGTTCACCCAAAGATTTATCCACGTCGTCCAATGCCGTTTTGGAAAGCTCGCCGGGCAGCGGGTCGGTGGATCTCCGCGCGTAAACGTGATCGCCGTTTTTTGCCGCTTCCACGATCTCCGTGGTGTTCTTATCTCCAGATTGGACGGTGAAGCGGTAAGCCGGTTTGGCCAGGCCAAAATCCGCCAGGTTTTCGCCCTTGGGGAATGAGTCTGCACGCAGGTCGCGCAAGTGGGTCAATAGGGCATCCATCTTATCGGAATTCACCGCCTTGGACTTGGGCGCGGTCTGTTTCCACTGATTGCCCTGCCGCTCGAAGACCCAATGACCCTTGGGTGTGTCAACTTCCAAGCGCTTAACGTCGAACGCCGAAAATGAAAACAAGTCCTTTTCGCGCAAATCCGCCGGGTTCTTTTTGAATTGGGTGACAAAATCGGAGTTCAGGGTGAAGACTGGGTCGAGTGCGGAATTCATGGCGAAATAGTGATCCGAATCCTTATCTTTCTTTCCCACTACGATCGTCTGCGTCCCGTCGCTGCCGGTCAATTGGAGGTGCAGTTCCGGCGAGCCGAATCCATAGTCGCCGTTTTTCTTTTTATCCTCCGCCGCGATCGTCTGCATGGTCAAACCCCGTAATTGGCTAACCAGGCCGTCCACCGTGAAGCGGTCCGCGCGCACGGGGGGTGGAAGCACCAAATCCCAAACGCCCTCGGGATTTTTTTCCAGCGTCCAGCTTGCACCCTTGTATTCAACCCCGATCTTCTGAAGCTGGTCGGCTTCCAGGGTCAGCGCCCGGCGGTCACGCAGGTCGAACAGTTTCTTTTCCAGGGACGATTTTAGATAACTCGCCAGGGTGAATACTTGCGGGTTTCCGCTGGCCTGTGCATACAAACCGCCACTGGTGGGCGTGTCGTCACCCAGCAGCAGAGTGAAGGACGGAGGTTTGGCATCGGTTGTGACTTCCAGCGTGAAGGCGGGGGGATCCAGGCCATAGTCCTTCAAGCTGGTGGGGTGTGGGTCTACAACCTCGTCGGCGGTGGCGGTCGTTAAGCTATTCAGAATCCCGGAGAAGTTGCCTTGGTCCACTTGCAAGGGGTGAGGATCCGTGATGACCCACTTCCCGTTTTCACGCCGGCAGGAGAAGGAGTCGCCATCGCGGGGCTTGAAGGTGATGGACTGGATGTGCTGCGCGTCGACGGGAAAAATTTTTGTCTGATTACTGGTTTCGACGGTGGGTTTCTCGCTGCCCTTGTGCTTGTCGTAATAGGTAATCGCGCCCCAGGTGGCCGCCAGAACCACCAAGGCAATCAGCGTGTGCAAATATTTTCGGCTTTTCATCGGCGCTGCCACCATACCAACACGCCTGCCAGCACGATCAGAATGGGAATTCCGAACACGCCCAGGATGAGAACGCGGCGCATCTGTTCCGCATTCATGTTCAGATGCTGCGATTCCGGTGGCGTCGCCCGGATGGAAATGAGATCTTCATCGGCCGACAGCCAGTTGATCGAGTTCATGATGAAGTCGCGGTTGCTTTGAAAATTTAGGAAGCTGTTCGCCGCGATCAGGGATGTCCCCAAGGCTACGAAGCGGCCTTCCGCCTTCTTCTCCCCGCCTCCCGAGACCGAGCCTGCCACTCCCACGGTGAGAGGACCCTTCAGGTCCTTACCCGCGTGGAACTGGATTTCCTTGATCGTGGGATTCCAGTCCGTGACATCATAACTGTCGGCGGAGGTGTCGCCGAGAGAATCGGCGCTCACGCCGGGTTTGGAGTCCTTACCCACTTCAAACGAGCGCGAAAGAGGGAAAAGCGTGGCGCGGCCGTTGAGAGGTTGAACGATGGGGCTGTTCCCGTACTTAACGATCAGAGGCATGTAGGGTTCGGTGCCGAAAATCTGGGCCACCGGGTTTTCGTCGATCACCAGGTCGTTGCGAGCCGTCACCCCCCAGTCACCCAGCAGTTTGGTCAGATTGGGAAGTTCGACCCCGGCATCCAGCATGATGAGGGCGCGTCCACCGTCCTGGAGGTATTTGTGGATGACGTCAATTTCCGGGGGGAGATAATCATTTTGGGGCCCGGCAATGATCGCCATGGTGCAGTCCTTGGGGATTTCCATCTTTTGCAGGAAGGGAAGCGTCTCCGTCTGATAATTTTCGTTGCTGAGTTGCTTCTTAAAGTGATCGTAACCGTCGCGCTCCGTGCTGTCCAGGTTGCGCTCGCCGTGCGTCTGAATAAAGCACGCCGTCCGCTGGCCTTTCAGAACGCGCACCAGCGCGTTGGTGATGCCTTCTTCGCCGTCCCCCTGGGCTTCCATATGACGATCGCCGGCGGACACCACAACCGTTCCAAAGCTCCGCACGCTGTATTCCTTGGCCAGAGCCGGCTGGCGATTAGGGTCAACGTATTTCACTTTCAGGTGGTTCGAGGCTGAGGCGTACATCCCCAGCACGTCGCGGCGCTCACCGAAGTTGCGCTCCTGGTCAAAGGCGTAAATGGTCACGTCCCGGTTCAGTTCTTTTAGTATTTTGTGCGTCTGCTCCGAGAGGCTGTACTTCTTGGTGGGCGTCATGTCCCATCGCTTGTCGTGGTTATTGACAAACCAGTTCACTAGAACGATGAGGGCAATCACAATCAGGCTGTAGAGAGCGAAATTTGCTCCCGTCAAAACTTGTTGTCCGCTGCGGCCAGCAAGGCGATCTTTCCAGGCCATGGCTACGGCCTCCCTTTCAGGGCTTCCACGGAGCGCGCGGTCAGGAAAATCCCCAGAGTAACGACCGAGAGGTAATACACCACGTCGCTCAATTGGATAACACCCTTCGAGAAATTTTCAAAATGGGTGGTCAGCGCGATGTATGACATCACCTGGCCGACGGTTGTTTGGGAATACGCACTCACCCAGTCCAGAAGGTAAAGGAGTAGGAAAGCGGCCAAGCCCACCGCGCCCGCAATGATCTGGTTCTTGGTGAAGGTGGAAAACCACATCCCCAAAGCCATCAGCGCGCCGCCATAAAGCAGCAGCCCCAGGGCGTTGGCAATCAGCGGTTTGGCATTGGGATTCCCATAAATGAACAGAATCGCGAAATAGAGAAACGTTAATGCTTCCAGGATCACAAACAGAATCATGGAGCCCAGGTACTTCCCCAGGATGATTTGCATGTCCGTGAGAGGGGAGGTCAGCAACAGTTCGATCGTCCCGGAGCGCTTCTCTTCGGCGTAAAGCCGCATGGTGATCATGGGAATCAGGAAGAGCAGCACCACGGTCAGCACCCCGCCCAGAATCGGCCGGATAACGTATTCGTTGAGGCTCAAGGGCGGCGCGCCCATTCCCCCCTGCGCCTCCATGCGCAAGGATTGGAGGGCAAAGAAGGCCGTTGAGCTGTAAAAGACAAAACCGCATATCACGGTGTAAACGGTCATGACCAGGTAGGCGATCGGCGAATGGAAGTAAGCTTGTAATTCCTTCCCTGCCATCGCCATGACATTGCGCATGGTACGTTTCCTTTCATGTTAGGGATTAGGGGTTGGGGATCAGGAGTAAGGGAAAAGCCTGCCTTTAGTTCCCAGCACCTAGCAACCCATCAAAAAATCCCTAGCCCCGAATCCCTAATCCCTGCTCTATCAGTTCGCCGCTTTCTCTGCCTTCACTGCGGCCTCTTCACTAATATCCTGGGTGGTGAGTTTCAGGAAGATTTCTTCCAGGCTCAAACCGCTGGTTTTCAGTTCGTAAAGCTTCCAGCCGGATTCCACTGTGGCGCGCGCCAGCTCCGCGCGAACATCCTTTTCTTTCTCGGAGTGCACTTCCAGGGTCACTCGCTCGCCAACGGACTCGCGGGGCTCCACCCAATTCACGCCGCCGACGCGCTGGAACTTCTCGATGATGGCCGCTGCCGGACCTTCTACGGTAACGAGGACGGTCTCAAACCCTTGCAGGCGCCGCATGAGCTCGTTGGGCGTTCCGACGGCCACAATCTGCCCCTGGTTGATCACCACCACGCGCTGGCAGGTTTTTGAGACTTCCGGCAAGATGTGCGTGCTCAGGATCACCGTGTGCTGGCCCTCCAATCCCTTAATCAACTCGCGGGTCTCGATGATTTGTTTGGGGTCAAGGCCGGCGGTCGGTTCGTCGAGCACCAGTACGTCCGGGTTATGGATCAGCGCCTGTGCCAGGCCCACTCGCTGCCGGTAACCCTTGGAGAGTTTCCCGATCTGGCGATTGCGCACGTTGCCCACCGCGCATTTCTCCACAATCTCATCCAAGCGGGTTTTTATACTGCGACGCGGCACGCCTTTGATCCGCGCCACGAAAGTCAGGTATTCCGCCACGGTCATATCCGGATAAACGGGAGGCGTTTCCGGAAGATAACCGGTGCGCCGTTTCGCCGCCAAGGGCTCCTCCACCACATCGTAGCCCGCCACGCTGACCTTCCCCTCCGTGGGGGGAAAGAATCCCGTGATCACACGCATGGTGGTGGTCTTCCCGGCGCCATTGGGCCCGAGAAAACCCAGCACCTCGCCCTTCTGCACACTGAAGCTCACGCCGGAAACAGCTAATGTGGGTCCGTAACGTTTGCTGAGGTTTTCAACTTCGATCATGCAAAGCCACCCTTCCTGCTTCCGAGGATATGCAACTGCTTCCGATGTCTTCCGCCCATCCTGTCAACTTGGGTCTTACGGAAAACTGAAAAGCCTTGAATGTCCTGGTTTGCGACTGCCAAACTCTACCGAGCATTCCCAAGCACAGCCAATCTATTAAGGATTATCAGAAAAGGCCTAGGGTTGCCAAGTAGTTTGATGAATCCCGTCATTTGATCACCGAAAGCCGGCAATGGATATTCCGCGCCGGGAAAATCCAGGCGAAATGTTTTTCGTAAAAAGCTATGGAAATGCCCGCAATGAATCGCCCCAGATTATCCAATAAGAAATTATGGCCGAAGGTCAAGTGCCGATCGAGAATCCGGAAACCCCCTGCGCCGTAAGTGAAATTCTCAAAACTCTCCTGCACGAAGTAATCGAAACTGTGAAATCCCAGGTGCACGAGGTGGGTGGGATCAGTGTAGGAGTCCATGGAGCTGTAATGCGGCGTCACGACAACAACCTCCGCGCCGGGTTTGGCGACGCGGTGCACCTCCGCCATGGCGAGGAGGACGTCGGGCTGGTGCTCGATGAAATGGGAGAGATAAACCTGGTCGGCACAGGAATCGCGAAGAGGCCAGGGAAAATGTGCCAGCTCACAAAGAATATCGGCATCCGCGCCCGGTTGGCGGTCCAGCCCAATGGCTCCGGCTACCTGTTTCTTCTTTCCGCAGCCAATGTCGAGAACCAGCATCAATCCTCCGCAGTTGGGCGTTCTTACTCCACCACCAGCGCCGCATGGGGCGGCAGCCGGAGCGTCGCGCCATCGGATGCAAGCTTGGCGCCGTCGAGGGCGAAGAGCTGCGTTAATTTGTGTGCCATGCCTGCGAGTCCGGTCAACCGGCAGGCCACGGGCAGTTCCGTGTAGTTCACCACGGCGACGTGCCCACCAAGCGGATAGATGGCCACCCGTGGAGGCGCGTCAAGCGAGGTCACAGTGAAATCCGAAACTTTACGTCGCAACTCTTCCAGTGCATCTCGCAGTTCGGGCGTGAGCTGCTCGACGCGATTTTGCCCGTCCACATGCGTCAAGTGGGGTAATACGTCAGAAAATACCACAAGCTTGCCCCCTCCTACCTCTATCGTTTTCAAGTATTGATTCTTTTCGAGGTCGAGCGGTGCCGGCGTGGGAAGTCGCGGGTCGCCATTGAGCCGATGCGCGAGCGGCTGGCTGATGAAGGCGGTGCCGCCGGCGGCAAGCAGGCGCAGAAGCTTGGGCACAAGCTCCGCATCTCCGAGCGCCTGCGTTGTGAGGATGGCGGCGCGTGCGCCTTCGGGAAAATGCGCCGCCGGGGCCTCGGGAATCCCCAGCATGCCGATCTCATCGAGAATGTAAGCTTCCTCGCCAGGATCACTGGAGTTGGGTTTGTAGGTTGCTATGCCGCCCCAGCCGGAGACTAATGTGGCGAGCTTTTCATACTGGACACGCCGCGCCGCCAAGGCTTCCGCCTGGGCTTGGTACTCCGGCGAGGTCAGCGCGCCGTAATGGAAGAGGAAAATCTCGGGTGCGCCCGCCAGGATTGTGGTCAACGGCTGATCCAGGTAGAGCGTGGGAGTGGTACCGAAAGGATCGAACCAACCACCGCCAGTTTTGGAACCGCCCACGTCGGTGAGCCAGCGGTAAATGAAGTAGCCCTCGTACTGCTCCTTATTCCCCCATTTATCGGAGGCGGGGTCACGGAGTTCCGTGCCCACCCAGATACGGTCGAATATCGCCGCTTCCTGGTCCGGTACATAGCCGCGCTCTTGGAACCGGTCGTACCACTGGGGGAACTTGATGATGACTTTTACGTTGGGATTGGCGGCGCGCGCAGGGCCGATCACCCGTTCGCGGCTGGTCTGCATCATCAACTTTTCGCGGTATTGCTGCCAGCTCAGCGCCCCTTTCGCCGCCGCACATTCCGAGCATTCGCAATCGGTAAAAAAGAAATCGTCAATCATGATTTCGTCAAACAGGGCAGCAGTAAAGCGGAAAATTGACTCCAAACGCTCCTGATTCTGGCGATGGGTGTAGCAGGCGGCAGTTGGCCAGCCGGTCGAGGGCTTGCCAATCCCGGTGGTGGTGACGCAACCGGAAACCGTCAGGCCGGCTTGGCGGAAGAAATCACGGGCGGCCTTCAGAGTGGTTTCCTCGGCTTGGTAGCCGTCGCGAAAAGACTCAATGTAGACCTTGGTGATGCCCATCTTGCGGCAGAAGGATAGTGCTTCCTGGCGGCCCGGTTCGGTTGACAGGTGATCCCGCACATCCTGCGCGGTAAAGAGCGTGGACCACACGACGGCTCCCGCCGGGCGCGCCGGGAGCAGAATCGCGGCCATCAGCGTAACCGTGAACAGCGCAGGCGATAAATGAAGATGAGGCCATTTCTGTCTGCGGGAAAAAATCAAGGCAGGACTCCTTTGGTTGGTTTCCGCGAAGATCGTAACCCATAGTCCGTGCGGAGCACGCAAAACACTTTCGCCTTTTGCCTGCTAAATTTTCTCACCCGCCATCAAATGCTCCACCGTTTCGCGCGCGCGAATCAATTCCGCTTCCGCTCCGTGCACCAGAACTTCGGCGGGTCGCGGCCGCGTGTTGTAATTGGAGGAGAGGACGAATCCGTAAGCACCGGCGGTGAGCACAGCCAGCAGATCGCCGGGCTGGGCGTCGGGCATGTCACGGTCGCGGGCGAAGAAGTCGCCGCTTTCACACAGCGGTCCGACAATGTCAGCCTGCAATCGCTCCGCCACCCCTTCCCGCGCGGGAACGATCTCGTGGTAAGACCCGTAAAGGGTCGGCCGAATCAAATCATTCATGCCCGCGTCCACCACCACGAAATTCTTCCGTTGGTTCCGTTTCACATAGAGCACGCGCGTCATGAGCGCGCCGGCGTTACCTACCACGGTGCGTCCGGGCTCGATCACCAGCCGCAGGGAAGCCTCGCGCAATCGCTTTTCTAATCCCCGCGCCATCCGTTCCACGTCCAAAGGCTTCTCGGCGCCGTAGGAAATTCCGAACCCGCCTCCCAAATCGAGCACCTCCACGGCGATGCCCTCCGCCGCCAGTTGCCGCGCTACAGTCAAAATTTCATCGAGCGCTTTCCAGAAAGGTTCCACTTCCAGAATCTGCGAGCCGATATGACACGCTACGCCCAGCACCTTCAGATGAGGCGAACGCGCTGCTTGACGGTAGAGTTCCGGGGCTTCATCTTTCGGCACGCCAAACTTATGGATCATCTGCCCGGTGGAAATGTACGGATGCGTGTCCGCTTCCACGTCGGGATTCACGCGGATGGAAACGCGTCCAACCTTTTGGAGGGCGCGGGCGCGGGCTTCAATGACGGCGAGTTCGCCCGCCGATTCCACATTGAACATCATGATGCCTGCCGCCAAACCGGCGTCAATCTCATCCTGGGTTTTCCCCACACCGGAAAAGACGATGGTGTCGGGCGCGGCTCCGGCGCGCAACGCCCGCGCCAACTCTCCGCCCGAAACCACGTCAAATCCCGCGCCCGCCTGCCGCAACAAGTTCAGGATGCGAAGGTGGGAATTGGCTTTGACCGAGTAACAAATCATGCCCGGGATCCCCGCGAGAGTCGCGCGCAACCGTTCATAGTTGCGGAGAATCGTGCTTTGGCTGTAAACGTAGAGCGGGGTGCCGAAACGCTCGGCGAGTGACGCCAGGGGCAGATCTTCGCAGAAGAATTCGCCAAGGCGATAGTGAAACGAATCGTGGGTCGATGAGGTCATTTTCTCTCTAGATGTGCCAAGTGTCAGGTGTCAGGCGGGAATTATGAATTCGGAATTATGAATTGCAGCCCGCACCTCGAATTCATAACTCATAATTCATAATTTTGAATTTCCTCCAGCACCTGACACCTGGCGCCTGCCTCTCAGCGCACACTCAATATAACCAGTGTTTGATCGTCGCGCTGAGGGAGCCCGGCTTCGAAATCGCGGAGTTCTGCAAACACCCGGTTAACGATTTCCTGGGGCGGCCTCTGGGCGTTCTGGCGTAGAATGCTTTCCAGGCGCCGGGAGCTGAACTCTTCCTGCCGCGGGTTGTTGGCCTCGGTAATGCCGTCGGAAAAGAATGCCAACAGATCTCCCGTCTCCAGATTCACCGTCACGGGCTGATACTCGGTATGCTCCAGGAGGCCGAGGGGAACCCCCTCGGCGCGAATCGCCCGGCACTGCCCTTTGCGAACGAGAATAGGAAGCGGCATGCCGGCATTCGCCAGGCACAGGCTCTTGATGCGCGGCTCCCAGATGGCGTAGGTCAAGGTAATGAAGTGGCCTTCAATCTTGCGCTCCAGGAACAAGCGGTTCAACTGCTTCATCATGTCCGGTGGCGGCAGTTTCTGCGGAGCGAGACTGCGCAACGTGCCACTGGCCATGGCGCCGTAGAGCGCGGCAGGCGCACCCTTGCCGCTGACGTCGCCCACCACAATCACCTGCCGGTCCCTCCCGTAGGATAAGAATTCGTAGAGGTCGCCTCCCAGTTCGCGGGCGGGCTGAAAGTGTAAAGCGATGTCCAGGCCGGGAATTTTGGGCGCGATCCCCGGCATCAGGTGCATCTGGATTTCCTGTGCGCGGCGCAGGTCACGCTCCAGCCGTGCTTCGCTGCGCGCCACGCGCTCGTATAAGCGCGCGTTCTCAATGGCGATGGCGATTTGGGGCGCGAGGGTGGAAAAGATGCGCACATGCTCTTCGTTGAAATAATTAAGGTGCGGGCTTTCCAAATCGATCACCCCGATTACGCGGTCGCGATAAATCAGCGGGACCGTCATCTCCGAGCGGGTCTCCGGGTTCACGGAGATGTAGCGCGGATCCTTACTGACGTCCGCCACCACCACCGGCTGGCGCCGGGTCGCCGCCGCTCCCACGATGCCCTGGCCAAAATTTACCGTAGACCTTTCGGGCATGCGCTCATCCTGCTTCAAAGAAATGACGGCGTTGAAGGTTTCCGCCTGGTCGTCGGCCAGCAGAATGCCAAAGCGGTGGTAGTCCACCAGCCGTTTGGTGAGCGTCCCGATTTTGCGCAGCAATTCATTCAAGACCAGGACGGAGCTGAGTTCCCGGCTGATTTCGTTCAGCAACTGGAGTGTGCGCGCCTGGCGCAGGGTGCGCCGGTAAAGCCGCGCGTTTTCGATCGCAAAGGCCATGCGGCTGGCCAGAAGCTCCAGCAGGCTGACGTGCGAGTCGTTGAAGAAGTCCGGCTGCGGGGATTCCAGGTCAATCACCCCGATCAAGCGACCCTTGAAAATCAGAGGAACCGCCAGCTCGGAGCGCATCACCTCCAGCGACGGGATGTACGTGGGATCGTCATTAACGTCATTCACCAGAACCGAACGCCGTGTCTGCGCGGCCCGGCCCACTATGCCCTCGCCCACCTTGATGCGCAAGTTTCGGACCATTTCACGGGGATGGCCGAGGCTGAAATGCACGCGCAACTCCTGTGTCTTCTCGTTAAGGAGAAGAATGGCGAACACCTCGTAGTCAATGGCGCGCTTCACGATCTCCGCGATGCGCGCCAGCACCTCATCGAGATCGAGGGTGGAATTGATTCGCTCGCCAACCTCGATCATCAAGGTCAGGAGCTCCGTCAACTCGAGAGGCCGGGATGTTGAGCGACTGATTTCCGCCATGGGTTTGGTGCTGGAAATTCGGCGACGCGATTTCCTACACGATGAGGAGGGGGCAGAGATGAGCGCCCTGCACGGATTTCCCAATCAATGGAGCTTTCGGACGCGCAACGCGGCTCCGCCCGCCGGATCGATCACCATTTGGACAAGCTTGAGTTGCCCTCGGTTTCTTTATTCCTACCTGCTATGCCCCTACCCTATCCCACCCTGGGGGAAGGGCAGCATTCCTATTTTCAGGGTAAGCTCGCTGCAAAACCCCTATTCTAACATATGGATTCCTTGCTACCGCGTTCTATGCCTCAATTGAGTAGTGACGCATCATGAGGTCATCACCTTGAACACACATATTTCCACACATATATTTCCAACCCGCCGGTCGGCGCCGCTTTCGGTATAATGGCGCACGATGCTGATTCTGGCTTTTGACACAACCAGCGAAAAGGGGGGCGTCGGAATCTTCCGAGACGCGGAATGCCTGGCTTCGGTTCTAAACGAAGGGCCGGCGAATCGGTACTCCATTACCCTGTTCGAGATGGTCGAGCAGGTGCTTCGGCAGGCGCGCGTGGAACTCCGCGAGATCGATCTGTACGCCGCGGCCAACGGGCCCGGGTCGTTCACCGGGATTCGAGTTGGCTTGGCTGCGGCGCGCGCGTGGGGGAAGGCTTTCGACCGCCGGGTTCGCGGCGTTTCCGTGCTGGAAGCCATGGTGATCAAGGGCTGCCAGCGCGTAACCCAGGAATCATTGCCCTCTCCAGGGGGAGAGGGTGTACGACGGAGGAGGGAGGGGGCCCCGAGCACCGGGGGTGAGGGGTTCCTTCCATTGCCGGGGTCGCCGGAGCCGGACTGGTATTTCCCTATTCTGGACGCGCGACGGGGAGAATTTTACGTGGGCGGCTTTCGCCGAAAGCCTTCCGAACTGCCGAGCGCCACGCGGCAGGATTATGTGCCAGCGGATGCAGGCTGGGTTCTTAAGCCGGAATTGCTGCGAGGCTTGGTGGAACAGCGGCAGGCCAGTGGCGCGAGCGCCACGTGCCTGGTGCGAGCACATGACCAGACCGCTGCTGACTTGCGCGCAAGCCTGCCCGCTTCGCTGAACTGGCAGCCGGTTGAAGGGGCCTTGTTGGACTCCATCGCTGAAATCGCCCGGAAGGAAGAGCAATTGGGCCTCCCTTGCCCGGAGGCGAAACTGGACGCCTACTATATTCGCCGCCCGGATGCGGAAGTAAATTGGAAGGGCTGAGCTGGGTATTAGGGGCTGGGGGCCAGGGATTGGGGAAAGACGTGACCCACTGTCGTCAGTTGACGGACGAAACTTGTGCGACCGATCCCGAGTTTCGATTCCGACACCCAGCACCCAGAACCTAGCACCCAGCACTCAAGTGGGCATGAAGATTCGAGCCTTCGCCGATGATGATCTTGTGGCCGTTTATGCCATCCAGTTGAAGTGTCCCCAAGCGGCGCAGTGGCGCCCAGAGGATTACCGCCATTTGGCTCATGATCCCGGCGGGACCATTGTTGTGGCGGAACATGAAGGTGCGGACCTGTCGGAGGTTGCAGGCTTTGCGGCGTTCCATTGTGTGATGGAGGAAGCAGAACTGCGTAACATCGCCACTGACCCCGCGCATCAACGGAGGGGAGTTGCCCGTGCGCTGCTCGCGGCAGGGATCCGTGCGATGCAAGAATTCGGGGCGCGTAAGCTTTTCTTGGAAGTCCGTGCTTCCAACCAACCGGCACTTGCATTCTACGCATCGATAGGATTCCAATTGCAGTACACGCGTCACGACTACTACCAAGACCCCGTCGATGACGCGCTGGTGATGTCGTTCACCATTGCTCCTTCCTCCGATTCTCCCTCCACCCAAAGGTCCTGAGGGGAGGACTGATGGGACGGCGGCACGCCATGGCGGTCTCACCCGTGATAGGGACGGGTTTCTCCACAGCCTGTTTGAACCCCAAATAAGAGGCGACGCGAATCGCCGTCACATTACGCTTGCCGGGTAGAAGCGGAAGCGCGGGCTTGCGAGGCGAGGGTCTTCCACCTATACTTTCGCCACCATTAAGGTAATTTTTTTGAGGAGGAATTATGGCTCTTCTAACCAGACGGGATGCGGGGAAGTTGCTGTTAGCGGGATGCGCCGGAGCGTGGGTCCCCATCCAGGAACTCATGAGCGTTACGAAAATCGATTCGGTGGTTCGCGGGGTACAGATTGGCGCGCAAGCCTACTCTTTTCGCGACCGTCCGCTCGACGCGTGCATCGCCGCTTTCCGTGAGGTGGGGTTGGGTGAGTGCGAACTTTCGGAAATGCATTTCCAGAAAGCGAACACGCACGGTCCGGACATCAACCAGTGGCGGCTTGATACGCCGCTCAGCTATTTCCAGGAGGTGCGCAAAAAATTCGACGATGCGGGGGTGAGTCTTTCCGCGTATGGGTACAACATTCACCCGGAGTTAACCGATCAAATGATCGAAAGAGGCTTTCAAGCGACACTGGCGATGGGCTTGAATTGCATCACGACGTCCACAAAAGTCAGTATGGTCCCGCGCATTGATCGATATGCGCAAAAATACAAGGTCATGGTGGGTTACCACAACCACGACAATACCTCCGATCCGGATGAGGTTGCAACTGCGGAAAGCTTCGCGCGCGTGTTGAAAGGCGCATCCTCCTACGCCCGGATCAATCTCGACATCGGCCACTTCACCGCTGCGAATCAGGACCCCGTGGCGTTCCTGCGCGAGCACCATGCCAGGATCGTTACACTGCACCTTAAGGACCGCAAGAGGGATCATGGTCCCAACGTTCCCTTCGGTCAGGGTGACACGCCCATCGTAGAAGTCCTGCACATGGTGCGCGATAACCATTGGAAGATTCCTGCTAACATTGAATACGAATACGACAAGTATTTACCAGATCTCGACACCATCGCCGAGGTCAGAAAGTGCTATGCGTATTGCCGGAAGGCGTTGGAGACCTGAGCGTCACTGCCTTAACGCCGCCCTACGAAGGCGCGGAGAGCGCAGGTTACGGGAAATTGGTAACGGTTTGCGGGCTCGGATATTCCCCTTCTCCTGTCACCTCTTTCCTTTCCTGACGCGCGTCGTTCCCCTCGAGGCAAAGAGTATTTTCTCTAACCTCCGCAGCCCGTGGTGGCCGTTTCGCAATGCAAAACTCACCCTTTACATTCTGTGTTCGGCCGTGCTCACAAGGAGATATGCTAAACTAGTTTAGGAATGCGCGAACCTTTTCTGGAAAGAATTGATAAGCGGCCTGTGGTGTGTGATGGGGCCATGGGGACGATGCTGTATTCGAAAGGCATCTCCCTGAACCGCTGCTATGATGAGCTGAATGCGGCGATGCCGCAACTCGTCAAAGAGGTCCACCTGGCGTACGTCAAGGCCGGGGCGGAGGTGATCGAGACAAACACCTTCGGAGCCAACAAATTTCGACTGCAAAAATTCGGCCTGGGCGAAAAGGTGCGCGAATTCAACCTGGCAGGAGCACGCCTGGCGCGGGAAGTCGCCGGCGATGACCTGTATGTGGCGGGCGCGGTGGGTCCGTTGGGGATTCGTTTGGAGCCGCTGGGCCTCACCTCACGGGAGGAGGCGCGAGCCGCATTTCGCGAGCAGATAACAGCTCTGGTGGATGGTGGCGTTGACCTGATTATCGTCGAGACGATGATGGATTTAGATGAGGCGCACCAGGCGTTGCTGGCTGCGAGGGAAGTGGGCCAATTCCCCGTGGTCGTGCAGATGACCGTTCAGGCCGATGGCAGCACGCCGACCGGAACGCTGCCGGAAGACTTTGCGCGGGCGCTCGACGAGTGGGGGGTGGACATGATCGGCGTCAATTGCAGCGTCGGTCCCGCTGCCGTGCAGGAAACGCTGGAGCGGATTACGGCGGTGACGGAGAAGAAGCTTTCCGCGCAGCCCAACGCCGGAATGCCGCACACGGTGGAAGGCCGCAACCTCTATCTCTGCTCGCCCGAATATATGGCGAGCTACGCGCGGCGATTTATTCAAGCAGGCGCGCGCCTGGTGGGGGGCTGCTGCGGCACGACTCCTGAGCACATCAAAGCCATCAAAGCCGCCGTGCGCTCATTGAGCCCACAGCGGGCGCGCGCCTCGGTGGAAGTCATGGCGCGGCCCGGGCACACCATGCCGCCGGTCCCGGTGGCCAGCCGCTCGCGCTTGGCGGGGAAGCTTACCCGGCAGGAGTTTCCCGTCCTGGTGGAAGTGGTCCCCCCCAAGGGATGCGATGCCACCAAGGAAGTGGAGGGAGCGCAATACCTGCTGGAGCGGGGGATTGATGCCGTAAATATTCCCGATGGGTCGGGCGCCACCGCGCGCATGAGCGCCTTGACCCTGGCGGCCCTGCTTCAGCAACGCGCCGGCATCGAGGTATTGCTCCACTACAGCACGCGCGACCGCAACGTGCTGACGATTCAATCCGATCTGCTGGGGGCGCACGCCCTGGGGGTGCGCAATCTGCTGGCGTTGACGCGCGACACTCCTCAATATTCCACCGTTCTTGAAAGCGATGCGTCAGAAGTCGATGCCATCGGGTTGGTGAACCTCTTAAGCAACTTGAACCGAGGCCTGGATGTCGGGGCCAACCCCATGGGCGTGCAAACGGCTTACCTGGTGGGCGCCAGCATTAATCCTTTCGCGCTGAACCTGGAAGAGGAGGTTCGCCGGTTCCAGTTCAAGGTGGAGGCGGGCGCTGATTTCGCGGTGACTCACCCCGTCTTTCAGGTGGAGCAACTGGCGAGATTTCTGGAGCGGGCGCGAAGCTTTGCCCCGCATCTTCCTGTCATCGCCGGAATCTGGCCACTCACCAGTTTCCGCAATGCCGAGTTCATGAATAACGAAGTGCCGGGAATCTCCGTTCCCCCGGCGGTTATGGAGCGCATGCGCACGGCTGATTCCGGCGAGCGGGCACGGCAGGAGGGGCTGAAAATCGCGCAGGAAACGTTGATGGAAATCCGTTCCCTGGTTCAGGGGGTGCAGATTGCTGCGCCCTTCGGCCGTTACGCCCTGGCGGTGGAGGTAGCGCAGGCCCTTGGCGCCAGCGGGACGACCGCCCACCAACCGTGATAGAATTCTAGTGCCGTCCGGATTTCTTGAGACTAATCCGTGTAAGCCCGATGGCAAGCCGATGCCGTGCAGCAAAAAAGCGGAATAGATAATCACAATAAATTGGAACGGCACGAGCATCCGCCCCGATCCTGAAAAGGTTGCGCGGACAAGCTTGGGCAGTCTTGTCCCTGAGCGAAAGCGGCGAAGGAACACGATCCGAATGGATGCGAGAAAGGACACACCCATGTCCCAGTCCGCGAAGAGTGACAGGCCGGAGCCTTTCGAAAAAAACCTGGCGCGCCTCGACGACATTGTGCATGAGCTTGAGGACTCGGACCTTCCGCTGGACAAAGCCTTGGTGCTCTATGAGGAAGGCATGAAGCTTTCCGAGTTCTGCCACCAACAGTTGGAAGACGCTGAGGGACGAGTGGAGATTTTATCCAAGAAGGCCGGAGGTAAAGTGGTGGCCGAGCCTTTCGCCTCCGGTGAGACGGAGGTGGCCGAGCGATAGAGGGAGTCAGGAGCCACAAGTCAGGAGTCAGAATAGGGTCTGATACGGGAAGTAACCCATCTCAGACAATTTCGAAAATCTTCATCCGGTCATCTGTCCTCCGTTTAACGAGGCGGTTTCATTCCGACTCCTGGCTCCTGACTCCTGCTCCTCGATGGCAAATTCCGATGAATGTCTTATCGCCTGAAACAATTCGCCAGCATCTCGAGCAGACGCGCACGTTGGTGGATGCGGAACTCGAGCGCATCCTGCCGCCCGCAGATGAGTATCCACCAAGCATTCACAAGGCGATGCGCTATTCCGTGTTTGCGGGGGGAAAGCGTCTCCGCCCCACTTTGTGTCTGGAGGCGGGGCGCCTGTTCAGCGGTGATGAGAAGATCTTGCTTCGCGTGGGAAGCGCGCTCGAGTTAATCCACACCTACTCGCTGATTCACGACGATTTGCCGGCTCTCGACAACGACGACCTTCGGCGCGGCAAGCCCACTTCTCACGTGGTTTTCGGCGAGGCCGCCGCTATTCTTGCCGGAGATGCTTTGCTAACGCTGGCCTTTGAAGTCATCGCCGGCGCCGTCGATGGGACTGCGGAGCGCACGTTGCGAGTCATTCATGAACTCGCCAATGCCATCGGGACAAGAAGAGGGATGGTGGGGGGGCAGGTGGTTGACTTGGAGACCACGAACAGGACCGGCGACCCCGCGCGACTGGAATATATCCATTCCGCCAAAACCGGAGCTTTTATGCGGGCGGCACTACGTTCGGGCGTGATTTTATCCCCGGCGTGCCAGGACGATGTGGCGCGCGTTACGGCTTACGGAGAAAAGATCGGTTTGGCATTTCAAATTGCAGATGATCTGCTCGATGTGCTGGGGTCGCAGGCCGAAATGGGCAAAACCCTTGGCAAAGATGAGCAACAGCACAAGGCCACTTACCCCGCGCTGCATGGCATCGAGGCTTCCAGGCGAATCGCTTCCCGCTTGGTGGAAGAGGCTTGTGAGGTCCTGGAACCCTACGGCGCGCGCGCCCAGATTCTGCAAGGCATAGCACACTATTTGATTGCGAGGAGTTCGTAATGGAATACCAGTATCTCAATCACATCGAATCCCCGGCCGATTTGAAGAAAGTGCCCCGGGAGGATCTTCCCATCGTCGCCGAGGAGCTGCGTGACTATATGGTCTCCGTGATCGCGAAGATCGGCGGCCACTTGGCCTCCAGCCTGGGCGCGGTAGAGCTAACCCTCGCACTCCATTACCTGTTTGACACGCCGCGCGACAAGATCGTTTGGGACGTGGGCCACCAGGCATACGGCCATAAGATCCTGACCGGCCGGCGCGACCGCTTCCCCACCATTCGCCAATACGGAGGAATCTCCGGCTTCCCGGTTCGTGATGAAAGCCCTTACGATACATTTAACGTTGCTCACGCCGGAACCGCGATTTCCGGGGCATTGGGCATGGCGGTGGCGCGCGATCTGAAGGGCGAGGATTTTCACGTGGTGGCCGTGGTGGGAGACGCCGGGCTGACCACGGGCGTGGAACTGGAGGGCATCAACAACCTCGGGACGTTGAAGAAACGGGTGCTGGTAATTCTGAACGACAACAAGATGTCGATCTCTCCCAACGTTGGCGCGTTTGCCGGCTACCTGAACCGCATCGTTCACGGGCAAGCCTACAACCGCTTGCGCGAAGAAGTGGAAAAGATGATCCGCGCCGTTCCGCGCCTGGGTCCCCGGCTGCTGAAACTTTCCCAAGATTTGGTGGATACCGCGAAGAGCATGTTGATTCCGGGACTGGTGTTTGAGGAACTGGGCTTTGAATACGTCGGGCCCATCAACGGTCATAACCTGGAAGAATTGATGGACGCGCTTTCCAAGGCCAAGAAGCGCCCCGGGCCGGTCATGATTCACATCGTGACCCAAAAGGGCAAGGGTTACCCGCAAGCCGAGAAGCTCCCCGTGAAATATCACGGTGTAACTCCGTTTGATTTCTCCACGGGCGCTTTCCACAAGGGGCCGGTGGTGGCGCCGAGCTATACCGCGGTGTTCGGCAAAGCCATCTGCCAGATTGCGGAGAAGGATTCACGGGTGGTGGCCATTACCGCTGCCATGGGAGAAGGTACGGGCTTGGACGAATTCTCCAAACGCTTTCCCGATCGCTTTTACGACGTGGGAATCGCGGAGCAACACGCCGTGACCTTCGCTACGGGATTGGCATGCGAAGGCATGCGGCCGGTGTGCGCCATTTATTCCACCTTCTTGCAGCGTGCCTTTGATCAGGTGATGCACGACACCTGCCTGATGCGCTCTCCGGTGACATTTGTCCTCGACCGCGGCGGCCTGGTGGGCGCCGACGGCCCCACACACCACGGTCTCTACGACCTGGTTTATCTCCCCGCCCTGCCGGGCATCGTGGTGATGGCCCCCAAAGACGAAAACGAATTGCGCCACATGCTTTACACCGCGATCAACTGCAACGGACCCGCCGCTCTGCGCTTCCCGCGCGGCAATGGCATGGGCGTCGCCCTGGACCCGGAACTGAAGGCATTGGAGATCGGCAAGGGCGAGATTCTGCGCGAGGGTTCCGACATCGGTATCCTGGCGCTGGGCTCCATGGTCTACCCTTGCCTGGAAGCGGCAGTAAGGCTGGAGGCTCTGGGAATTCGTGCCACGGTCATCAATGCGCGGTTCGTTAAACCCCTGGACGAGGAATTGATCTGCTGTCTGGCGGCGGAAAAACAATTCCTGGTGACCGCTGAGGAAGGCACGGAAGCCGGAGGTTTTGGTTCGGCGATCGCCACCCTTTTGCAGGACAAGAAAATTCCCGCCAGCATTCTGCGCATCGCTGTTCCCGACCGCATCATCCCCCACGGCGCACCCGCTTTGCTGCACGCCAAGTACGGCCTGGATGTTGACGGGATTTTTGAAAAGATCAAGAACTTCGCCCACGAATTTCCCGTACGTCCGGAATTGCGCTATCGGTCGCTGCTGCGGTCGTAATTTTCCTCGGGCGCTGACCGCCTTGGACTTCCGTGACGCAGGCTAGCGCTGTCCCCTTACCCCGAAACCCTTGGTGATTGACAACGTGACACAAAATGTGTCACGATGGCGTCATGCCTAACATGAACATTCGCCAGCTCAGGGATACGAAGCAACTGAAGGCTTGGTTGCGCGCCGGCAAGACCGTGGAACTGCGGGAGCGCGACAAGGTTATCGGCCGCATAGTTCCCGTGGCGTCGCCGGCCAAAACCCGCAAGATTCCCGACTTCGCCGCCATGCGCCGCGAAATTTTTGGGGACCGCATCCTTCCCGGAGCGGATTTACTGATCGAGGAGCGGGAGCGATCACGCTATTGAGCACCTACGCCGATACCAGCTTCTTCGTCTCCCTTTATATCCCCGACGTACACTCACCCGAGGCCGAACTGCGAATGGCTTCCAATCCAGCCGTGTGGCTGACCCCCTTTCATGTGGCGGAATGGACCCATGCTGTCGAACAGCAGGTCTTCAGACAGGCGGCCTCCCGATCTGAAGCCGATTCCTCTTATGGGCGGTTTCAGCAACACCGGGAGAGCGGCTTGTGGGTGGAAGTCGCTATGCCAGAATCGGTCTTTGACGTTTGCGCCCAACTGGCCCGCCGTCACGGGGCCAAGCTGGGCTTGCGGACTCTCGATACCTTGCATGTCGCCTCGGCGCTCGAACTGAAGGCTGAGCGCTTCTGGACCTTTGACGAGCGGCAGAGGAAGTTAGCCCGGGCGGTAGGCCTGAAAACCGCGTGACACGCGGTTAGGAATTCTGCCCGTCCACCAGTTGCTTGGCGCGTTGGGCGGCGCGGACCACGGCTTTGATCAGCGTGACGCGCAGGCCGCCTTCTTCCAGTTCCAACAGTCCATCGATAGTGCAGCCCGCGGGCGTGGTGACCATGTCTTTCAGTTTGGCCGGATGTTCGCCCGTGTGCAGCACCAGTGAAGAAGCGCCGAGCAGCGTTTGCGCGGAAAGCTCCGTGGAAAGCTCGCGCGGCAGGCCCATCTTCACGCCACCTTCCGCCAGCGATTCAATGATCAGGTAAACGTAGGCCGGACCGGAGGCGGACAGGCCGGTGATGGCGTCCATGTGTTTCTCATCCACCACGACGGTGCGCCCCATGGAGCTAAAGATTTCCCGCGCCAGCGCCACGTCATCGGATGTGGCGTTGGCGCAGGCGGCAATTGCCGTCATGCCCTGGCGAATCAGGCAGGGAGTGTTGGGCATGGCACGAACCACGCGCGCCGGACGCCCGAGTTCGCGCTCGATAAGCGCCGTGGTGACGGAGGCCGCGGCGGAGATGATCACCGCGTCCTTACGCAGCACTTTCTTTATCTCGTGGAGTACTCCCTTCACCTGCTGGGGTTTCAAAACAATTAACACCAGGTCGGCGCCCCTCACGGCCTGGATGTTGTTGGTAGAAGCTCTCACCCCGTATTTTCCGGCAAGAAAATCAGCCTGCGGCGGCTCCGCCACGGTCACTTCCACGTTCTCGACGGGGATGAGCTGCGAACCCAGGATGCCGGAAAGCAGGGCCTCGCCCATTTTCCCGCAGCCAATAAGCGCCAGCTTTTTTACCCTGCTCTGAAAATCGCGGGGGCCGCGTACAGCCTTGGTGTCAGTTGTCTTCATTGTTGTCCTCAAATATGGAGTAGGGGCGGTTCGCGAACCGCCCCTACAAGGTGCCGGTTTCTCGCTGCCTGCTGCTTACTGCCTTGCCGCGGCCTGTGCCGCCGTGACTTCTTCCTTGGAGGTGGAGATCCACGGCATCATCTTGCGCAGCTCGCTTCCCACCTTCTCAATGAGGTGCGCGGAAGCCTTGGCGCGCATTTCCAGGAAGTTCGGGCGTCCTTTGGCGTTTTCATCCATCCACTCATTGGCAAACTTGCCGCTTTGGACTTCCGCCAGAACTGTCTTCATGGTCTCGCGCACGTGCTCGTCAACCACCCGGGGCCCGCGCGTGTAGTCGCCGTATTCGGCCGTGTCGCTCACCGAATAGCGCATGTACTTGATGCCGCCCTGGTAGATGAGGTCCACGATCAGCTTGAGTTCGTGCAAGACCTCGAAGTAGGCGATCTCCGGTTGGTAGCCGGCTTCGACCATCGTTTCGAACGCAGTGGTGATGAGCGCGGAGACTCCACCGCAAAGAACTGCCTGCTCGCCGAAGAGGTCCGTTTCCGTCTCTTCCTTGAAGGTCGTGCCAATGACGCCCGCCTTCAGCGAGCCGATCCCCTTGGCGTAAGCCAAGCCGGTGGCCTCCGCATGGCCGGTGGCATCCTGTTCGATGGCCAGAAGGGAAGGCACGCCAACGCCCTCGGTGAAGAGCTCGCGCAGGCGATGTCCGGGGCACTTGGGCGCCACCATGATAACGTCAACATTCGCCGGCGGAGTGATGAACTTGAAATGAATATTGAAGCCGTGGGCGAAGAGCAGTGTCTTGCCGGCCGTCAGATTGGGTCCGATGGATTCCTTGTACAGTTTCGCCGCCGTCTGGTCCGGCACCAGAATCGCGATCAAATCGGCACGCCGTGTGGCTTCCGCCGGGTCGTAGACTTCCAAATTCTGGGCTTGTACCTTGGCGCGCGAAGCGCTGGTGGGCTGCAACCCGACAATCACCTTCACTCCGCTGTCGCGCAGATTCAACGCATGCGCGTGCCCTTGACTGCCGTAGCCGATAATGGCCACGGTCTTTCCCGCGAGATTCTTTAGGTCACCATCTTTCTCGTAGTAAACTTTAGCCATAACTCTAGAATCCTTTTGTTCATTGAATTTAGAAAGCAGAATTATATACGAAGTCGGAAGAGCAGTGGTTAGTGTTTAGTGGTTAGTGGCTAGACACTGGCCGTAATTTGCCAACCATTAGCCACTGACCACTATCCACCAACCACTGTCCTTCTCATGCTTGCGCGCCAACCAGGACCGGGCTCGGCACGGTCCGGGTGGATTTTACGCAGGCGAAGGGAAGGAACTCCGGCATACCAAAAGCCGGCGCGGCGGCCTGCCGGCGGCCTTCCTTGGGAACCTCGAGGAGATATTTTCCGTGACTGGCAAAGATCAGCTTTGACCCCGGAAAAGTCTTAAGGATTTCGGCCACCCGCGAGGTGTCGGCGTCGGCGTCGATAAAGACGAAGGTAGCGTCGGCGGAGGTCTGATGTTGATAATACGAGACGCGCTCCACGCCTTCCATCCCGCGCAGGAAGTTGAAGAGATGGTCGATGTCTGACTCGGGCGAGTCCAGGACGGCCATCATGCAAAAACCGTTGGGGCGGCCGGCCATCGCCAGGGTGGTGATCTTCAACCCCTTGCGGCGAAAAACGTTCATGAGGCGGCAAGTCACAATCAGGTCCTGCTCGGTTTCAAGCGTGATGAGCCATTGCATGGAGAACTCCCTCCGAAGGTGTCAGTTGCCAGGTATCAGGTGTCAGGGGAAAAACCGAAACTCGAGAACCGAAGTTCGCGACTCGTAAGACAGATGCCGGATTTTGCGCCTTGAATTTCGATTTTCGAGCTTCAAAATTCGACGCCGACACCTGACACCTGGCACCTAGTTAAACTGCCCACAAATCGTCCAACGCTTCTTCTTCCATCTGCGCGCGTGGCGGCTCGACTACCATTTCTGCCAGCGCGGCTCCCGGGGGAACGATGGGATAAACGTTTTCCGCCGGGTCCACCCAAACGTCGAGCAAGCGCGGCTCGCGATCGCTAAGGAAATCCTCGATCGCATCCGCCACGTCGGTGCGATGTTCCACGCGCGCGCCGCGGATGCCATAGGCCTCCGCCAGCTTCACGAAGTCGGGGGCAAAATCGAGGTTAATGTCACAGTAACGCTTCTCAAAGAAGATTTCCTGCCACTGGCGCACCATGCCGAGGGCGCGGTTGTTGATGATCACAATCTTCACCGGCACGCGGTATTGCACCACCGTGGCCAGATCGTTCAGGGTCATCTGGAAACCGCCGTCGCCGACAATGGCCACCACCTGGCGGTCCGGGAAGGCCATCTGCGCGCCCATGGCGGCGGGGAATCCGTAACCCATCGAGCCTAGTCCGCTAGATGATAGCCAGGTGCGGGGCTGCGAGAAGTTGTAGAACTGCGCCGTCCACATCTGGTGCTGGCCCACGTCCACGGAGATAATGGCGTCTTCCGCGGCGTGTTGGTTGATGGCTTCAATCACCATCTGGGGCTTCACCGTGTTCGCATACTTGTCGTAAGTCAGGGGATGCTCGCCGCGCCACAACTCAATACGCTGCAGCCAGCGGTGGCGCTCGGGCGTAGGAGCCGCTTGGCGGCGCTGCAAAACATCTATCAAAGCCTTCAGCGCTTCGCGCGCGTCGCCCACCAGGGACAAATCCACCTGCACGTTTTTGTTGACCTCAGAAGGATCAACGTCAAATTGAATTTTCCTGGCGCCGGTGGCGAAACCGTTCAAGCGGCCCGTCACCCGGTCGTCAAACCGCGCGCCGATGGCCACCAGAAGGTCGCTGTTGCAGATCGCCATGTTGGTGGCGTAGGAGCCGTGCATCCCCAGCATCCCCAGCGACAGCGGATGGCGGGAGGGGAAGGCTCCCAACCCCATCAAGGTTGTGGTGACCGGGATATGGGTCAACTCCGCCAGTTCGCGAAGTTCCTGCCAGGCGTCGGAGGCAATCGCGCCGCCCCCCACGTAGAACACCGCGCGGCGGCTCTCCAGGATCATGTCGGCGGCGCGCTCAATGTCGGCATCCCCAAACTCGCGCCTGCGCTCAGGTTCCGCGACGCCCAATGTGGCCGGGTAATTGGGCTCCGCCATTTCCATCAGCACACTCTTGGGAAGATCCACCAGCACCGGGCCCGGACGCCCCGAGACTGCCGACCGGAAGGCCCGGTCAATAATCCTGGGAATGTCCGCAGCCGAGCGAACGGCGAATGACTGCTTGGTGGAAGGGAGACTGATCCCGATCGTGTCGGCTTCCTGGAATCCGTCCTTACCAATCAACGCCGCCGGGACTTGGCCCGTCAGGGCGACGATGGGAATGGAATCCATCATTGCCGAGGTCAAACCGGTGATCAGGTTGGTGGCGCCAGGACCGGATGTTCCCAAACATACCCCGGGCTTGCCGGTGACCCGCGCGTAGCCGTCGGCAGCGAAGGCCGCGGCCTGCTCGTGCCGCACCAGCAGGTGGCGAATGCCCGCACTGTAAAGGGCATCGTAGAGGGGAAGGACAGCCCCCCCCGGGAGGCCAAAAAACACATCCACCTTCTGGCGCTTCAGGCTTTCGAGCAGGATTTCCGAACCGGAAACAGGCTTACCCATAATGTCGCTCACAATGACCGGCCGGATCATGATACCGACCAGTCGGTAGGTAAAGTAGCATGGCGGATTTCCCTCGTCAAGACGTTTCTTTTTAGGGATTCTTTTGAGGGTTCCGTCGAATTCGCGGATGACGCATATCTCCAGGTATTGAATGCACGACCCGAGACCCCTCACTCCCCGCCTTGCGGTCCCCCCTCTCCCCAAGGGAGAGGGAAAGGAATCAAAATCACAGCCCTCTCCAGGCGGAGAGGCGTGCCCGACTGAGGAGGGCGGGTGAGATGGACTTTTCGTCCTCATGGAACTTTGACGAGGCCATGGTTTCTCGCATGTCTCCTTAGCGTAGCAAATCCTCCAGCCGGACGGCCTGATCGGTTTTTTCATCGCGGTATTTGATGATGACCGGGGTGTAGAGGGAAATTCCCAACTCCTTGCCACGACCTTTGGTGATATTGCGTGCCCCGGGGACCACCACCGCACCCTCAGGAATCCTCAGCGGAGCGCCGCCCTCGCGGCGATGGACGGTGTCGCGCACCAAGTCGTAGACGGGCGTGGAACCGGTGATGATGGTTCCGGCGGCGAGCACCGCGCCCTTGCCTATGATCGTGCCTTCGTACACGCCGCAGTTGCCGCCCACCAGCGCTTCATCCTCGATGATTACGGGCAGCGCGCCAATCGGTTCCAGCACGCCACCGATTTGCGCCGCGGCGCTGATGTGGACACGCTTGCCGACCTGGGCGCAGGAACCCACCAGCGCGTGCGAATCCACCATGGTCCCCTCGTCCACATACGCGCCCACGTTGATATACATCGGCGGCATGCAGGTCACGTTCTTCCCGATGTAGCAGCCATCGCGGATCGACGACCCGCCCGGCACCACGCGGATGTTCTGGCCGTCCGGGAGTTGTTTCAGTGGGTAGGTGTGTTTGTCGCGAAATTGGCTTTGCAGCGCGCCGCCTGCAGTCTGGAGTTGGGGATTTTCTGTAGCGCCGGGCTTTAGCCCGGCATCTGCCAATGTAGCGCCGCCCTTCAGGGCGGCAGATGCCGGGCTGAAGCCCGGCGCTACACTCATCCCCACAATCCGCCCAATGCGGAACCCCAGCAGGATTCCTTTCTTCACCCACCCATTCACCCGCCAGCCGGAAGGCGAACTCGCATCCGGTTCCGCCGCGCGCACCCGGCCCTCGTTCAAAGCGGCCTTGAATTCGTGAAAAGCGAGGAAGTATTCGTCGGTGAAAACGTCGGTGCTTTTCGAGAATAAATTTTCGATTTGGGTTTGGAGGTCCATTTGTATCTTAAGTCACCTGTCGCGTCGAAAGGTCCCTATGAATTATGTGGAGGACCTCCAACGCAATCTTAGCTTCCTCGGCGGCAAATATGAGCTTATTTCGGATTTCATTTCCGGGGTGGATAAGATTTCGATACTCACGAATGGGGTGAGACAGCTTCTCAGCACCCTGACTGATAGAGTTCAGCTCAACACAAACGTTGATGAGCTCGCTGAGATCCCATTTCGTCAGATCAGACTTATTCGGCGCGCCCTTTGCCGATTTAGCCGGAGTTGGGTCACGCTGTAGACGGTCAAGCAACATCGCCTCAATTGCGCCACCTGAAAGCACTATGACCGATTTCCAACACTTGGCGATGTATCCCCTTTGAATCTCCGAGTAGTCCCGTTCGATCAATCTCCGCAGTTCGGGGTCTGTGACAAACGAAAACTCGCGATTCTATGTCACCGGAGCGCCCTCGGACATCTCAATTTCCACTTGTAATATCCCGATTGCTCCTGCGAGATATGGTAGGACGCCATCAGATAGGAAGTCGGCCCCATACTTTTGAAACGTAGAGCGGCGAAATGGTGGCAAGAGACCTGGAAATTCTCTTTCTATCTTCTTGATTTCGCGACTTAGGGTGTGAACAGGTGCCCCCTCTACGATTGTTGCAGGTGGCCCGTTGAAGGGGTCATTAACCTGACGTCGTAGATGGTCGATCACACGTTGCTGACCGAGCAATGAGTGGTAATGGCCGCGAAGTTTCTTGATCTGTTCCTCGGTCATGAGAACGCTCCGCCACAGAGAATGAATCATCCAGCCGGCAATCCCTGCGTTTCGATTTGACTCACAACCCCAGCACCAAGCGCATTCCGGCCTCGACTTCGTGCATTACCGGCGTGGGTAAAATTCCAATCCGTTGGGTCAGACGGGTCTTATTCACCGTGGCAGCCTGGGACACATTGACCACAGAGTCCTTGGCCAGCCCCGTGTCCCGTTTGTGACAAAGGACGTTCCCGGGGGCGCCCGCCAAGCGCAAGTTGGAGGTGATAGTGAGCACGATCACCGTGCGTAGACGGCCCTCGTTAAACTCATTGGTTTGAACCACTAAAACCGGACGGCGATAGCCTGGTTCGGAGCCCACTGGTTCCGGCAGGGAACCCCACCAAATCTCCCCGCGTCGAATCACCAGTCCTCCCTGCCCAGCGCCTCCGCCTGCAACTGAGCAATTACGGGATCAAGTTCCGATGGCTCCGTGCTGTAGACTTCATCAAGCGCTTCCTTAATTCCCTTTGACATTTGGCGCTTGACGTAATCTTCCAACGCTCGCGCATAGAGTTGACTGCGCGGTATGCGGAGCCGCTTGGTGAGCCGTTCTGCCTCTTTGAACAGAGGGTCGGGAATAGAGATGGCTGTTTTCATGGCAGCAGTATAACCGAGGTTATACCAAAAGGCAATCGCGCGCCTTAAGTAAGCAACTTGAAGGCGTGGACCCATTCATTGCGCAGCATGCCGGGAATGCACCAAAGCATGCAGAGCGGCTCAATGGCGCGAGCGGCTTCGGCCTTGCCCATATCGGCGGTTTCCCAACCGAATTGATCGAGAATTCCCGTCACGGTTTTCTTGGCGTCGTCGTCGTTTCCACAAATGAACATGGTGGGCTTTCCACCCTTGAACTGCGGGTTCACCATGCAGGTGTTGCCCACGGAATTGAAGGCCTTAACGAATTTTGCACCCGCGAACTCCCGTTGAAGGCGTTCCATGAGTGATTCGTTGAGATCGGTAAAGAACGGCAAGACTCCGTTCGTAGGTGGCGCATCGGCAATGGGATTGGTGGCGTCGATGACGGTCTTTCCCGCCAGATGAGCTTCCCCGGCGGCACGTAGAGCGTCCGCGGCCACGGTGCCCTTGACGGCCAGCACCACCACGTCAGCGAACTGGGCCGTGGCGTCAAGGCCCGCTGCGCGTCCACGTGGGTTCTGCTTGAGCCATTCCTCCAGCTTCGCGGGCGTGCGGGTGCCGATGATGACTTCGTGGCCATGCTTGAGGAAACCCGCCGCCAGCACTTGCCCAACGATTCCTGATCCCAGGATTCCGATTTTCATTTTTTCTCCTCAATCTTTTAGTGGGAACAGCTCGGGTTCGGCCTTCAGGTCAACAGCCTTCGACTTGGGCCAGAAATTCCAAACGTCCACCACCTGCTTGTCCGGAGGCAAGACCAGAGATTGGTAGACGGAATGGGGAGCGCCCAGGATGAGGATATCGGCGCGCGCCAAGGCCTGCTCCACGGGAACCAGGGAAGGGTCCTGCACGTAAGGGTCGGTGCAGAGCACTTCGCGGGCTTCGACTTCCAACAGTTTGCGCAGCTTGTAGGAAAGGCTATCGCGCACATCGTCGGAATCACCCTTGAAGGCCATGCCGAGAATCGCCACACTTTTGTCGGCCAGCCCGCCGGGACGCAATTGCGCGACGAGGTAATTGGGGAGCCCCTCGTTGACCAGCATTGCGGCGTGTCCCATAAAGAAGTTGTTTCCGGTAAAGGCCGCAAGCTGCAACGTGTCCTTCAGTAAGCAAGGACCGGCGGCGAAACCCGCCCGCGAAAAACTGGCCATGCGCGGATAATCGCGCGTGACCGCGTCATAGATGCGATAGAAGTCGAGCCCATAGCTTTGGGCGAGGATATAGAACTGGTTGGAAATGGCAAAATTGAGGTATCGCCAACTGTTGGTGAAGAGCTTGGCGAGTTCCGCCTCCGCGGGCGTTAATTCAATAATATCTGGAGAGAGTATAGAAAAAAGGTTGCGGGCTCGCGCCATCGCTTCCGGCTCAAACGCCGCGACAATCTGGGGCAGCCGCGTTAGTTCCTCGATCGCCTTCCCTTCCGTGATCCTCTCCGGGCAAAAAGCGACGTGCACCTTGCGTCCCAGAGCTTGCACCCGATCATAGACGATCTTGGTGACTCCCGGATAGATGGTGCTGCGCAACACCAGCAGCGCATCCTCAGGGAGGTGGATGAGCAAATCGTCAACGCTCCGGCAGAGATTGCGGAGAGTCGGATTCAAGTACTTGTCAACGGGGGTGCCCACGACGGCGATGGCCGCATCGGCGCGGGCCAGGCAGGCCTCGTCCAACGTCGCCTCCAAGCCTTTGCCCACCACTCGTTGGAGCAGCTCCGGAGCGCCCTGTTCCAGGAATGGCATCTGGCCCCGGTTCACTTTTTCCACTTTGGCTTTGTCGATATCCAGTAAGGTTACTTTCACACCGCGGGAGGCGAAAAGCAGGCCCAGGGGCAGCCCCACGTGTCCACACCCGCCCACGATCACGACATGCTTGGAAGTCCACATGATTCAATTTCTCCAAGCGGCCCGCCGCCTGGCAGCATACTTTTCAACTTGTATCACAAAGGTCCGGACCCGTCCAGACAACGGCCGAATGACGGGTCTTGAATATCACCGCGCGATTGGCGGCCGCGACCCAAAGGAGCTTCTCTGTGTTCTCATTGCTCCTCAAACTTTAACACAGAGCGCACCGAGTATCTCCGTGACCTCTGTGTTGAGGTTTTCTGAGCGCGGAGGTTACAGAGACACCACGCTTGGAAGAGAAAGTATTCGTGGCGCTCGAAGAAGTCGGCTCAACGTTCTATAGCGACGCTGACGCCGAACCTCTGACCACGGACTGCCTTTCCGCGAACTCCTCTTCTCCGTCGAGGTGCTCGCCCAGTTCGCGGATGGCGCGGTTTCCCAAGGTGAGCAGCACGGTGGGGTCGCCCGAGAGTTGGTAGGAGGCCATTTGCCTTTCAAACTTGTCAAGGTCGATCCCCAAGCGCTCATGCCCGTCGCGGAATGCCTGGAGCTTCGTCGCCGAGTCAGAGCTCGGTGCGAAGCCGCTGAAAAAGGCGCCCTCTTCCCGGCGGCAATGGTCCATAGCATAGGTCTTGAAAAAGTACATCGTCATGCGTAGCGCCGCCAGCGCCGCTTGCCGGTCGGTGAGATTTTCACCGGGGTGCAGAACCAGCCCGTCGAGGATCGCCTGCCAGTCCTGCAAGGCGGTGCGAATCTTGGCGTGTTCTTCCCGCCATTTCACGACGTCGGGCGGCACAACCGCGGAGGGCGGCTCGGGAGCGGGCAGCGGGGTTTCGGCCTCCAGATACAAGCTCGTGAGCCCGCGGGCAGCGAACACGCCGGCAACCTCCCGCCGGGAGGGAAAGCCATGAGTGGAAAACTGCCCGGGCGTGTCATTGCGAAGGTACCCGCCCGGAAAGGTGTCGCAGTCCACGGTAAAGAGGTCGCCCGGCGCCACCATGGAAATATTCATCTCGTAGTTCTCGCGAGTGTTGAAGAACAGCCGCGAGCGCGGGAAGGCAAGATGGTAAAGGCTCAGGATCAAACGGTAATCGTCGTCCGAAACGGTGAAGCGCGACGCCTTTTGCGATGCCAGCACGCCGCGCGCGGGCTTTAGGCGCGGAATACCAATGGCGTGCGGTTCCAGGCCATAGGTGCGGCGCAGGTAGTTGCCGTGCTCGATGGTGGCCAGCGCGTCGTATCGCCAGTCATAGAGCCCCAGCAGCGCACCCAAGGCGATTTTCCTGATGCCCGCCGCGATGACGCGGTCCCACAAATCCAGGCGATATTCGATATCCCGCTTGGGCGAACCGGCAACGTGCCAGCGGTCGAAGTGTGGCTGGTGATAGGTCTCCTGCCACTCCACCACCCATTCCAGGCCCGCCTGTCGCAGCCGCGCGTAGTCCTCGCGCTCATAAACCGGGGAGCAGAGTCCCACCACGCCGCCGCCCAGGCGGTCGAGCCTCTGGCGCGTCAACTCCACGTAGCGCGCCACCACTTGGGGGCCAAACTCGGGGTCTTCGGAGAGCACGAGTTCGATTTGCCGGTGGCCCCAGGAAAGAATCAGGTCGAGCTCACGGCTGAATTCGTCCAGGCTCAGGCGCACGCGCTCGGCCAGCGCGTTGCTCTGGCGATATCCGCAGTAAAGGCATTCGTTCTGGCAAAAGCTGGTGAGATAAACAGGGATGACAAACTCCACCGTGTGCGGGGCCACCCGCTCGCGAACCCGCTGCGCCGCCGTGTGGATTTCCCCGCGCCGCGCGGGATCGCGCGCCCAGGCAATCAGCGAAGCTGCGTCCTCCACGTCGAGGCCGGGGTTCCTCTCCGCCGCATCGAGAATGTCCCCCAGGGGACGGAGGGGCTCCGGCAGCGCTGCCAGTGATTCGATACGCACGCCCGAGGCTCGAAAGGCTTCACTAAAAGTAGACACTGCGCTTTTCCCTCCTCAAGCCAGCAAATTCCATCGCGATGGATCTCATGGGGATACCGAGCAATCCCCCTTCCATTTTGAGACATTACCAAGAATTTCCGATTGCAATTACGAATTCCCGGGCGGATTATCAAGCTAACAAGCTTATTTTCATATGACTAACGTCAAATGTACGTAACCTCTTTATTCTCATCAACTCATCCAGAGCACTTTTCTTGGCCCTTTGTTTTCAATAACTCATCCAGAGGTATCTTCATTTTTAACATCTTTTTCATTTCGCCTCTTTGTTTTCAATAACTCATCCAGAGGACTTTTAATCTTTTCATTCTGTCAGGGTTAGCTCCCCCTTCCGCATCTTGACCAAGATGTTGGTAAGTCGCCACAACTGTCGCTGGTTGGAATCGTCCCTCCTCCGCATCAGCGGCGCGTGGTCGTCCTCCATAGCCCAAGGCCGAGATTCTGCTCCGTAAAATTCCCAGGTTTGACCGGTTCGGGTTAACCAAGGAGGGAGACTTGCGCGCGAGCATGACAGCACCCCACAGTAACACTGCTATAGTCTATCAAACTATGCTACGAATGTCAAGACAAATCAAGAACAAGTAGTGTCCTATTTTGAATGTAGCGCCGCCCTTTAGGGCGGCACATGCCGGGCTAAAGCCCGGCGCTACGTCGCAAATTAGGACACTACCCATGAACAGTAAGAGGCTACAAAATGTCGCTGAGGAAAAGCAATTGTAGCGCGGACCTGTTTTGTCGGTCCGCGGCGCTTGGGCACGAAGAGCCGCAGACCTTGAAAAACAGGTCTGCGTCAGCCGGCCATCGCGATGGATCTCACCGGAATACCGAGCAATCCCCCTTCCATAATGGACCCGGGGGTGGCAATTTTGAATAGACAACGTGTCAGGGAGTTTGACCAGAAGACACTCGTTTCGCTGGCACTGCCCTAGAGTCTGCACTGCGCCCAGCGAATGGGCGGCCCATTTGGATAAATGGGTAGGAAATGAGACTGGAAAGACATCCTGCGCAGGTCTTGCTGCAGCCGAGCTAGTGTGGTGTCCCACGTAAGAATTGACAATAGGCGAGACCCCCTCACCCGGCCCGCCCCGGCTGGCGATTACGCCGGATGCGCGCCACCCTCTCCCCCAAAGGGGCGAGGGCAATA
>JBEKQO010000020.1:0-95325 GCA_049519635.1 Terriglobia bacterium | reverse complement strand
GTGGCGCATACCCCAACCTTTGTGAGTGCCAGCGAGTTGACGATCACTCTGAGCGTGGCGGACCAGGCGACGGCGGGAAGTTACGCGGTGGTGGTGACGAATCCGACGCCGGGCGGGGGGACATCGAGCGCGACCTTTACGGTGACCAATCCCGCTCCCACGCTTACCAGTCTCTCGCCTTCCTCGGTCGTAGCCGGGGCGGGGGCGCAGACTCTGACCCTGCGCGGGAGCAACTTCCTTTCTACCTCCACAGTGACTTATAACGGGGTGGCGCATACCCCAGCCTTTGTGAGTGCCAGCGAGTTGACGATCACTCTGAGCGTGGTGGACCAGGCGACGGCGGGAAGTTATGCGGTGGTGGTGACGAATCCGACGCCGGGCGGGGGGACTTCGATCGCGACTTTTGCGGTCACGAATTCGGGGCCCAACCTGACGAGCCTCTCGCCCTCCTCGGCCGTAGCCGGGGCGGGGGCGCAGACTCTGACCCTGAGCGGAAGCAACTTCCTTTCTACCTCCACGGTGACTTACAACGGGGTGGCGCATACCCCAACCTTTGTGAGTGCCAGCGAATTGACGATCACTCTGAGTGTGGTGGACCAGGCGACGGCGGGAAGTTATGCGGTGGTGGTGACGAATCCCGCGCCTGCTGGGGGGACCTCGAGCGCGACCTTTACGGTGACCAATCCCGCTCCCACGCTCACCAGTCTCTCGCCTTCCTCGGTCGTAGCCGGGGCGGGGGCGCAGATCTTAAGTATCAATGGGACGAATTTCGTCGCGAGCTCCACAGTGACTTATAACGGGGTGGCGCATACCCCAACCTTTGTGAGTGCCAGCGAGTTGACGATCACCCTGAGCGTGGCGGACCAGGCGACGGCGGGAAGTTATGCGGTGGTGGTGACGAATCCGACGCCGGGCGGGGGGGCCTCGAGCGCGACTTTTGCGGTCACGAATTCGGGGCCCAACCTGACGGGCCTCTCGCCCTCCTCGACCGTAGCCGGAGCGGGGGCACAGACGCTGACCCTGAGGGGAAGCAACTTCCTTTCTACCTCCACGGTGACTTACAACGGAGTGGCGCATACCCCAACCTTTGTGAGCGCGAGTGAGTTGACCATTGCCCTGAGCGTGGCGGACCAGGCGACGGCGGGAAGTTACGCGGTGGTGGAGACGAATCCGACGCCGGGCGGGGGGACATCGAGCGCGACTTTTGCGGTGACCAATCCTGCTCCCACGCTCACCAGTCTCTCGCCTTCCTCGGGGGTAGCCGGGGCGGCGGCGCAGACCCTAAGTATCAATGGGACGAATTTCGTCGCGAGCTCCACAGTGACTTACAACGGGGTGGCGCATACCCCAACCTTTGTGAGTGCCAGCGAGTTGACGATCACCCTGAGTGTGGCGGACCAGGCGACGGCGGGAAGTTATGCGGTGGTGGTGACGAATCCGACGCCGGGCGGGGGGACTTCGATCGCGACCTTTACGGTGACCAATCCCGCTCCCACGCTCATCAGTCTCTCGCCTTCCTCGGTCGTAGCCGGGGCGGGGGCGCAGACTCTGACCCTGAGCGGAAGCAACTTCCTTTCTACCTCCACGGTGACTTACAACGGAGTGGCGCATACCCCAACCTTTGTGAGTGCCAGCGAGTTGACGATCACTCTGAGCGTGGCGGACCAGGCGACGGCGGGAAGTTATGCGGTGGTGGTGACGAATCCCACACCCGGCGGGGGCGCTTCGAATGTGCTGGACTTCATCGTCACTACCGGCGGTAGCGCCGTCGTAAGTCTTTCAACCACGAGCCTCAACTTCGGCAGCCAACCTTTCCTTGTGACCAGTACCGCCCAGACCGTCGCCCTGACCAACATGGGCAGTGCGACCTTGAACATCACCAGCATCGTGATCACGGGCGCGAACGCGGGCGACTTTATTCAAAACAATAACTGCGGCAGTTCCGTGACGGCGGGGGGAAACTGCACGCTCAGCGTCACCTTTTTTCCCACCTCGACGGGAACGGAAACGGCCGGAGTCACCCTCACCGATAACGCCGGCGGCGGCAGCCCGCAGACCGTGAGCCTCACCGGCACGGGGATGAATTCAGCGGGCCAGTTCATGACGCTCGACGCGACCCATACGTATCTTGTGAACACCTTCACGAACAAGCCGGTGTTCATGACGGGAGAGGATGCCTGGGATTTGATTGCGCAGGTGGACAACGCCGACGCCGGAACGTACCTCTCCGACCGCGCTTCCCGAGGATTCAATGTTCTTTGGACGGTGGCAGTGGATAATATTTACCAATCCAATCCGCCTCATAACTATTACGGGTACGCTCCCTTTGATGGAGCAGATTTCACCAACGAAGATGGGAATTATTGGGCGCACGTCGATGACATCCTACAGTTGGCGGCGTCTTACGGCCTCACCGTGGGGATCGATCCTGGATTTCCCGGTCTTAGCAACGCCGAGGGCTACCGGGCAAGCTATCTCAGCAGCAGCGATGGGGTGGTCAATGCCTATGGAGCTTGGCTGGGCAGTCGCTATCACAACTATCCGAACATCCTGTGGATCCTGGCGGGAGATGCGGACCCTACCGATACGGCACTTTACGAAAAGCTGAATCAACTGGCCACGGGGATTAGGTCCGCCGATTCCGTCCACCTGATAACCTTTGAGGCGGCGAGATTCTATGAAAGCGGAGGAGCCGCCCCGAACGGGGGCTGGTCGAGTTTGGACGCCTGGGGAAGTTCGGTGAGCGGGGCTTATACGGCAGCAGGTTTTCCGCCGACTTGGCTCAACCTCAACTGGGTCTACGATCCCTACGCAGAAATGCAGGCGGGATGCACCAGGAACTATACGTCCTATGTTAGCGCTCATCCGAATATGCCGCAACTGGCGGGAGAAGACTGGTATGAGGGCGAGCACTCCATGACCGCGCTGCAACTTCGGGAGGAATCGTATTGGGAGGTCCTTTCGGGATGCACGCTGGGTAGAATCTTCGGCAATAACGCCATCTGGACCTTCGGCGGGCCATCTGACACCATGGGTCAGACGTGGCCAAGTCAGCTTGACTCCGCCGGCTCCACCGCGCAGCAATATCTCGGGCAACTCTTACGCAGCCGCGAGTTCTGGAAATTGGTGCCGGATACCGGGAACACAACCTTGACGTCAGGCTATGGCAGCGGGACAACGATTGCGGTAGCTTCGCGAACCTCGGACGGCCAGACCATCATGGCTTATGTCCCGAACGGCAACGCGACAACCCTGACCGTGGACATGAGCCAGATCGCGAGCGCCGGCAGCACCGTGAATTGCTGGTGGTTCAACCCCAGTAACGGCGCAACCATGCTGATCGGGGCTGATGCGAATTCAGGAAGCCAGGACTTCACGCCGCCCGATGCAAACGATTGGGTGTTGGTTATCGATGACGCGAGCGCGAACCTCGCTGCGCCGGGGAGTGCTAACTTGTGAAAAGGCAACCGACCCTGCGAGCGTGCCTATTCCTTCGAAAAGAGCCTCCGACAGACGGGGCCGCGGGAGCCCCAGTGCCCTCGATGCGGAGGCCTTGCCGCCGGATCGCAAAGTAGCGCTTGGCGGGGTTGGAGTTGAGCCGCTAAAAGGAGTTTGCCCCAAGGTCTCGGTATACGCCCGGGTTCTTGATTCATTGCAAGGCGAGAACGACTAAGACATAGACTAGCGCCATTGTCATCCGCTTCAAGCCCCGTCGCGCTGCCGTCCTGCGAAACCTCACAACGCCTAGTTGCGCAGCTTGTGTCCCTTTGGCAAGGCTGCGTCACCTGACCGAAATAACTAAAGTCAACCCTTCGTCCAGCGGGGCAAGGACGACGGACAATGGCCAGCGGTTACCCGAGATTCCCCATAAGATGCGGAATGTTTACCGACGCTTCCCATGGTCGGGGAGTTCACACTCCGGACGATTACGTTGATGGCAAACGCCTGCCTGAAGGACGGCCGCGGAGACGCGGATCAGTTGCTGCATTTACTGCGGTTAGGGTACCTTCGCGATCTGTTCACGCGCTTAAGCGCCCACCCGCACTTCCGCCTTGATGACCTGCTTCCTGACCGGTGCGCCCAATCAGCCTTTCAGCCCTAAACTACCGTCGCGTTCCCCACCGTTCGGACCTCGTACCCATGTATCCGCCGGGCGGGCACGAATATTGGCCCCGCCGCTTGGAGGGGAAGGGCTTGGCCGGGTTGCAGGAGAGGCCGCTTCCTGGACGTATTCGCCGCCTGAATTCAGAATAGGGCGCAGAAATAAAGCGCGCGTTGCGAGGATGCCCCGCGGAATTCGGCTTGGGCTGCAATTTGCGGGACGGTAGCTATCGCCGGAAAGTCTTTAAAGCTACATATGAGACACAACACCAGATCATTCGTCTGGATGTGATGGCTGGACTTTTTCATGACATGGTCTACCCGGTAAATTGGATGCACAGTGGGCGCCAATTTTGTTCTTGGCAAAGCCCATGGATGTCTCAATATTAGCGCTAAATCACAGTGCCGGGTGCTAGGTGGCGGGTGCCAGGCAGTTGGCGCAGGCTACTCGATGGGGCGGGGGCATGTGAATTGCAAAAATGGCCTGCCATCCGAAAATATCATTGAACATAAAGGTAGTTACATAAGTTTCCCATGCCCCACCACAGAAATCGAGTCATTGAAAATTCGAAAGCAAATCGAATAGGTTTGCGGCTGGCGCACCCGAAAGAAAATGATTTAGTGCAGGAACATGCGGTCATGTCTAATAGAATCAGCGGATATGGAAGAATGTCAGTGTCGTTATTGCGAGGCTCTGAGGGCACCGGGTGCTAGGTGCCGGGTGGGGGTCTAAAGGTAGCAGAGGAGCGAATTCCTGCTTTGGGCAAGCATCACTCACCGCTTCCAGGGAAAAATCCTGATTAGGATTGTGGCAGAGGCGGTTCCGTGGGAACGGGCTCCCCGCAAAGCCTTACGAATTTTGAGGGCGCAGTGTCGGTAGTCCCCGCGAGGGACAGGGGGCAGCAGATCATGGTTTATCTGGCTCTTTACGAGGATTTCCTGAAAAGTTAGCAAGGGGTTAACGTCGCGGCGTCATTGATAGGCAGGTGCAAGCCCGAGACATGGGCAGGGAATCTCCGCGCCGCCGGTGCCTGTGGGTAAAGAGGCTATCGCCGTCAACCTCGGCGAGGTGATGGCTATCAGACGAAGGGCCCCTTGTGTGGGTAGGTATGGTAGGAGGGCCTGCGACATCGGGGAAGGGACTCGCGAGGACTGAAAAGACCCAAGAGCCAGTTCCTGACCTTCTCGGAGCGCATCCTGTGAGCTAGTGCGCGGCGCGCGCCGCTTGACTACCGGCCGCCCCATCTCATGTGGCAGCCACATATGGGCTAAACCCAAGTATTAAATAGGAATCAGTAAACTGTGGGCTTGAAATTTATGAGGCGTTATGGACGCTAAGCGGTTATAATATTGCGTGGTCATTTGGGCCAGGGTGAAGGTTCCGGGCGTGGAAGCTTTTCTCTACCCGCAGGGCCTCTTCGATGTGTGTAAGGGGCATCTTGATGTTTCTGAGAAACTCAAAAAGCCTTTGGGCCGATTGTGGCTAGACCCCTGGAGTTTGCCGTGGGAGCCCTTGGTACGGAATCGGAAAACACGTTAACGGGGCTAGAAGGAGGAGCTTGGGATCGAGAGGATTTTCTCGCTCATGCTCGTCTAATCCTGGCGGTAGTTTGCACCACTATCGTTTGCCTCAATCCTGCATCCCTCGGAAGGGATGTAAACGCAAGCCGACTGCTGATTCTCTTCTACTTAATTTACAGTTTATTCGATCTCATCATGGTTCGGCTTTACAAGCACAACGGCTTGGTGTGGGGTTTGATTCTGCACGCCGGGGAAGTCATCATAATCTCCCTGATCACAATCTATACAGGTGGAGGGCAAAGCCTCTTCTTGGGGCTTTACCTATTTGTACTCCTTGCTGCCGCGATTAGATGGGGCTTTAATGGTGCCCTTATAACCTCTGCCGCGTGCATCGTCTTTTTATTCTCAGGTTTAACTCTCCCTGCCTCCTGGTTCGGGATTGCGCCAAGGGTGATGCGCGGGGGTAGTGCTTTCGTTGCTACAATGGTTCTGTCCGCGAGCTTGGTCTCGTCCGCATGCCTCCTAGGCCTTCTCGCGGAAAAAGAGAAGAAACGTTATGGGGATGCGGCGATTATCACCCGGCTCGTACGGAATGCCGTCCCTGAACCAAGCTTTAGGGCGGCCATTGGAAACACTTTAATCTCCGTGCGGGAGCACTTTGATGCTGACTTGGTTCGGCTGGCCATCCAGGAGATAAGGGGTGACCAGGCTGTTGCCTGGGATGTGACGCGCGTGACAGGAAAAAGCGGGAAGCGGGTTGAGTCCTGGAAGCTAACAGAAGCTGCGCGGCGAGCATCCTTCGCTATGCCATCAGAAGAAGTTCGGCGCCGGCTCAGACTTGGTCATATGGCGGTCGATGATAAACCTGGGATGGGGGTTGCGGGCAACCAGAAGCGTGGAACGGCTAGTGGCTTGCTCTCCGGTCTTCACCGCTTTTCTGCTCCCAAACGATATCGCGGCGGGCTATATGACCTGCAAATAGTCAGTGAGCAGCACTCGCCGGTTGTGGGCTCCTGGTCGCTACTGGCGACGTCGTTCTCATTCGAAGGGAAGTGGCTCGGGCGCCTTACAATTTACAATCCTCGGAGGGGGCGTAACCCGAGCACGGATGCACGATTTCTTGGGGCGTTGGTGCGGGAGGTGGGTCCCGCGGTATATGGTAAATTCTTGGTGGGGCGCCTGCGTTCACGTGCCCAAGCCAGGGAGCGGGCGCGCATCTCGCAAGACCTTCATGATGGGATTATTCAGTCGCTGATCGGGCTGGAAATGCAGATTGATGTTCTGCGGCGGACACAGGGGGCCCCTTGTCAACACTCATGCCCGATTCAGGCTATTGGGCACTTGCAAGAGCTTGTCCACAACGAGATCGCGAATTTGCGAGAGGAAATGCAGCGCGTGAAGCCGCTGGAAGTTGAGCCCACCCGCCTTTTGGAGTGCATGGGTGGGACGGTGGATAGGTTTCGACGTGAGCTGGGCATTTCCGCTAGCTTTGTCGCGGAATCGCAAGAAGTTTCCCTGTCGGCACGTGTCTGTACTGAACTGGTGCGGATCGTACAGGAAGCGCTGGCGAATGTCCGCAAGCACAGTGGAGCTCACAAGGTGCTTGTGCGCTTTGGCCGGGAGAATGGCCACTACAAGCTGTGTGTGGAGGACGATGGCCGTGGATTCGGATTTACAGGGCGTTTATCGTCTCCAGCACTCGATGCGTCGTCCAACTGTCCTTTAGTCATAATGGAACGAGTAGGCGCAATCGGTGGTGAACTCATGATAGAATCAGTACAAGGATCGGGTGCACGATTAGAGATTCTTCTCCCGTTGACTACCAATGATAGAGTCTCCAGCGACGATTGACATTGTCATCTCGGATGACCACGCCATGTTTCGGGAGGGTTTGCGGAAGCTGCTGGAAGCCGAGCCGGGATTGCGAATTGTCGGTGAGGCAGCAGATGGTGAGGAGACTATTAGGCTCGTTCGCGAACTCAATCCTCAGGTCCTCCTCCTGGATCTTTCGTTGCCTAAGGCGAATGGCCTCGAGGTCCTTCGAGAGCAGGGCAAACTGGGCACCAAGACACGAACCATCCTCCTGACTGCGGCCATCGAAGGCGAACAGATCGTCGAGGCCCTGCAATTGGGGGCTCATGGCATCGTGTTGAAACATTCCGCCCTACAGCTCCTTCTCAAGAGCATTCGTTGCGTAAACGATGGTCAGTATTGGATTGGCCAAGAAGGCGTTTCAGATCTTATCCAGGCACTTCGGCGGACGATACCTACACCCTCAGTCAGCGTGTCCGGGCTCAGTCAGGACTTCGGTCTTACTCCCCGCGAGAGGCAGGTCATAGCACTCGTGGGTGCCGGGTATACGAACAAGGACCTGGCCCGTGAGCTAGGTATCAGTGAAAATACTGCCAAACATCACCTGACGAACGTTTTTGACAAGTTGGGTGTCTCTAACCGCTTGGAACTGGTACTTTTCGCTGTTGAGCACCGTTTGATCAACGAGGATTAGTCCTGCCCGCTATATATGGCCGCGGAACATCCCTTAGTATCAAGTTAATAATTAGCACTTCGGGGTGCCAGTACGTGGTGCCTGAACGTGCCATGTCGATGAGACCATCGGGCCATTGTTCCACCCCAGATACCAGGTAAACTTGAACCCGTAAAGATAAGTCCTCATTAATGTTCAGGGACGATCGATGACTCAAGCAACGGACCTCAGGTCAGGCTGGTAAGGAAGCGGCCAAGAATGACAGCACATATGTTAGGCGAGGGAACCGGCACCGTAGCGAGTTATAAAGAGCGCGACCGACGCTATGAGCCGCAAGTCGCAATGAGCATGGTACTTCCAGGTGAAATCTCAACGGAATGGGCTGCCGAAGTGGCTTGCCCCGGAGAGGTTGCACGGTCAAAACGCCCCGGAAATGATGGTGGGGTGCGATTATTGCTACCAGGGTTTCCCCCTATCGGATTGTACGGCCGTAAGAGTGGTGGCGGACGTACCACCCCACCCGCCCTGAGATTCGAAAGACGGCATTTTTAGGCAAGAATTTGTGGCCCGGACGCGGATTGCGCAGGTGAGAAGACCGTCGGAGGATCGTGGCCGTTGAATAAGGCCCCGGTCCAGAACGATGCAGGTCCGGGCGGTGTTGGCAATCTCTTCCCTGAAAAGTTGACGCAAGGCTTACATGAAAAGCAGGTATGTAAGTCACAGGGCGGAGCTGCTTTCTAGGCGATTGAGTTCTGATTATGAATCTGTTGCAATCACCTAGAGGAGAATGCTTTCGCCCTGGCGAATATCTCCCGGAACCTGCCGCGTTACCCTCTTCGACCGCCTAGAATTGCACAGCCCGCAAGCCTGAACCTAAGGGCTCAGAGCAGTGGGCGAGGAACGGGATTACGATAAGGGACGCACTGAGTGCTCCCCAGGTGGATTGATTCTTATGACCCGCAAAACATCACACAAGCGCAATGGCCGTGCGAAGCGCTTCGCACTCCAATTTCCAGTCTATTTTCGCGAAGTCGACAGCCCGATATGGTTAGAGGGGAAGACGGAGAATATTAGCTGTACAGGGGTGCTGTTCCACTCCTCTTCTCCCTTTGCGGTGGAAAGCACGCTCGAACTGAGGCTGCGGGTCACGGTGGCCGCCGAGGTCAGGGACCCTGCGGAGATTCGCTGTAAAGGCGTGGTGGTACGACTGGAACAAAGGGATGCGCCCGATACGCCGGTTACTCTTGCTGTCGCGATGCGTGATGTCAGACTTGTCCGCCAACCCTCGCTTGGAGGGAACCCCGTGGGAAATGCCTGAGAACCATAATAACTACCACGGGCACGAGGGTGCCTTTTGATGATATAATCAATGTTCCTATCTGCGGAAATCAGTTTTCGAGAACGGAAGGTTGGGAGGGAATGATGTTCAGGAACGAGGAAATTGCCAGTCAGGCTGGAACCTCCTGCATCCCGTTATGGCACGCGCTTTACACTCGTCATCAGCATGAAAACGTGGTCGCCCAGGCCCTGACAGGCAAGGGATTCGAGGTATTTCTTCCGCAATATCGGACCGTCCATCGGTGGAAGGACCGTCATAAGGAGATGCTGCTCCCACTTTTCCCAAATTACGTGTTCATCCGTGGAGGCCTCGACCGGATGTTGAGCATTGTGACGACGCCGGGTGTCCACTCCTTGGTAAGCTGGGGCGCGCGGCCAGCGGATATTCCCACGGAAGAAATCGAGACTGTACGTCGCTTGGTCGAAAGCCCTTTGCAGGTTGAACCCCACCCATTCCTCACATGTGGGGACTTGGTCAGGATAAAATCTGGGCCCCTGGAAGGGATCGAAGGAATTCTTATCCGCAAAACGCGGGGTTTCCGGTTAGTTCTCTCCGTGGAAATGCTCTCCCGGTCCGCCGCCGTTGAAGTAGATGTGAATATGGTTGAGCGCGTGCGTGCTGCGGAAGCAAATGAAATTGAGAAGCAAAAGGTTGTCACGGGCGTCTCCGATCCTGGGTTGCATCGTCCTTACGTTTTAGGTGCCGGATAGTCTGCGAGCGTCTCATGCCGTCGTGATCGGCGCTGGGATTCAGTCTCCTTTCCCTGGAATCGTGCGCGAACCCCCGCCTACCGGCTCCCCGGTAATTACAACTTCGGAAACTTTCCTGCGCCAAACTAAACGCCCCCCTTCAATTTGCACTTTGGGTCGGATCAGCGCAGACTAGAGAAAGCGATATATTTAAGATGCGGATTAGCAGTCTCAGTTGTTGCTTTTTCAGACCTGTGCTGTCGGTATGTATTCTATTCGCCGTCACCACCGCTTTGGGGTCCGATGCCGCGAAACCTGTCGCGACCTCGGAGGCCGTAGAGGCCAGTTCGGTGAAACAGGGCGGCAAGAAAACCTCCAGCCAACCCAATGCACCGAGCGCCAAGCGCGTCGATGATGACTACATCATCGGTCCCTCCGACGTCTTGGCGATCACTGTCTGGAAGGATACGGAGCTTACCCGGACGGTTCCTGTTCGCCCGGATGGCAGGATTTCACTTCCCCTGATTGGTGAGTTGGAAGTGAGCGGTTTGACGGCTCCCGCCGTGCAGCAACTGGTGGCAGAGAAGCTGAAGGTATTTATTTCCGATCCGCAGGTTGCGGTGATTGTGCAAGAGGTGAAGAGCCGAACCTACAGCGTCCTTGGCAAGATCGTCAAGCCAGGAGCCTATGAGCTGGGAAAACCCACGACGGTTCTTCAGGCCATTGCTATTGCGGGCGGATTTTTGGATTTCGCCAAGCAGAGCAAGGTCTACATTATTCGGCCCGTCGGGGGTTCTAACCAGATGCTTCCCTTTGATTACAAGAAAGTCATTCAGGGCCGTAATCCCGGGCAGAACGTTGAACTTCAGAATGGCGATACCATTGTGGTTCCATAGAGAGACAAAGTTGCGCATCCTCATTTAGACGAGCATGACTAAGGTAGACGGTAACGGATACCCGGTGGGCAAGTGATTTTGCGAGGAGGTAGGGTTCTTTGGGCGAACAAGATGAAGGCATGGACGTAATGATCAACAAGCTTCTCCACGTGGCGATTAAGCGCCGCTGGTGGTTGGTGGTGCCCACGGTCGTGATGGCTTTGGCCGCCTGCGCGGCGTCGATGGTGATTCCCAATCATTACGAGTCTGAGGCTACAATCCTTGTGGAGCATCAGCAGGTACCTGAACGCTATGTGACTCCCAATTCCACCTCCGATATGCGGGAATCGCTCCTAATCATGACCGACGCGATTCTCTCTCGAACTCAACTGCTTCAGATCATCAATGAATATGGTCTTTACCCGAGTGACAGGAAGCGCTTGGATCCGGAGGAGTTAGTCGATGTGATGCGGGCCAATGTGACCATCGAACCTATGGAAAAAACCCCTGCGTCTGAGGGCAAGGACCTGAACGCCTTTAAGATTTCCTATACGGGTACTGATCCCCACTTGGTTCAAGAGGTGACGAGCAGACTCACGACGTTGTTCACTCAGGAGAACCTGAGGTTGCGGGAGGAGCAGTCCACGGGGACGACGAACTTCTTGGGGGAGCAGCTCCAGATGGCTGCCGCAGATCTGCAGCAACAGGAGAGTCGTGTACGGGATTATAAGATGCACTACCTCGGTGAGCTGCCGGAGCAGCAGTCGGGAAATCTCGCCATTCTAGCCGGCCTGCAGTCGCACCTTCAGAACACCATGGATGCTCTAACTCGGGCAAAGGAGCAGCAGGTTTATTTGCAGTCCTTAATTTCCCAATACCAAAACCTGGCGGCTGCCGGGGTGGCGGCCCCGGGAACGGTAGCTGCCAGCCCCAACGAAACAATCAAGGCGGAATTAACTCGGCTGCGAAGTGAAAAAGCCGATCTTTTGGCACGCGGGGATACGGCGAAGTATCCTGATGTGATGAAAATCGACGAACAAATCAAGGAGATGCAGGCCCTGCTGGCAGCATCGATCCCGGCGCCAGAGCCCACCAAGGACGGAACCGCCCATGACAGTTCCAAAGCGCCTAAACCCGTCGAAAAAAACGCATCCATCGCGCAACTCAATAGCCAACTGGAAGTGAACCGCTTGGAAATCCAAAATGCTGTGGCCGACCAAAAACAAATCGAATCTCAGATCGCGGTATACCAGAGCCGCATTAATACGACTCCCGTTCGTGAGCAACAATTGGCGGATTTGCTTCGCAATTATGAGTTGTCAAAGAAAAACTATGACGACTTGTTAAGCAAGAAAACGCAATCGGAGTTGGCAACCAGCTTGGAAAGACGCCAACAGGGTCAGCAATTCCGCGTCATCGACTCGGCCAGCTTGCCGATGAAGCCCTCAAGCCCGGCTCATGTAAAAATCAGCTTGGGCGGCTTAGGGGCAGGGTTGGGCTTGGGCGTGGCCTTGGTTTTTCTTCTCGAGACCAAAAATCATTCGCTCACCGATGAAAAGGAACTGAGCCGTCTTTTTTCCTTTCCCTTGATGGTTGGAGTGCCGATGCTGCTGAGCAAGGTTGAACAACGTAGGCGGTCGCGGGGAGCGGTGCTTGAATGGCTTGTGGGGGCTACCTTGTGTTTGCTTGTCTGCGCCTCGGAATTCTATGTTTTTCGGCGGGGTTAGAAGAGTGCGAGAGCCTTTTCCTGCGCTCCAATAATGGGGGTTTATGTCTGTCATGACTGATCGTGTTTTCAAGCCGGAAATATTGAAGGATAACATCTCCTCTTCTCCCGCCGATGGGTTTCGCCAGTCCTTGGAAAGAGCTGATGTGTACTTGCCCGTCGAAACTGAAGTCAGCCCTGTTTCCGAGGAAAGCCGGGTGGTCGTGTACAACGATCCGAGGAGCGCTGGCGCGGATAGGTTCAGATTGGCGCGGGCACGCCTAAGTAACCTTCAGGCTACGAAGAAATTGAAAAACCTCCTTATTACCAGTCCGCTGCCGGAGGACGGGAAGTCCACGGTTGCTGTGAATCTGGCCACAGTTTTGTCCGAAAGCGGAAAGGCCCCCGTGCTCTTGCTGGAGGCCGACGTTTACCGACCGGGGCTCGTCAAAAGACTGGGTCTCAAACCCTGGCCTGGGTTGACCGAGTGTTATAAGCGTGGGAGCGATCCGATGCTGGCTATCCGGCGAATCGATCCCCTGGGCTTCTACTTGTTGCCAGGAGGGCAGCCGGTGGATGATGAAAACAGTTTTCTCCTCCAGTCGAACTTCTTCACCCAATTGATCAAAGGTCTTTCTTCGAGTTCCTTCGGCTGGGTCCTCATCGATTCACCTCCTACGACCCCCATTGCTGACATCCTTGCTCTGAGTGCTCTTGCCGATGCCACTTTGCTCGTAGTTCGGGCGGGAAAAACCCCACGCGAAGCCATCGAGGAATCAGTCAAGAATTTGGGGCGCGATCGCATAATCGGAATCATTCTCAACAGCGTAGAAGGGCTCGATCGTGTTTACTCCAAGTATTATGGATATGCAAAACCTGAACCTCGCACAAAGTTGACCCCGCCCAAGCTTATCATGGGCCTGGGCTTGGATAAACACGCAGGGTAGCCTTAGGCAGCCAACCCCCGCACTGTGATGCCCCTTAACTCCGGCGTGGGCGGCCCTGGCCTTCGATCTTATCACTCCAAAGTTTTACGCCTGATTCCTAGCCAGGGGTGCTGGCCGGTAAACTCCACTTCCTTCACCTCCACGTTTCGCCAGGCACACCTGCTCCAACATTGAGGCCATATGATTGATCAAACGTCTGTCCGTCGCTCGATCGAACCTCCACGCGCCCTACCACGGGAGGGGCATGATCGAATGAGGGAATCCATGGGCCCCGGGGCTGGGCAAAATTCCCGTCCAAATTGCCTGGGTGGGGAAACGTCCCTCTGTAGAGAGCCAGCACGGAGGGAAAGTGGAAGCACCCGCATCCTAATTGCGGATGGCCATCCAATATTTCGCGATGGCTTGCGCAAACTGATCGAATCTCAACGGGGGCTGTGTGTCAGCGGGGAATCGTCTGTTGGGGCGGAGGTGGTCAGATTAGCCCGTGAACTCAAGCCCGACATCCTTTTGCTTGACCTTGGTCTACCCGGGCGCTCTGGGTTCCAGGTTTTAACCGACCTGGCGGCTCTCACCCCGCCGGTTCGTATTCTAGTGATGGCGGAGGCAGTCGAAGAAGGCCCAATCTTGGAGGCGTTCTATCTTGGAGCGCACGGGATCGTTTTGAAGGGGTCCCCGCGAGAGGTATTGTTGAGAAGCATTCGCAGCGTGATCGCCGGTCAGTACTGGCTGGACGGTGAGAGCGTCCCGATCGTCATCGAGGCGCTCCGGAAGTCCTTCCCTTCCTGGAAGGGGACGACGGGTGAAAAGGATTATGGGTTGACTCCGCGCGAATTGAAAATCGTGGAAAAGATTGCCAAGGGCTCCTCCAACAAGGAGATGGGCCAAGAGTTCAGTATCAGTGAAAGAACTGTCAAGCACCACCTGACGAATGTGTTCAACAAGTTGGGTATGTCTAGCCGCTTGGAACTTGCCGTTTTCGCCCTCGAGCATGGCTTGGCCAACAGAGGGTAGCCGGACGCACAAAGAAGGGCAGATGATACCTTTTGGTAATAATCCATCGAGTGGCCATCAAACGTGTCAAGGGGACCAGCCGAAGCCCGGTTCGCTTGGTTTGCGGGCAGTGGAACCTTGGGCCGGACAGCTTGAGCGGTAGACCGCCGATTTTTCTCCTAGGCGAAGCGTTTGTAAGGACTCCATGACGAAAAGAAACCTGTGCTTCGTATTCGCCACGCTAATCGCGGTGGTACTGTATTGGACTCCGCTGAAGACTCTGGCGACCTTTTCATTCGGCAGTGATATCTATTCCTATGCCACCGTCATACCTCTATTTAGCGCGTTCCTCATTTACCTTGAGAAAGAGCGAATATTCTCACGCGTTCGCTACGATTTGGGGATTGGATTGATCATACTGTTTTTAGCACTTATCATTCGTTCGTACTACCAGTGGCACTCGGCCGCGCGGAGTTCAAATGATTCCCTATCCCTGGTGATTCTTTCCTTCGTTGTGCTGTGGATAGGGGTTTTCGTTTTGTGCTACGGCACAGAAACTCTTCGGGCCGCAGCTTTCCCGCTGTCGCTCCTCCTCTTGATGGTCCCTCTCCCCCAGGCCTTCCTCGAAAGATCGATTTTTGTTCTGCGGGGCTGCTCTGCACAGGCGGCGGCGTTTCTCCTCAGGTTAGGTGGCGTTCCAGTTTTCCAAAATGGGTTTAGGCTTTCGCTTCCTGGCACCGATGTGGAGGTTGCCGAGCAATGCAGTGGCATTCGATCCTGCCTAGCCCTCTTTATTACTAGCCTTTTGATGGGCTACCTCTTTCTCCGATCCCCCTGGAGGAGATTATGGTTGGTCCTGGCGATATTTCCGGTTACGATACTTAAGAATGGTCTTAGGATTGTGACGATCTACGGGCTTACGATTCATCCGGGCTTGGGAGCGCTCACGCTTTGGATGCACAGGTATGGTGGAATCCCTTTCTCTTTCCTGGGCCTTTCGCTTCTGGCCTTCTTTGTGGCCTCTTTGCATAGATTTGAGGAGACTTCCACCGGGAGCCGATGGATAATTACCGGGGGCAACGAGTTCGAGAAAGAGCGGCAGATCAGGCTCTCGAATTGATATGCTAGAGAAAAACCTTGAGTCAAAATACAGGATTGGGGAGCGGCAATACGCCGGCCGCTCTTGGAGAAAGAGCCTGTGGCTGGTCATGTCCTCCGTCACTTTCGTCGCTCTATTCCCCTTCGGCTTATGGGCACAAGCCGGTTCGTCCCCGGCCCAAGCTGGTGGGTTTGGCACGGGTGCTCAGACCCCACTCCGGTTCGGCGGAGAGTCCGCGCCAAACAATCAGGTCTCGCTCAGCATGGGTGCGTCAACTCTCTATGATGACAACGTCTTTTCGATCGGCTCGCAACGGGTCAGTGATGAGGCGGTCTCTTTAAGCTCCCAACTCAACATGATGAGGCAGACTGAGCACGTGACGATCAATTTTGGGTACACGCCCTTTTTTATGTTATACCGGCAAAATTCTCAATTTGATCGGCTTAACCATGCCGCGAGCCTGAGCATGAACTTTCAACTGACCCCACGCTTCAGCCTGGGATTGCAAGATACATTTAGTTATTTAGACGGAATTTACCCAACCCTTACGGGTCAAGAGATTCTGTCCGGGTCCGCCTCGCCCACTGCCCTGAACCAGGCAATTGTGCCGCCTACTGCCAGAACTTTATCAAACACCGGCGGAATGAATCTTACCTTTACCAAGACCAGGAGGACGTCACTCACTCTCTCCGGCGGCTACACCCAGCAGAAATTCGGGAGCCAAGCGATAGCGGGCCAGCAGCTTTATAGCAGCAGGGGATTTAGTGGGGGATTGCAGTACCAATACCGTGTAACTGAGCACACAAATTTCGGTCTCCTCCTGCTTCATCAGGATTCTACTTACACCGGGGGCGAAGTTTTCGGCAACAGACTGCGCTCTCAGAGTGAAAGTGCGTTCCTCTCTATCGGATCGCACTTGTCCAATTCTGTTTCAGTGACCATCTTCGGTGGACCGCAATACGTCCGCACCATCGGTGCGACGGTACCAGGGGCTGGTATCGCGGGGAAATTCCTAGGCGCCGGTGGAGGAAGCATAACCAAGGAAGTTCACAAGACTGCTCTCAATCTATCTGTGCAAAGAACGGTCTCTTCTGGTGGCGGGTTGTACGCGGAGGTGGTTCAGACTTCCGCGGATTTCGGCGTGCGGCGGCGATTGGTGGGTCAATGGGAAGCTGGCGTGCATGGTATGGGCGCCCGCGTGGACACCTCCCTCTTTCAGGGTACCCCAGGGAATACGGAGTCCTTGACCGGGGGAATTGACTTCAGCCGGCCCTTACGGGGGGGCTCCGCGCTCCGCATCTCCTATGAAAATATGCACCAGTTGAGCGGCGGCACTCTGCCGATTTCGGCGGATTTCCTCCGCAACGAGGTGACGATCAGCTTCGACTTCCGACTTAAAGCAATTCCGCTGGGCCAGTAGCCATGCAACTGAACTTGAACCTGGCCCGCCTAGTTGGAAAATCCCAAAGTCTCGTGTTGTTCGCGTCCCCGAGGAGTTTGGTCCCCCCTCGCCGCACCATCCCAATTTGTTGATCTAACTTTTGACACAAGCGGACATTCTCCGCACGCCGTTTCCTCGCAGCAAGGTTTTCAACCTCGCCACGCTGCCTAACAAACCGGCAATATAGGAGATATGTGATGATAATGGATATTTTTGCCTTAAAGAAACCACGGAAGGTAGCATCGGAAAGCAAGCCGCCGTTGAATCAATCCGGTGAATACTCTGGCCGTGAGGACGAAGCTGATTTTACTCTGGTTCCGGAGGAGTTGTTTAGGAAGGTGTTGTCTCTCGAGAGGAAGAGGAGCGAACGGTCCCGGCATCGTTTCGTGCTCATGCTTGTGCATGCCAGCAAGCTCTTTCAGGGCGAGCAGGGGAAGACCGTACTTGAGGGGATAACCAGGGCACTCGCTACCTCAAAAAGAGAAACGGATTTACACGGCTGGTACCACAGCGGCCTTGTAATCGGTGTCATCTGCACAGAAATAGGTTCGACGGAAATGACCTCCAGACTTGCTGCCTTGCATTCCAGAGTAAGCTCCGCTATGCGACACAATCTCGACCTCGAGCACATGAATGAGATCCATATCTCCTTCCACGTGTTCCCAGACGATTTCGACAATCAGAATGGGGGCCGCTCTGCGGACATCAGACTTTATCCCGATTTAATGCCGCACGACAATGCCTCAAAAGTCTCTCGGGTGGTCAAAAGAGCGATAGATATCATGGGGAGCCTCTTCGCTTTGACCCTCCTCTCCCCGCTGCTCGCCGTTATTGCTATTGTGATTAAGCTGACGTCGAAAGGGCCAATCCTGTTCAAACAGACGAGAGTAGGACAGTACGGTGTTAGGTTCACGTTCCTGAAATTCAGATCGATGTATTTCCGGAATGACCCAAAGATTCATCAGGATTTCGTCCGGCAGCTTATTTCTGGGAAGGATGAGAGCAAGCGGGACGCTAGCGGGAGCGTTTACAAAATAAAGGACGATCCCCGGATTACGCCTGTCGGACGGTTTCTCCGGAAGACCAGTCTGGACGAACTTCCTCAGTTTCTCAACGTTCTTACGGGCGAGATGTCGCTGGTAGGGCCACGCCCACCCATTCCTTATGAGGTTGAGGCGTATGATATATGGCACAGACGCCGCTTCTTAGAGGCGAAGCCGGGGATTACGGGCTTGTGGCAAGTGGAGGGACGAAGCAGGACGAAGTTTGACGAAATGGTCCGCCTGGATCTCCGATACGCAAAGATATGGTCTCCTTGGCTCGACATTAAGATCCTCTTGCGGACGCCGGGTGCTGTTTTTAGGGGAGACGGCGCCTATTAATGCAGACAGAGCGGACTAGGAAGCAGACCGAGGGGAGAATTTATGATTAGAGTCGGCGTTATCGGTTACGGCTATTGGGGTCCTCACATCTTCAGGAATTTTCATGGTCTGGAAGGGTGTGAAGTGGCCTTAGTGTGCGATAAGAGCGCAGACGCGCTGCGGCGCGTCAAGCATGCTCATCCCAGCGTGCATGTTACTTCCGACCTTCAAGAAGCCCTGGCCGCTCCGGATGTGGACGCCATGGCAGTCATCACGCCGGTTTGGACGCATTTTGAATTGGCCAAAGCGGCGCTTGAAAATGGAAAGCACGTCTTCGTGGAGAAGCCTTTCACCTCCACGACGGCTCAGGCGGAGGAGTTGATCGAGTTGGCCGAGAGGAAGAACCTGCGAATCATGGTAGACCATACTTTCCTCTTTACGGGGGCGGTGAAAAAGATCAAGCAACTGGTCGATGAGGGAGCCTTGGGTAAGCTTTTTTACTATGATTCGACCCGAGTGAATTTAGGCCTCTTCCAGCACGACGTCAATGTGATTTGGGATTTGGCGCCCCACGACCTCTCCATTATGGATTATCTAATCAAGGAAAAGGTTGAAGCAATCGTGGCGACGGGCGAAAGACATTTGAATGGCCATGAGAATATAGCATTTATCACGGTTTATTTCCAGAGCAGCATCATCGCTCACATCAACGTCAATTGGCTGTCGCCCGTTAAGGTCCGGACCACCCTGATTGGGGGAGAAAAAAGAATGGTGGTGTGGAACGATCTGGAAGTGGACGAAAAAGTGAAGGTATACGATAAGGGAGTTGAGATCACCAACCCAGAGGGCGTCTATAATTTATTGGTCAGTTACCGCTCCGGCGACATGTGGGCGCCGAGGGTCGAGCAGACCGAGGCCTTAAAGGTGGAGTGCGGCTATTTCATTGATTGCATCAAAAGCAACACTACGCCCTTCAACGACGGCCACGCAGGACTTAAAGTTGTGAAAATGCTTGAGGCTGCGGACCTATCGATAAAGGAAAGGGGGAAAATCGTTCCATTATGAGCGAATTCCTTTGCGTTTCCCCTGACGTCAAGCTGGGAAAAGATGTCAAGCTCTCGAAGTTCATTAACCTCTACGGGTGTGAAATTGACGACGAAACCAAGATCGGCGCGTTCGTGGAAGTGCAGAAGAACGCCAAGATTGGAAAAAGGTGCAAGATCTCAAGCCACACCTTTATCTGTGAGGGTGTTACAATCGAAGACAACGTTTTCGTGGGACACAGCGTGACCTTTATTAATGACACCTATCCCCGGGCGGCTAATCCTGATGGAGCTCTCCAGACCCAAGCGGATTGGAAAGTGGAAACCACCTTGGTCAAAAAAGGCGCATCGATCGGTTCGGGGAGCACAATCCTTTCGAGGATAACGATTGGCGAAAACGCCATCATAGGGGCGGGAAGTGTAGTTACCAAGGATGTTCCTGCCAACGTGATCGTGGCGGGGAACCCCGCAAAATTTTTGAGAAAACTGAACCAGCAAAATACGGAGGCAGCAAACCATGGAATCTAATCGAATTCCCTTTCTTGACCTTGTGACTCCCCATCGGGAGCTCAAAGATGAGTTGGCGGCGGTGTTCGCGCATGTTCTCGACACGGCTGGCTTTATTGGTGGCCCGATGCTCGATGATTTCGAGCGAAATTTCGCCAAGTTCTGCGACACTCAGCACTGCATCGGGGTGAGTAGCGGGACGGACGCGCTGCGTTTCGCCTTGATGGCGGCGGGCGTAAAGCGTGGTGACGTAGTGGTAACTGTCCCCAACACCTTCATCGCCACCACCGAGGCTATTACTCAGTGCGGGGCCACGCCCGATTTTGTGGATGTCGACGAGCGCAGCTACAACATGGACCCTGAACAGCTCCGCAAATACCTTCAGGTAGAGTGTTATGTCGACGGAACCACGGGACGGGTATTCAACAAGCGATTGGGAAGGCCGGTAACCGCCGTCGTCCCTGTCCACCTTTACGGGCAGGCGGCGGATATGGATTCCATCTTAGACCTTGCCGAGCGTTTCGGGCTCCAAGTGGTAGAAGATGCCTGCCAGGCCCACGGCGCGGAGTATTTTTCCAAGCAAAAGAATCGCTGGTTGAAGGCCGGATCAATGGGTCGTGCCGCGGCCTTCAGCTTCTATCCGGGTAAGAACCTGGGGGCTTGCGGCGAAGCTGGCGCCGTCACGACCAATGACGGTGATATTGCCTCCAAAATCCGGATGATTCGCGATCACGGCCAAGCCAAGAAGTACTACCACGATATGGAAGGGTACAATGGCAGGTTGGATTCAATTCAAGCCGGCATTCTGCGAGTCAAGCTCCGGCATCTCGCGGCCTGGAATGAAAGACGCCGCGAATGCGCGTCGCGATATAAGGAGCTATTAGGCGAGGCCGCCGAGGGGATAAAGCTTCCCTTCGAGCCTTCCTGGTCCAAAGGGAATTTCCACCTTTATGTCGTCCAGGTACAGAAGAGGGATCAGCTTCTGAAACGACTGGGTGAGGCTGGTATCGGGACGGGAATTCATTATCCCATTCCCCTCCATCTGCAAAACGCCTACAAGGCTCTTGGCTACCGCGAGGGTGATTTCCCGGTGTCCGAAAAGGCGGCATCACAAATCCTTTCATTGCCCATGTTCCCAGGGCTGACCTATGCGCAGCAGGGTCGAGTCGCTCAACAGGTACTCGAATTCGTAGAGGCGGAGACCAGGTCAGGCATTTCTGTGCCGGCCCGCACTGTGAGCCTGTCCTTCCAGGGTGCGTAGTCATTACTGGCTGCTGCTGGCCCCGGAAGCCATCTCGGGCGGCGCCTCTTTGGGGAGCACGTTCCGGCGGATGACGGCCCTATAGGTGCCAAGGTGGTAGCTCAAGCTTTGGTGTCAGACGCCTCCGAAAGAACGGAAGAGATGGAGTGATGTTCGAGGTATCGGCTGCCCGAGCGACAGATCTGGGTTCCGAAGTGCTTTCCTGCCATGATTGAGCAATTTTGAACAGAAACGACGCCGCCGAGGATGGTACAGTGGCTAGGTGTCGCCTCGAAAATGGAATCTCTGGGTGTACCGTCAGCCACTCGGGGACGCAAATTGGAAATCCCAATCTAGACATGGTCGATGAGTAGACAGAGTTCCAGGCGGTCCGGGCGGGGCCGTCGTAAGCGCGGCTCAGGGAAGGAAGGGGTCCTGGGAGTCACAGGACGGAGGTGTGTGTTGGGCGTCGACACCAAACCACTTGAGGATTACCGGCATTGGATGCAATTCAAGCCGGCCTTCTGCGAGTCAGGCTTGGGCGTCTCGCGGGCCTGCAATGAAAGACGCCGCGAATGCGCGTCGCAATACCAGGAGTTCTCAGGCGAGGCCGCGGGGCAGGGATAAAGCTTCCCCTCGAGTCTTCCTGGTCCAAAGCGAACTTCCACCCTTGATATCGTCTCGTGTTCAGAAAAGGGAACGGCTTCTGAAACGCCCGAGGGAGGCTGGTATCGGGACGGGAATTCATTATCCCATTCCCCTCCACCTGCAAAACGCCTACAAAGACCTTGGCTACTGCGAGGGTAATTTTCCGGTGTCCAAAACGGCTGCGTCGCAAATCCTGTCGCTGCCCATGTTCCCATGATTGACCTACGCGCAGCAGGATCGAATCGCTCAGGGGGTGCCGGACCTCGTTGATGCGATGACCACTTCGGGGATTTTTGCGCCGGTTCGCATGGTGAGCCTGTCTTCCCATGCAGGTAGGAAACCTCGATTTGTTCACGGATGAACGGGTTGGTGAGGTCCGTCAATTTCCCTGAAATTGATTTTGGCAACCTTTTCCCTTGGCAGCGCCCTAGGTTTGACTTTCCTGATACCCCAGGTTCCGGTCAAGCCATGGTTTTCCAGACTGCGGGCCGAGGGCTGAGAGACGAGTTCTGGGAGGAGTGAGTGCGTGCAAAGCCCTGAGGGAACTAAGAGGATTTGGATTGATCTCGATAATTCTCCGCACGTTCCATTCTTCATCCCCATCATCGACGAGCTGGAGAAACGAGGTTATTCAATTTTCCTCACGGCACGTGATGCCTATCAGGTTGTGGAGTTGTTAGACCTTTATCACCTTTCTTGTAAAAAGATTGGCCGTCATTACGGCAAGTCCAAAACCATGAAGGTGATGGGTACCTGTTATCGTGCTCTCCAGTTACTTCGCGCGGCCAGGAAGGAAGGCTTGGCTCTGGCGATATCCCATGGGTCACGTTCCCAGTTGATTGCGTCGGCAGTTTTGAGAATTCCTTCCGTGGTGATTTTTGATTACGAGTATGCAAAAAGTTTGAAAGCCGTGCGCCCTACCTGGACCATGATGCCGGAGATGATCTATCCGGATAGCGACGCTCGCCACAATGAAAGAGCACTGAAGTATCCCGGTTTAAAAGAAGATGTTTACGTTCCGCGCTTCCGTCCCGACCCTGCCATTCGTGCCAGGCTGGGTGTTTCGGACCAAGAACTTATGATCACGGTCCGTCCACCGGCCAGCGAAGCTCACTATCACAATCCGAAGAGCGATGACCTCTTTCATGCGGCCATTGATTTTCTTGGCCAAAAGGCGGGAGTTCGCTCGGTGCTGCTGCCACGCAACGAACGGCAAGAGGTTTCAATCAGAAATGAATGGCCGGAGTTGATCAAGTCGGGCAAGGTTATCATTCCGGACCATGTCGTGGACGGGCTCAACCTTCTTTGGTTTTCCGACCTAGCCATTAGTGGCGGGGGGACGATGAATCGGGAAGCCGCGGCGTTGGGGGTGCCCGTCTACAGTATTTTTCGAGGCTCGATAGGGGGGGTCGACCGTTATCTCTCCGATTCTGGCCGATTGGTGATGATCGAGAAGGTCGAGGATCTGAGTTCCAAAATCAACCTGCGCCGCTGGGAAAGGCCGGAAACCCCGGCTAGAACCCAGACAAACACGTTGTCCGTGATTGTTGAGAACGTGGTCTCCATCCTTGAGAAAAAACGCCCGCCACTGCTCCGGGGTACTTGATGAGGGAAGAATCGAAGATGCCGTTGAGTACAGAGAATAAGGTCGAAGTCAAAATTCGGGCGCTCAATACCCTTTCTGTAGAGGGGTTGGTGCCCATGTTCGACGAACAGAGTCAGTTGTTCTGCAACCGGCTAGTACGTACGGAGAAAGGTCTGGAGCGGGAGGGGATATCCCCGCGCTATACCCTTATGACCCTTATGGGGCTGCACCGAGGGGATAAGTTCGGCCTTCGCAACCCCTTCGATTCCGTGGCGATTCTCAACGGCCTTTTGAAAGAAAGACGCTGGCTCGATAATATCGGGGACTTGGGCCTTCTCCTGTGGACGTGCGCGCTGCTTGCGCCTGAGCGATATGCGGAAGTTTACCGTGACTTCAATGCTGCTGCGGCAACCGACCACTACCGTGACGCTCGCGACGGGCATACCATGGAAATGTCGTGGTTTCTGTCGGGACTCGCGCACGGAGCGCTGGCAGGGCAAAAGACAATTCCGGGGCTTGCAGATCACGCGGTGAAAAGTTATGAGGCCGTTCGCAAGAACCAAGGGTGCAAGGGCATATTTGGTCACCTCGCTGGGGGATCGGGGGTGACAGGTACTTTCCGGGGCCGCCTGGGGAGTTTTGCCGACCAAGTTTATCCCATTTACGCTTTCTCGAAGTTCGGCACCGCCTTCGAGCATGATGAGGCGCTGAAATGCGCGAAAGATTGTGCGGAGACAATCTGCACTGTCCAAGGGTCTCTTGGCCAATGGTGGTGGCACTACGATTCGCGTTCGGGGCGGGTGGTAGGCAAATATCCTGTTTATTCCGTTCACCAGGATGCTATGGCGCCCATGGCATTGTTCGCGCTCAGCGAAAGTTCCGGCAAGGACTACAGCCCATGGATTTTCAAAGGTTTGCCATGGATTTATGGCGAGAACGAGCTCAAGTTTAGCCTCTACGATAGTTCGGCGGATATCGTTTGGCGGTGTATTTATCTCTCCAAGCCAGCGACCTATATCCGGGAAGCCGCAAGCCTTATGGGGTTCAGACCGGGGAGTTCGGTCCCGAGCGGCCTCCGCGTGCGGTTTGAGGACCGGCCCTACCACTTTGGCTGGGAACTCTACGCATTTGCCGATTACGGCTTCGAGTAAGAAGGAACTTAGTATTGATATCCGCAACTTACGATCCGGGAATAGGGGCGCAAAAGTATATGAAAGTGATGAGCGTGGTCGGGGCCCGCCCGAATTTTATGAAGGTGGCTCCGATCATTGCGGCGATCAATAGCCACAATGAGAAGCTCTCCCACGCGGCTAAGGGCCAAGGGAATCAACCCTCTCCTGAGCATATCCTTCACGTCCTCGTACATACCGGGCAGCATTACGACCAACGCATGTCCGACTCTTTCTTTACCGACTTGAATCTCGCCACGCCCGACGTCCACCTGGGGGTCGGTTCAGGGTCACACGCGGCGCAGACTGCGGAAATCATGCGGAAGTTTGAGGAGGTCTTAGTTCGAGAAAAGCCTGACATCCTCGTGGTGGTGGGCGATGTGAACTCAACTGTTGCTTGCGCCTTGGTGGCAAGTAAGATCTCGTTCGATTCCAGCGGAACGAGGCCCCTGGTGGCCCACGTAGAGGCTGGCCTTCGTTCCTTCGACCGGTCCATGCCCGAGGAAATCAACCGGATTCTCACGGATCAATTGGCGGACTTGCTCTTTGTAACGGAGGAGGATGCGATCCACAATCTCACCCGGGAAGGTATCCCGGCTAGCAAGATTCACTTTGCCGGTAACACCATGATTGATTCGCTGCTAGCCTGTAAGGAGAAGGCCCGGGCTTCCACCATCCTTAGTCGTCTGGGCCTTAGCGCCGGGCGGGAAACCAAGAGGCCTGGTGAATCTGCGGTCCGCTACGCACTTCTTACGCTTCACCGCCCTGCTAACGTTGACCGGCGCGATTCCTTCTTGAACATCCTTGAAGGCGTTGAAGAAGCGGCGAGGGAACTTCCGGTTGTGTTCCCTGCCCATCCTCGCACTCAGAAGCGCATTGCGGAATTTGGACTCGAGCATCGTTTAGATTGGCGCCATATGCAGCAGCAAGACAACGGGGTGAGTGCCTTGAATGGAGCGGCCGGCGTTCACATCACCGAGCCGCTAGGTTACCTGGATTTCTTGTGGCTCATGAGCAATGCCGCGCTGGTCGTCACCGACTCGGGTGGCATCCAGGAGGAGACTACGTGCCTGGGGGTTCCCTGCGTTACTGTCCGTGAGAACACGGAGCGGCCTGTTACGGTCACCGTGGGTACCAATGTCCTTGCGGGAGTCAGCAAGGATGGCATCCGCGAAGCCATCCGGCGACAGCTCCAGTCGAGGACCGCAGGCGCGGTGCCGGAGCTGTGGGACGGCAGGAGCGCGGCGCGAATACTCGACGTCATTAGCCGGGAGGTCCAGGGGAGACAATCGGCCATGGCGAGGGCAGTCGTCGCCACATCTTGAGGAGTTGAGTATCCAGATTTGTTGCTTAAAGACGCGAGGTTGACAATGGAGATTAGAGTTGAGTCAAGGCACTTAGGAGAGGTTGTTGTTCTCGTGCCGGAAATTTTTCAAGATAGCCGTGGTTTTTTTATGGAAACCTATCGCGAGGACCAGTTCAAGGCGCATGGCCTGCCTTCGCACTTTGTCCAGGACAATCATTCGCGTTCCGCCAAGGGGGTTGTGCGGGGATTGCACTTCCAGTGGGATCCCCCCATGGGCAAGCTGATGCGTGTTCCCCTGGGAAGCGCCTTTCTGGTCGCCGTGGATATAAGAAAGGGTTCGCCCACGCTGGGGAAATGGTTTGGCACCGAAGTTTCGGCTGAGAATAGGCGCCAGGTATGGGCTCCCGCAGGTTTTGCCCGGGGCTTCTGTGTTCTCTCGGAAGTCGCTGAGATCCAATACAAATGCACGGGACTGTATAGTAATAAGGCTGAGTCTGGGATTCGCTGGGATGATCCACAAATCGGCATCGAGTGGCCTGTCAGTGAACCTTCCCTATCCGCTAAAGATCAGAAAGCCCAAACCTTGGAACAGTGGCTTGCCAGGCCGGAATCCGATCACTTTCATCTCTAGACAGAAGAAGAGCTTGTCGAACTACCTCGCGGAAATGCTATTGTTGAGCCGTGGGGCGGGAGCATCTAGGATGCACTCCGCAAAGGGTCTTCTTTTCCAGTCATCGACGACGGACGAAATCCTTCGCCGGGCTCGGCTCCGAACGACACTTTCACGGAGTATTTAAACAAGACCCGGCTGTTTAGGTCCTGGGTCACAGTGCAAGGAGGAATCATGAAATTGCTTATCGCCGGCGGCGCAGGGTATGTTGGCTCAGTGCTGATCCCGAAACTGCTTGACCGGGGCTACAGAGTCGATGTGGTGGACTTGTTCTGGTTTGGCAACAACCTGCCACGGGAGGTTGCGGTACTCCACAAGGACATTTTCCAGCTCTCGGTGGAAGACTTGGAGCCCTATGATCAGGTTATCTTCCTGGCGGGACTTTCCAACGACCCTATGGCGGAGTTTTCGCCGAGTAAGAATTTCATCTTCAATGCCGCCGCCCCAGCCTATCTGGCCTACACAGCCAAGAATGCCAAAGTGAAAAGGTATATATACGCTTCGTCCTGCTCTGTATACGGCTATACGGAAAACGAACTCTACGATGAGACTCGTCCCGTTTCCTCGACCTATCCCTATGGAATTTCCAAGCTTCAAGGAGAGCAGGCGGCGATGCAGTTGGCGGACGAAAATTTTTCTGTCATTTCATTGCGCAAGGGCACAATCTCGGGATACAGCCCCCGGATGCGCTTCGACCTTATCATTAATACGATGTTCAAGTGTGCCATGAAGGATCACACGATCACGATCAACAATCCTTCCATTTGGCGGCCCATTCTCAGCATTGACGACGCAGCAACGGCGTACATCCGGGCCATTGAAGCGAATCCGAGGATCTCGGGCATCTTTAATGTGGCGTCTGGCAACTACACGGTCGGAGAAGTCGGTGACCTGGTAAAAACCACGATCGAGGAGCGCCTTGGAGATCGCGTTAACCTCTGCATCAAACATGTCGAGGATTTCCGCAATTATAAAGTCAGTATCGAAAAAGCTAAAAATACCCTCAGTTTTCATCCTTCGGGTGATGTGAAATCCATCGTGGGCCACCTGATTGACAACCTGGAAAAGTGTCGAGATTGGGACAACCCCATGTACTCCAACATCGCGTCATTCAAGCATCTGGAAACTGGAGTCGAAACCTATGCGATGGGGAAGGTGGTGGCGCGATGAAAATCGCAGTGCTGGGCGGCAATGGCCAACTGGGGACTGACGTTGTCAACGCCTTTGCGGAAAATGGCGACGAAGCCGCATCCCTTTCCCATGCCGATTTAGAGATTGCAGACCTTGCCTCAGTCAGAGAGGCCTTGGGGAAATTGCAGCCGCAAGTCATCGTCAACACGGCAGCGATGCATCATGTCGAAAACTGCGAACTTGAGCCGGAAAAAGCCTATTCCGTCAACGCGCTGGGAGTGAGGAACGTCGCAGCGGTGGCGCGCGGCTTGGGTGCGGTTCTCATCCACGTCAGCACCGACTATGTTTTTGACGGAAGCAAGAGAAGTCCTTATGAAGAAACGGACTGCCCCCTGCCGCTCAACGTTTACGGAAATACCAAATTGGCGGGAGAGTATTTCGTCCGATGCGGTATGGATAAGCATTTCGTAGTGCGAACCTCTGGCCTCTATGGAAAAGCCCCTTGCCGAGCCAAGGGCGGTCGCAATTTCGTTGAGCTGATGCTGAAATTGGGCAGAGAGCGAGGCGAGGTCCGGGTTGTGGATAGCGAGTGGGTAACGCCGACCTCCACACGAGATCTCGCACAACAAATTGTTGCCCTGAGCCGGTCCGACGCTTACGGACTTTACCATGCCACGGCAGAGGGTGCTTGCTCCTGGTATGAATTTGCCCACGAAATATTTGCCATCACCAATACCCCGGTAAAACTGAAGGTTGCTGGAGCGAATGAGTTTCCTGCCAAGGTACCCAGGCCAATGTACTCTGTATTAGAGAATCGCGCCCTGAAACTCCGGGGCTTGAACACTTTGGGGACTTGGCAGGACGGTCTACGCGATTATCTGGGCGTTTCCCAGTCGCACGCAGCGGTGCAATCGAAATGACACGATACGTCATTGTTACGCCAGTGCGCGACGAAGAGAAGCATCTGGAAGCGACGATCGCTTCCGTTAGCGCTCAGACCATACGTCCGGTGGAATGGGTGATCGTCAATGACGGCTCCACCGACCGAACGGGCGAGATCATCGATCGGTATGCGGCGCAGTTGCCATGGATCCGCGGCGTGCACCGTCCGAATAGGGGTTTCCGCAAGTCTGGTGGCGGCGTCGTGGAAGCGTTCAATGCCGGGTACGAATCTCTCCAGTGCGACACCTGGGATTTTATCGTGAAGCTGGATGGAGACCTCACCTTTTCCACGGATTACTTTCAAAGGTGCTTCGACCATTTTAATGAGCAGCCTCGTCTCGGGATTGGCGGGGGGGATATTTACCACAATTTGGATGGAGAGTTAAAACTCGAGGCTAATCCGAAATTCCACATCCGCGGGGCGACGAAAATCTATCGCAGATCCTGCTGGGAAGATATCGGCGGGTTATGGCTGGGTCCCGGGTGGGACACAATTGATGAAGTAAAGGCGAATATGCTGGGTTGGAAAACCTCGACCTTCGAGGAATTGCACCTCGTCCATCACCGCGTCACCGGATTCGCGGACGGGCTGCTGCGCGACCGGGTGAAACATGGCCTGGCGTGCTACATCTCCGGATATCACCCGCTTTTCGTTTTGGCGAGCTGTCTGTACAGGCTCATTCAAAAGCCTTACGTTTTGGGCTCGCTGGCAATTTTTTTTGGATTTCTCAAAGGCTATTTTACCCACACGCCGCGGGTAACGGACAACCGTCTGATTCATTACCTACGCATGCAGCAACTGAGGCGCCTGTGCGGGTTAGAGACCATCTGGAAGTGACTTTCCCCCCTGCGGGGCCTCCAAGGATTGTGTATGTGTGGAATCTGCGGAAAGCTTAATTTCGAGCAGAATAACCGTGTCAATCCAGCTCTGATTCGAGCGATGCTGGATACGATCCGTCATCGCGGTCCAGATGATGAAGGGACCTACTATGGGTCCCAGGTAGGGCTTGGACACCGGCGACTTTCGATCATTGACTTGAATACCGGACATCAACCGCTGTCCAATGAGGACGGCAGCGTGTGGATTGTTTTCAACGGAGAAATCTACAACTATCAGGAGCTCCGTGTTTTCCTTCTGAGCAAGGGCCATATTTTCAAGACTCAGACTGACACTGAGGTGATCATCCATCTCTACGAGGAGCTAGGACCCCAGTGCTTGGAAAAACTCCGGGGCATGTTTGCTTTTGCCATCTGGGATCAAAACACCAAGGCACTTTTTCTGGCCAGGGACAGGGTTGGGATAAAGCCCCTTTACTATTGGAAGAACGACAGATCTTTGGTTTTCGCATCTGAGATCAAGGCGATCCTGGTTGACCCTGCTGTCGAGCGAGCCATCGCGCCGGAGGTCATCGACAGGTTTCTCACCTTTTTATATCTGCCGGGGGAAGAAACTCTGTTTAAAGGCGTACACAAGCTTCTGCCCGGGAACTATCTGATCGTAAAAGATGGGCATACGGAAATCCGGCAATACTGGGACCTTTGCTTTTCGAAGCCTGACGAGCGGCTGAGCCAGAAGGAAGCGGAGAGGCAACTACTGGATTTGCTGGCCGAAACGGTTGAGCTTCACATGATCGCGGACGTCCCGGTCGGCATCCTGTTAAGTGGCGGAGTGGACTCTACAGCCGTGCTCAGCTTCGCTGTGGAGAGGACGAACAAAGAGGTCAGCAGTTATACTGTAGGGTTCTCCGACCCCGGTGTTGCCGATGAGCGATCCTTTGCCAAGATAGCGGCAGATACCTTTCATACACGGCACCATGCCATGACCATTACGGCAGCGGATTTTGCCGACTTTATGCCACGGTACGTATGGCATATGGAAGAGCCCGTCTGCGAGCCGCCCGCCATTGCCTTGTATTACATCTCAAAGCTGGCGAGGAACGATGTCAAGGTGCTCCTCTCAGGAGAGGGTGGAGATGAGGCCTTTGCGGGCTACAGCAATTATCGCAATCTTCTTTGGCTTGAACGTATCAAACGCGGCCTTTCTCCGCTGAACGGCGCCCTTGCCCGGGGACTTTCTTTTACCAGTTCGCTCTTCCATTCGCAGCGAATGGCAAAATACGTCCCTTTAATGAAGGCAAGATTTCCCGACTATTATTACAGCCGCACTTCGAACCCGTACCGATCCACTCGGAATGGGTTGGGAAATTTGTACTCTGCTGATTTTGCGGGCTCGATTGATAGTGAGTACACCGTCGAACCCATGCGCCGGCTACAGGCTCATGTTCGGGGCCAGAATACCCTTGATGCCATGCTCTATATCGACACCAAATCGTGGCTCCCCGACGACCTGCTGATCAAGGCCGATAAAATGACCATGGCCAACTCGCTGGAATTGCGGGTCCCTTTGCTCGATCACAAGGTCCTGGAGTTCGCGGCTGCCTTGCCTACCAACCTGAAGGTTCGAGGCTTCACCACCAAGTATCTTGCCAAGAAGGCTCTGGGCCGTCGGGTTCCCAAGGCTATCCTTGATCGCCGCAAGGCTGGCTTCCCGGTTCCTTATGAGTCCTGGCTGCGAAAGGACCTGCGGGGCTGGGTGCATGAGGTTTTGTTTGACCGCGTGACCGCGGGCAGGGGCTACTTTTCCACCCCGGTCGTCCGCGAGTTGCTGGCCCGCGACGAGGCTGAGGGAGGATACTCCAAGGAGATTTTTTCATTGCTCACGCTCGAACTTTGGCAAAGGACCTTTCTGGAGCAAAGACAGCCCGTCCTAAGCTAGGGCCGGGGGTTAGCCGTTTACTTCTCCCTTTGTTTTCTCCTAAGGAAATCCGGGTTAAAGGAGCGCTGTGGCCGTTCAACGCGATATGCCCGAGGGTGGCAACTTTGTTTTACCGAAACCAATCTGAGGGTGGCAATCGATCCAGAGCGCTCAAATTAGCTGCGCAGACGCTCTGGCGGATGCCTGGCCGCTTCGGCATTGCGCGCCTGTTGGGTCCCTCTTACTCGTTGCGGTGCGTTGTCTTTCACGACATCTCCCCCGCGGAGTCGCCATTTACCCGTGGGATGGGCGTAAGCATCACCCCCACTGACTTCGAATGTGCGCTGAAGTTTCTTACCCGGTACTACACCCCTGTCCGTATGCAGGACGTTCTAAGCGCCTGTGATGGCCGAGGCCTGCCGCCTAGGGCGGTGCTGGTGACCTTTGACGATGGCTATGCATCGGTTAGGGAATGGGCAGCGCCACTCTGCGGCAAGTTTGGTGTCCCGGTCACACTCTTCCTCAATGCGGCGTTTCTCGATAACCAGCGATTAGCGCCAGATAACCTTGTATGCTACGCGGCCAATGAGCTCGGGATGGGGATCATTAATGCTGCGGCGCGTGTTGCCAAGGGTGCCGACACCCTTGAACTGAAATCCCAGGGCGAGGTCTTCTCACGCTTCTTCCCGGCAATTTCCCTAGTCGAGAGGAAAGTCTTTCTCGATGCCCTGGCTCATCTGGGAGGGATTAACGAGCACCAGTTGGCAGAGGAAGCAGGGCTTTATCTGACTCGCATGCAACTTTGCGACTTGGGGTCATTGGATTTCGAAATAGGCAACCACACTTATACCCACGTGCGCTGCCGGTCTTTGACCCCGGAGGACCTAGTTGGGGAAATTGACAGGAACAAGGCGGAGTTGGAGGCGGTCGCAGGGAAGAAAGTGCGGTCTTTCAGCGTGCCCTACGGGTCCTCCGAAGATCTTACCAGTGACTTGGTGGGGCACTTGAAGCATTCGGGCCACGAGGCGGCCTTTCTGAGCGAGAGCGCGGCCAACTTACGGGATGCTGATAAATTCCAGCTTGACAGGGTGAGTATGCACGCTGACAGCGACGACACCCTATTCTTCCAGATTGAAGTCCTGCCTCGGCTTCGCGTAACGAGGAACCGGCTTTTCCACGGGCCTGAATTCCTTCGGAATGACCGGAGACCTCCTTCCTCCGACCAGTTTGGTGGGTTAAAGCGGGACAGCATCCCAAACGTTGACAGGATTGAGCCACGTGTGTGAAAGTTTAATAGTCAGGGGTATAGTTGGAAGCTAACAGCCCCGCAAGGAATTTACGAACTTGCTCCTCCCTTGTGCCATAAACTAGCAGGGATAATAATCGATATGACTCGCGACAAATTTCTCTTGGAAATGGATGAGATTCTTGGCCTAACGCCCGGGACGCTGCAGGGGACCGAAAAGCTTGAGGATTTGGAGACTTGGGATTCCACTGCTCTTATCAACTTGATTGTGCTGGCGGAGACCAATAACAATGTGCACATCACTCCCGACCAGGTCGTAACGTGTTTCACGGTTGCCGACCTCCTGCGGCTGGCGCAGGTGGAGGGCGGCCTCTCCGTGCCTCAAGATAGTTCAAAAGGGCAGGTCCACTAAACCACTGCGGGCGTGCTACCCCGCAAGTGGACGTTCGTAGTGGCCGGCACGCCGGAACTCAGTCTAGCCGACTCCCCTGAACCGTTAGTACTGCAAGCTGCGACAATCGTGTAACAGAGGTTTCCATTGGCATCAGACACCAAGACCGTGCAGTGGGGGGTTCCTAAAGCCTTGCGGTTCCCACTTGCAGCCGCGGAAATCCTGCTGAAGCGTCAGACGCTGAAGAAGGAACTGCTCAAACAAACGAATCTCGTCCAAACGCGGATTGCAATTCTTGGCGGTTCCACAACCTCGGAAGTTAAGAGCGTGGTCGAGTTGTTTCTGTTGGCCCATGGAATCCAGCCGACGTTCTACGAATCAGAATACAACCGCTACTCTGAGGATGTCCTATTCGAGAATCCGGAACTGTGGAGTTTCAAGCCCGACATCGCCTTTATCCACACCACTTGGCGCAATGTATCCGAGTTCCCCGAATTACTGGAGGCTGGTGCAGAGGTTGAAAGCCGCCTCCGCCGCGAAACCTCCCGGTTTGAGCGTATTTGGCAGAAAATTCACAAGGAGCTTGGAGCAATCATCATCCAGAATAACTTTGACCTGCCGCGCCTCAGACCACTCGGGAACCTGGAGGCTTCCGAAGCGTACGGTCGCGAGAACTTCTTGCTGAGACTGAATGCCGAGTTCGCCAACTATACTCGAACCCACTCGCGTTTCCTCATTAATGACATCCTCTACCTTTCCGCGCAAATGGGCCTCTTGGCGTGGGAAGACGACACCTATTGGTATAACTTCCATATGGCCTTGAGCCCGGCAGCAACAGTAGCTTTGGGCCACAACGTTGCTGCCATTATTAAGTCGGTTTATGGCAAAGCCAAGAAGTGCCTCATTCTCGACTTAGACAACACACTTTGGGGAGGAGTCATCGGCGACGATGGCGTCCAAAATCTGATTCTCGGCCGGGACCACCCGGTCGGTGAGGCCTTCGTAAACTTTCAACGGTATGTGAAAGATTTGCAACGGCGCGGCATCATTCTTGCGATCTGCTCGAAGAATGACGCCGAGAACGCCAAGGAGGGTTTCTCTCACCCGGATAGCGTTCTAAAAGTGGAAGATTTCAGCGCCTTCAAGGCCAACTGGAATCCGAAGCCTGAGAACATCCGCGAGATTGCCACGGAGCTAAACATCGGTCTCGATAGCATGGTTTTCGTCGATGACAACCCGGTTGAAAGGGCTCTCGTGGCGGATCGAATGCCTGACGTGGCGGTGCCGGAAGTGGGCTCAGACGTTTCCCGTTTCGCGGAAGTACTCGAACACGAGCGATACTTCGAAGCGGACAAAATTGTTCCGGACGATCTCAACCGCTCTGCCTATTACAATTCAAATTCCCAGCGAAGCACTTACCAGGCCGACTTCCACGACTACGGGGAATTTCTGGCATCGCTCGAAATGAACGCCGAAATCGGACCGTTCGTTCCGGTCTATATCGACCGAATAACACAATTGACCAACAAGACCAATCAGTTCAACCTCACGACCCGACGGTATACGAGCGCTGAGGTTGAGGCCATTAGCCGGGACCAAGCTTTCATCACCCTGTATGGACGTCTCGGGGATAGATTTGGCGACAACGGTTTGGTGTCAGTCCTGATCGGGCGCGTGGTCGACGAGACGGTAGAAATCGACCTTTGGCTCATGAGTTGCCGCGTGCTGAAGCGTGACATGGAATATGCCATGTTTGATGCCCTGGTCGAACAGTGCCAAGCACGAAGCATCCGTAGAATCACGGGCGCCTATATCCCCTCCAAGAAGAACAAGATGGTTGCCGTGCACTACGCCAATCTCGGTTTCTCGCGTGTGGAGGGAACCTCTGGAGACCGGCAGTTGTGGCACTATGACGTGCCACTAGACTATTCGGCGAAGACGCGCCACATACGCAGGTCCGCAATGACGCTCCCTGCTCCACCGAATGTTTGAGGGCCCGCCAGCGCTCCATCTATCTAAAAGTCGACAGGAGGATGGACGGACCGATATTTCGGATCCGCCTCATTTTCCAGGATGTCACTGACGAACCCTGATTGATTCGCTGAAGATATTGGCATTAGATTCGATACCATGATTGCATGATACGGGGAGGGTGGGGTTGGAGAGCGGAACGGAGGCTGTGGGTAACGTGGTGGGTTCAGGGCGGGTCGCTAATTTGGGGCCATTGCTGACTGAGAATGGCACACTTCACCACCTCGGTTTCGTGGTGGCATCGATATCGAAAGTCGCGGAAGAATTTGCCGTGTCGATGGGGTTGAGTTGGGATGGGAAAATAATTCATGATCCGATACAGCGAGTTCGCGTGTCCTTTTTTTGGCCTGCCGATACGCGGAATCAAGTCTTCGAGCTGGTGGAGCCGGCCAGCGAGGCCTCGCCGGTGACCCGTTTCCTCAAGAAGGGGGGGGGATTGCACCACGTCTGTTATGAAATCGACGACTTGGAGTCGGGACTTCGAAAAGCGCGAGGCACAGGCTTAGCAATCGTAGCTGCTCCAGCGCCTGCCGTTGCTTTTGATGGCCGCAGAATCGCCTGGGTTTGCTCCCGGAGTCGCTTGTTGATGGAGTTGCTCGAACGTGACCGAAAATAGCGGGTCAGTCTCTCAGGGAATGAGCACCAAAATTATAAGTTTTGTGCCTAAGGGGAACACTCTGGCTAAATAAAGACTCCGGTCAGCGGAATTACTGGAATAGGCTTTCGGGTGTGGCCGCAGGTTGCAAGTAAGGAATCAAAATTCATGGGTGATTCTGGTTGGCAAGTTGAAGTGGACCGTGCAACACCGGCTGAATGGTCACAGATGCTCGATTTGTTCGATGATGCGAACCTCTATCAGACGTGGTCGTATGGCGGGGTGCATTGGGGAGAAAAGAACCTCAGCCACTTGGTTTTGAAGCGAGCTGGTGAGGTCCTGGGATTGGCGCAGGTCCGGGTCATTCGCCCAACGGGATTTAAGTTCGGGATGGCCTATCTGCGATGGGGTCCACTGTACGAGCGGCGCGGAGGGCCACCTGATCCTGAGGTGTCCACACGCATTGCGGGTGCGCTGGAGGAGGAATATGTTGGCAAGAGAAAGTTGTTCCTCCGCATCCTGCCGAACGCTTTTGTGGGATCGCCGCGTGCCGCAATAATTGAATCAGCCTTTTGCAGATTCAAACGCGAGCCTCTTGTAGCTGACAATACCTACAGGAGCTTTATTGTGGATCTTTCCCCTTCCATCGAAGATCTACGGACGAAACTCGATCCGAAATGGCGAAATAAGCTTTCGGGCGCCGAGAAAAACAAGCTTAAAGTCATGGAGGGGAAGGGTAGTGACGGGTGCAACGACGCATATGGGACTTTTTGTCTGATTTACAACCAGATGCGAAAGCGCAAGACGTTCGATACCACGGTGGACGTTGAGGAATTTGGGCGCATCCAGCAAGACTTGCCGGTGCCCCATCGCATGCGGGTCTTGATCTGTGAGGATAAGGGGGTTCCAGTTGCAGGGCTGGTGGCCTCGGCGATGGGTGATTCGGCGATTTACCTGCTTGGCGCGACGAGCGACGAAGGGCTGAAGTCCAAAGGCGCCTATCTGTTACAGTGGACCATGATGAAGTGGCTCAAGGAACGTGGAATTCGGTGGTACGATCTTGGAGGCATCGATCCGGAAGTGAATCCGGGCGTTTATTCCTTCAAGAAGGGATTTTCCGGCCTCGACGTTACTCAGATGAATCCTTTAGTAGCATGCGATAGCGTAGTATCCTCCACCATCGTCAGAGCAGGTCTGGCCATGCGTCGCGCGGTACGCGTCTGCAAGGGTGCATTAAATTTTTCCCGCCCCCCCAGCCCGCAAGCAAGCAAAAGTTAAGACCAATCCTTCTTCTCCCCTCACATCCATGGACATATCAGTTGTTATTGTCGCCTGGAACGCCAGGCACTACTTACAGTTGTGCCTCGAAAGCCTGGAAAAAGCGCCGCCCCGCCGCACGATGGAGACCCTGGTGGTTGACAACGCCTCGGCCGACGGCACGGCGGAGATGCTTGAGACCCGGTTTCCCTGGGTTAAGCTCATCAAAAGCGCCGACAATCTGGGTTTTTCCAAGGGCAACAACGTGGCGATCCGGCAATGCCAGGGCCGCTACATCGCCTTGGTGAATCCCGACGTGATTGTTTTTCCCGGCTGTCTGGATGCCCTGGCGGACTTCCTTGACCAGAATCCCAAGGTGGGGAATGTCGGTCCCCGCGTCTTCGAGCCCGACATGTCGCAGCAGAGCACCTGCCGGCGATTTCCGAGCCTGTGGAACAACTTTTGCGACGCCACCGGCCTGGCGACGAAGTTCAAGAATTCCCGCTTCTTTGCCGGCGAGCACATGTTCTACTTTTCCCATGACCGGACGCTAAAGGTAGACGTCCTGGTGGGTTGCTTCTCCTTTATCCGCCGTGAAACCTTTGACGCCGTGGGCCTTTTGGATGAAAAGATGTTCATGTACGGCGATGATGTGGATTGGTGCCGGCGCTGTTGGAAAGCGGGATGGGAGGTAGTTTTCTTTCCCGGGGCGCAGGCCATCCATGACCGGGGCAAAACCACGGCTCCTTACCCGGTCCGCTTTGCCCTGGCGCAACAGCGCTCAGTTCTCTATTATTGGTCCAAGTATCATGGCTTTTTCGGCCGGCTGGGAATCAGAAGTATCATGTTCTCCCATCACCTCATGCGCTACACGTTTGCCGTTCTCTCGGGCTTGGCGCACCCCCAGAGACGCGCGCAAGGCGAAGTGCGAAAACAGGTTAGCGGCGCCTGCCTGCGGGAACTCCTGTTCGGGAGTCCGCCCCGGAAGGCCTGAGCGACCACCAAGGCACGAAGACACAAAGACTGAAAAAACGGTGATTCTAACGTTCTGCTTTCCTGCTTTTCTTTAGTGCCTTTGTGCCTTGGTGGTTGATCCTTTCCTTGAAGTGGCGGCTTGGTAGCCAAGAGCATGGCAATTTCCACTACAATTTCGCGGTTTTCGGATTATTACCGGCGCCATGGCCTCGGGGCGACAATTCGACGCGCGGTCGTGGCAGCCAAAAGGGCTCTATTTTCCAGCCGAAGCGTCCTGTTTTATTGCGACCTGGCCACGCAAAGCGCGCCTCCGCGAGACCTTCCGACCTTTCTGACGGTAGAGCGGAAGAAAAGCTTCTCCGATCTCAACCCCGAGGATCTGCTCGGGATGATCAGCGTTTGGAATCACAAGTTGGTCCACCAAAACATGAAAGAGCGATTCGATCTTGGGGCTTCGCTATGGCTGATCAAATCGCGTGACAAATTGGCAGGTTACGGGTGGACATTGCCGGGCTGCACCGTGGAACCCCATTACTTTCCCCTCGGGCAGAAGGATGTGCAGTTTCTTGATTTCCACGTGTTCCCCAAATTTCGCGGCCGGGCGATGGATTGGTTTCTGATCACTCAAATCCTGCACCGGCTGGCGGCTGAGGGTATGGGTCGTGCCTTCGGAGAGGCGGGGGAGTGGAACCAGGCGTCCATATCATCCTTCAAAATGACTCCCTTCCTCCGCCTGGGGGTGGCCCGAAAGCTCACGATTTTTGGGCGCACCATCGTGTGCTGGGGCAAAGACGGAACCAACGCGCGGCCCGACTAGCGCATTTTTAGGTTAAGTATCTACATCTCGGCAAATCCGCAAACAAAAACGTGGGGCCCCCTCACCCACCGCCTTGCGGTCCCCCCTCTCCCCCTGGGAGAGGGCTTTTAAGAATTGATTTTATCCCTCGCCCCCCTGGGGAGAGGGGGGACCGCAAGGCGGTGGGTGAGGCGGCCTTTCCGGAACAGATGGATCAATAATTTCCTCCCACCTCTTATGTGAACAGTGTTGGTACTAACGGTCTGTGCTACAGGATAAGTAAGCACTTAAATCAAAACTGCTCTAAGGATGCGGGTCAATTTGATGTCGTAGCGGCGAGTTTACCCCGCCCAATCGCGGCATAAAGTCGCCTCTACATCTCCGTTGACCCGCACATTACCCCACCAAAAAGGGCCATTGACTATTGACGCAATGGCTGGTATTCTCGGGTTCTACGTGGGCTCGTTGAGAAGGGAACCGACTAGCCCACAGCAGGAGAAAATAATGTTCGGAATAAGCCGTCGTATATCTTTTGCCATCTTGCCTGCGCTCACAGTGTGGGGATTGCTTTTGTTTTCTGGAAATGCCTTCGGGGCAGCCGGGGCAGGGGGGCCTTGCCCGGCGGGGGCGTCGGCAGCAAACTGCTATTACGTTGCGGCCACCGGCTCGGACGCAAATAACGGAACCAGCGAATCGTCACCCTGGCTGCATGCTCCGGGGATGCCGAATTGTACGGGTATCTGTGCGTCGGCCAGCCCCGCCGCAGGGAATGGCTTCATCTTCCGTGGGGGCGATACTTGGCACTTTGGAAACGCTTCCGCCACTCCCTACACGGGGGGAACTTGGAACCTGACGAACTGGGCCGGTAACTCCTCTACCTGCGTTTATGAGGGGACGCAATCAGGGTGCATTTATTGGGGAGTTGACACGAGTTGGTACAACTCGTCCGTCTGCGGCATAGCTTGGTGCCGCCCCAAACTGAACGGGGATAATCCTCTCTCCGCCACGACCGTTCCCGCCTGTGCCTACCAGATAGGCTCCAGCAATCAAATGGTCTATCAGGGGGCCGGTTCCGGGTACTACAACATCCTCGACAATTTTGAGCTGCTGGGATTATGCACGTCGAGCGCCACGGGGGGCAATACCAACTCCAACGTTTATGTCCAGGATGGCGGCAGCGGCATCACGGCTCAGGGGATGTTGTTCCAGACCAACCTCTACATTCACGGCTGGACGGCAACGACCGGCGCCGGGACGGGCAACGATGCTATCGCTTGCGTCCTTATGAGTGGTGGAAATCAAAGCCTCCATTCCGTCGTCGCACTGGTTGTAGACGGGTCGGACTCAGACCCCCAGGTCTGCTCGTGGGCCACGTTTCCCAGCTTTTACCACTTCAAGGACAGCATTGTGCGCTACACGACGCAGGGCGTCGGCCAATGGTGCCATGACATCCACGACAACATCTTTGAGCATTTCTACGCTCCCAACGTTCCCACGCACGGCAATATCCTTGAGTGCAATGATGACAATAACGGCAGCGCGCCGAATCAGCCGCAAAACACTCCAAATGTTGTCTATAACAATATCATACGGCACGACGATCCGTCCTTTGTGACGGGAGGGGAAGTACACATCTGGTTTTGCCCGGAGACCGTTCCAGAGTTCTGGTTTAATAACCTGATGTACGACGTGGGCAACGGGAACGACTGGGACTACGCCGGCCCGAACACCTATAATTGCAACAACACGGGCGGCCAGTATATGTTCAATAACACTCTGGTGGATATTGTTCAGCCATGCTACATCCCCACGGTCAGTCATGGGGGGCAGTACCTTACGGTATCTAACGAGAACTTAATAAATACGTCGTTTGACGCCGGGACAACCGCCTGTACGGGACTCGCCAGTACAACCAACATCGCCATGACGGATGGCGCGGCGGAAGCACAGGGTTACCTGCTTAGCTCCGGAGGCACAGCCAATTCTGACACCTGCGCAAATGAGAACACCACCCCTTGCGCGCCAACCGGTTCTACTAATTCCACGGTTGGGAAAGGGACGAATTACCAGAGCTACTGCACGACGCTGTCTACGTATACTTCGGAGTACGCTATTGGAACCGAGGCCGCGAACGCCTGCAAGTATGGGGCGACAGACGGGTGCGCCTATAACACCGCCTCCCATACGATGGTTTGCCCGGCACAAACCTGGGTCGCGCGGCCGACGACTACGGCGTGGGACGCGGGAGCTTACCAGTTTGGCGGTGGAACGCTACAACCAGCATCCGGTTTGCAGGCTGCTCCCCACTGAGGATCGTTGCCGGGGTGTCGGGCGCCCCTGCGCATTCTCGAAGCCTCCGCTCAATCTTGCCACCGGCGCTTCCTTGGCCTGGAAAGCGACTGGACACTGTTGCCGGCGACTATAACTGATGGAACCTCAAAACATCCGATTTGGCGGTGGCGCGACTGAAACGATGCTGAACCCGCTGGTGGCGGTGGCAATGTTGATCGCCATCGTGCTGATTCTCACCAGTGGCCGCAGCAAGGGTATTACCCCCTTCCTACTGGCCTGTTTTAATATCCCCCTGGGACAAGTGGTGGTGCTGGGGGGCATGCACTTTACGATGTTGCGCATCCTGATTATTGCCGGATTGATTCGCCGGGCCACCCTCGGAGGATCTTCATCGGCAGGCAAGTATCCGGGGGGATTCAACGGGGTGGACCGGATGGTGGTGCTCTGGACGCTGTCGTTGCTCACCATTCTTTCTCTCCAGTGGATGGAGATGCAGGCCTTTATCCATAACCTGGGGGATTTTCTGGATGCTTTTGGCGGCTACTTGGTGGTGAGATTCTTCATCCCCGACGGCGAGGCCATCCGTCGCACCATCAAGACGTTGGCCGCGGTTTGCGTCATCCAGGGCGCCTTTATGCTCAACGAGCAAATCATGCACGTAAATTTCTTCGGTTTCATCGGAGGGTATGGGCCCGGACTGACCATAAGAGACGGCAAAATACGCTCGGAGGGAGTGTTGGGCTGTATCTCCGCCGGCGCGTACGCCGGGGAATTGATTCCGTTGTTTATCTGGCTGTGGACCAAAGGAAAGTCCGGGATGGCAGCGTTTGCGGGGATTGTTGGGGCAACGGTCATGGTGTTCACCTCCAACGCGAGCACCTCGGTGCTGGCCATTGCCGCCAGCCTCTTGGGATTGTGCTTCTGGCCTCTGCGCAAGCGGATGCGCCTCATTCGCCAGGGATTCGCGGCCACTCTGGTGGCGTTGCACATGGTGATGCACGGCCCGGTTTGGTCCCTGATCGCCCGCGTGGATCTGACCGGGTCCTCGTCAGGTTATCACCGCTATTATTTGGTGGATAACTGCATCCGGCATTTCAGCGACTGGTGGCTCCTTGGGTACAAGGATTACAACCTGTGGGGATGGGACATGTGGGACCTCTGTAACCAGTTTGTGGTCCAGGCCTTGGTGGGGGGTCTATTGAGTCTGGTCGCCTACATCGCGATTTACACCCGGAGTTTTGGGGCCATCGGGAACGCCAGGAAACATGTGGAAGGTGACCGCGGGAAGGAATGGCTTCTTTGGTGCCTCGGTTCCTCCCTTTTTGCTGTCGTCGTGGCGCATTTCGGCATTAATTACCCGGCCCAGATGCTGATGGGCTTGTTCGTTTTCTGGGCCATCATTTCGACAGCAACCTTCGAGGCCATGCGGCCGGCAGAGGTGCAGGTTGAGATCCCTGGCGACGCTCACCTTGCCTTAGTCCCCAACCTGGTCGGATCTTAATTTGAAATTCGCCCGGCAAGGCAGGGTTCCGTCAAAGTCCGATGGGCTTCGAACAGTCCCCTCCCCGGCCCTCCTCCGTCGGGCGCCCTCTCCCTTGGGGAGAGGCCAGGCATTTTGATTTCTATCCCTCTCCCTTGGGGAGAGGGTGTCCCGCATGCCGGGACGGGTGAGGGGTCTCTTCGCGGGTGAGGTCCTTATGCCCTGGAGGTACGCTACACCCGTGATTTTGACGGAATCCTGCCAAGGGCATTAGCTTGACATCGCTGCACAAATCCAGTCACCTTCAGGGGTCAGACATTGAGTAATAAAGATACGTTAAATCAAATCAACCTTGACGATCCCGTCATTACGGTCCTGGGGTTGGGCCACATTGGCCTTCCCACCGCTTTGGGCTTGGCGGACTTGGGGCGGAAGGTCATTGGCGCCGACAGCGATCCCGGCAAGGTGGCGCGGATTCGTGGGGGCGATGCCATTTTCTATGAGCCTGGCCTGGACGAACTTCTTTCCAAGCATCTGAAAAGTGGCAGATTCGAACCTTTGGAGGATGTGGAAGCGGCCATCCGCGGTGGGTCCATTATCTTCATTTGCGTGGGCACGCCCCAGCGGGAAAGCGGGCAAGCCGACCTGGGGCAGGTGGAGGCGGTGGCCCGCTTGGTGGCCCGCAACTTGAACGGATACAAGCTCATTGTCTCCAAGAGCACGGTCCCGGCGATTACTGCGCAATGGCTCAAGAAGACCATCATGCGATATCGGGGGGGAGGAAGCTCGGCGCTCCCTCTTGACCTGGACATTGCCTCCAATCCGGAATTCCTTCGGGAAGGGAAGGCGCTGGAGGATTTTTTCCATCCTGACCGGGTGGTTTGCGGTGTGGAATCGGAGCGGGCGCGCGATATTCTGACGAACCTCTATCGCCCCCTGCAGTGCCCCCTGGTGATTACGGACACCAGCACGGCCGAACTTATCAAACACGCAGCGAACGCTTTTCTGTCCACCAAAATCTCTTATATTAATATGGTGTCGGATCTCTGCGACAAAGTAGGGGCGGACGTAACGGCGGTAGCGCAGGGTCTGGGACTGGATTCACGCATCGGGCGGCAGTTTCTCGACGCGGGGATTGGCTATGGGGGTTACTGCTTTCCCAAGGACCTGCGCGCTTTTATTTACCTGGCCAAAGAACACGGGGTAGACTTCTCGCTGCTGCAAGAAGTGGAGCGCGTGAACGAGCAGCGCGTGGAAGTTTTTGTTAAGAAGATCCGGCAAGCCCTTTGGGTGCTGCGGGGAAAGACGATCGGCATTCTGGGATTAGCTTTCAAGGCCGGCACCGATGACATTCGTGAAGCGGTCAGCCTGAAGATCATCAAGGCGCTGGCCGAGGAGGGGAGCGTCCTGCAATTGTACGATCCCCAGGCCATGCCCAATACCCAAACGGTATTTCCCGGGACGGCGGACCAAGTTACCTACTGCCCTTCCGCCTACGACGTGGCGCGCGGCGCGCACGCTCTGCTGCTCCTCACGGAGTGGCCCGAATTCCGCGATTTGGATTTGCCGCGGCTAAAATCCCTGATGGAAGTGCCGGTGCTCATCGATGGCCGGAACCTCTTCGACCCCGGAACTGTGCGGCAAGCGGGCTTTGAATATTTCTCCATGGGGCGTGATGGGGCAGCCGTTGCCGAGGATCGTTCTATTCCATCGGGGGGGGAGTTGTTTAGAAATGTTCCCCTCCTCAGATGAGGAGGGGTGGCGCGCCGAGCGGCGGGGTGGCGCTGATCGTGGAAAGCGGCAGCAAGCTGTCGCCCTCCAAACCTTCGCACTCGCACCTGAAGTGACCCGAAAAGGAAACGTGTATGTCAAACTCCCCGGCTGACGAACGATCCCGACCGCTGACCCTGGTCACCGGAGGCGCTGGCTTCCTGGGCTCGCATCTCTGCGACCGGCTGCTGGCGGAGGCTCACGACGTGATCTGCCTCGACAATCTGATTACCGGCCGGATGGAAAATATCGATCATCTTCTGGCTCACCCTCATTTCCGCTTCGTGCGACACGATGTCACGCTGCCCATTGATCTGCCCGCGCTGCTGCAACCGGAAGACGGCCGGCCGGCCTTCGGCATGAGAAACTTGAGTTACATTCTGCACTTTGCCTCTCCGGCCAGTCCTAAAGACTATGCTCGGCACCCGATCCATACGCTCAAGGTGGGCGCGCTGGGAACCCATCACGCCTTGGGGTTGGCCAAGGCCCATGGCAGCGTAATCCTGCTGGCCTCTACCTCGGAGGTTTATGGCGACCCGGAAGTCAGCCCCCAGCCCGAGTCTTACTGGGGGCATGTGAATCCGGTCGGCCCCCGCAGCGTTTATGACGAAGCCAAGCGGTTTGCCGAGGCCATCAGTATGGCTTACTACCGCGAGCACGGCGTCAAGGTTCGGATCATCCGTATCTTCAACACCTATGGTGAGCGCATGCGTCTGGATGATGGGCGAGCCTTGCCCAACTTCATGGTGGACGCCCTGCAAAACACCCCTTTGACGGTATACGGAACCGGGAGCCAAACCCGCAGCTTGTGCTACGTGAGCGATCTGGTGGAGGGGATCTTCCGTACCATGCTATCAGACCTCACGGGACCCACGAACCTGGGAAATCCGGAGGAGATTTCCATCCTGCAACTCGCGGAAGCCATTATTCGGATCACTCAGAGCAAGAGCGCCATCATTTTCGAACCCTTGCCCGTAGATGACCCGCGCCGCCGCCAGCCGGACATTACCGCGGCCCGGGAAAAGCTGGGATGGTCTGCGCAGGTCAGTCTGGAAAAAGGCTTGGCTAAGACGCTGCCGTACTTCCGGTCCTCGTTGGCGAAGGGCAGTCCCGCCACCAGGGTGGCCCATTAAGGACGCGAAAAATAGGTTCCAGGATCGGCTGGGGCGCGGCCATCATGAAAGGCACGGCTCCCAAGGAGAACGGATGAGCAGCAGCAGTGGACGTGTCCGGGTTTTGTACAGTTTTCCCAACAAGCTGGGGGCAGACCGGATCTGTTATACCGCTTGGCAGCAAGTGAATGGTTTGGCCGCCGCCGGCGCCGACCTCCTGGTTTTTCCGGGCGTGCTTCATCGGCCAGTCCCTGCAGGCGTGAAGGTTCACCCCACCCTGGCCCGAGGGAAGGTGCGCATTTCCTATAAGCTGGTGGGAAACCTGCGCGCCTGCGCCTGGCACGACCGGATTGTGGCGCGCCGCCTCGAGAAGATGGCAGGGCAGATCGACATCATTCACACTTGGCCTCTGGGCGCCCTCCAAACGCTCAAAACTGCCGCCAGGCTGGGCATCCCGACCGTGCTGGAAAGGTGTAATGCTAATACGCGGTTTGCCATGGAGATTGTGCAGCAGGAGTGTGACCGCCTGGGAGTAGCCCTGCCGCCCGACCATGAACACGCCTACGACGCGGAGAAACTGCGCAAGGAGGAAGAGGAGTATGACTTGGCCGATCGCCTCCTGTGTCCATCGGACTTTACCGCGAAGACCTTTCTTGACAAGGGGTATGCCAAGGAGAAGTTGGCCCGGCATATCTACGGGTTTGACGAAAAAGTTTACTATCCCAGCAGCGTGCCTCGGGAACCCAAGCCCGGACTGACCATGCTGTTTGTGGGGGTATGCGCGGTGAGGAAGGGCGTGCATTTTGCGCTGGAAGCGTGGCTGAAATCTCCAGCAAGTAAAGAGGGGACTTTTCTGATCGCCGGAGAGTTTCTGCCGGCCTATGCTGAAAAGCTTGCCCCCATGCTCAAGCACCCCAGCGTCCATGTCCTCGGGCACCGGGATGACGTGCCGGAGCTGATGCGGAAGAGCGATATTCTGATCCTTCCCAGCATCGAGGAAGGCTTTGGCCTGGTCGTCACCGAAGCCATGGGGAGTGGCTGCGTCCCGCTTGCTTCCGAAGCCTGTACCGAAATCTGCAAGCACATGGAAACGGGACTTATGCATCGGATCGGGGACGTTGCCGCCATCACTCAGCACATCACCATGCTGCACGAAGATCGTGCCCTGCTTGCCAGGCTGCGGGCGGCGTCTCTCAAAATGGTCCCGGAGATCACTTGGGATGCCGCAGGGGTGAAGCTTCTGGAAGTCTATCGCCAAACGATTGCCGCCTACCGGGCGGGAGCGCCGCGGGAGACCGTCCGGGAACGAGAAGCGGTCCGGGCTAAATCATGAGCCTGCCTTCACCAGAATCCGGCAGAAGGAGCGGATTCCAGTTTCGCTTTGCCGCTCGGTTTCCGGCATAACAGCGGTGCGGGCGGGTCAATACCATAAAGGGCCGGTGAGGGGATTGTCAGGGAACGGGTACCCTTAACCGCGCGCGGTTGGTACGAATCCGGAACTCAGGAGGAAGGCCTGTTGGGTCGCTTCACCGTCGGCCGTGCCGGCGGGCCGAAACCTGGGCAACGGTAGGGCACAAATCAATGGCGATTTTGGTTGTCGGCGGTGCGGGATACATCGGAAGCCACACGGCTCGATGCTTGCGACGGCACGGGTATGAAGTCATCGTCTACGACAACCTATCCACGGGACACCAATTCCTCGCCGATGGTTTTGAGCTGATTGTGGGCGACATTGCCGATGAAGAAAAATTGGCGCACGCGCTGGGCCGAACGACGGCGGTTATGCATTTCGCCGCTCATGCCTACGTCGGCGAGTCCGTCGAGAACCCCCGCAAGTATTTTCGCAATAACGTGGAGGCCGCGCTGGCGCTACTGAACGCGACCATCGATGCCGGGGTGCGCACTTTTGTGTTTTCCTCGAGTTGCGCCGTTTATGGCATGCCCGCGAAGATGCCCATTGGAGAGGACGTCCCCCGCCAACCCGTCAACCCCTATGGGGTTTCCAAGCTCTTCTTTGAGAACGCTCTGGAAGCTTACGAACGGGCCTATGGGTTGCGCTCCGTTAGGTTGCGATACTTCAATGCGGCGGGCGCCGACGAGACGGGAGAGGTGGGGGAATTGCACGATCCGGAAACTCACCTGATTCCGCTGGCGTTGGCAGCCGCCGCGGGGACGGGTCCCGAACTGCAGGTTTTTGGCACGGATTATTCCACGCCGGACGGCACCTGCGTTCGCGACTACGTTCACGTCAACGATTTGGCGGAAGCCCACGTGCTTGCCTTGCAGCACCTGATAGAGGGGGGAGAGCCCTTGGCCTTAAATCTCGGCGCCGGCGAAGGCTATTCCATAAGACAAGTGCTGGCGACTGTGCAAGATGTGACCGGGAATGCGGTTCGTTGGCATGCGGCGCCGCGCCGCCCCGGTGACCCGCCGGTGTTGATCGCGGATGCGTCCCGTGCCCGGCAATTGTTTCACTGGAAGGCCTTGCACCCTTTGCCCAAGATCGTGTCTACCGCGTGGAAATGGATGCAGGAAAGCCATGCCCGAGGAAGGGCGAGTTTAAGTCAGCCGTAGGCTCCGGGCTCGTTCGTTTACGAGAGGGCCTAAGCGCAGAAATCGCGAAGGGAACGGGGTTCATGAATCCAAAAGTATCCGTCGTTATCCCGACCTATAACCGGGCCGCCAAGGTCCCTATGGGCATTGAAAGCGTCTTGGCCCAGACCGTCACCGACCTCGAAGTTATCGTGGTGGATGACGGGTCGTCGGATGGCACGGGGAAGATCCTGGCGGAGACTTTTGGCGATCGGATTCGCTACTACCCCCAAGCCAATCAGGGCGCCAGTGCCGCGCGGAACAAGGGAATTGCGGAAGCGCGGGGGGATTGGATCGCTTTCCTGGACTCCGACGATCTCTGGGAAAGGGAAAAGATCGAGTGGCAATTCAAGGCCCTGGAGCGATTTGGCCTCCAGTGCGGCGGGTGTTATACGGACACCCGATTCTTCAACTTCCCGGAAAAACGAACCATGTTCCAATTGGCGGAAGAGAGCTATCGGCATGAAGGAGAGATGGGCGTCAGCACGGACGCCCTGAGACTGTTGGTGAGGCCCGGCGGCGCAGGTATGGTCGTCTGCCTGTCCTCTTTCCTGGGACGCGCCGATGTGGTAAAAAGAGCGGGAGGATTCGATCTCAAGCTGCTCTATAGCCAGGACAGTGAATTCCTGTTCCGGTTAGCGATGCACACGGGCTTCTGTTACGTCAACCGTCCGCTCGTCAGGTTTGACCGATCGCCCGCGGAACTTCGGCATGTGGGAGTGAGCGCAGATTGGAACAAGACGGATTTTTTCCTTCAGGATAGTCAGCTCAGGCTCGAAGGGCTCTTGCGCTTGAGCGAAGGCCTGCCGAGGGAAATCCGCGAGGTCCTTCGAGAGCGGCTTTGCTTGGTCCACAGCGGGTGGGCCAATTGGTATCTGGAGACCGGGCAGTACGGAAAGGCGCGCGAAGCCGTGTCGCGAGCGGCGCGATTGGACCTGACATTCAACATCGCGATGAAATGGCTGCTGACGTGGGTGAGTCCACAACTGGCGCGCCGCACTGTACACCACCGCCTGGAAAGAAGCAAAGATTCGATCGCATGAGAATTTGTGTGGTAGGGGCGCAAGCTCGATGGCCAGGTGCGGCGCTGGCTCAACCTTCCGGGCGCTGTCTCACGCACGCTTCAAGATGAATGCCGGCAGATGTGACCTTGCCGGAGCCATGACCGGTAATCGCGAGCCGGCGCGGAACGAATCGTAAGGAGAATCGATGAGTCAGAGGAACGAGGGCACGCTTGCAGTACGTGGCAGTTCGTCGTCGGCCCCCGGTCCAGAGTCGGACCGGATTGGGGACCGCGAGGATGGGGCCAGTCCCAGGAATCATGGTGTAGAGCCATGCCCAGCGTGCGGACATACCGGTGCACCTGAGTGGCTTCAGGCGCCCGACCGGTTTCACGGCAGGCGCCAGCGTTACACCATTGTCCGTTGCCCGGCTTGTGCGCTTGTCTGGTTGACCCATCCACCCCGACCGGAGGAGATGGGCGAACATTATACTGACGCTTACCACAGACTTATTTCGGGGGCGGGTGAGACTTCAACCAACCGTTGGCAGGACCGAAGGTCGGCCCTGATCGAGTACAAGCAGAGCGGAGCTCTCCTTGACCTGGGCTGTAGCTCGGGCTCGTTCCTGGAGTTTATCAAGGGTGAACCCTGGAAACTCTACGGGATTGAGATGTCTGCAGACGGTGCGAAAACGGCGGAAGCAAAGAGTGGCGCTCAGGTCTTCGTCGGAGATATTGTCAAGGCCCCGTTCCCACCGGAATCCTTCGACGTTATCACCTGCTTCGACGTGCTCGAGCACCTCTACGAGCCGCGGCAAGTGCTGGCCAAGGTGATGGAATGGCTGAAGCCGGGCGGCATTTTCTATGTTTTGGTGCCCAACATCGATTCGGCAGAAGCCCGCGTTTTCGGATCCTATTGGGGTGGCTTGGAGCTGCCTCGCCACCTGTTCCACTACTCGCCGGCCTCGCTCAGTTACCTCGCGAAGTCCGTGGGGCTCCAGGAGATTTCGCTGGTAACGAGACGAAATGCGGCGGTGGGAGTTGGCATCCGCTATTTCTTGGATGATGTTTTTCGCGCCGTGGGAATCTCCCGAACCCCACAAGCGTATCTCGGCCCCCCAAGCCTCCCCTGGAGGGTGGCGCGCAAGGTGGTTCGAATGACCGTTCTGAAGGTTCTGTTGGCTCTGGCTCCTCTATTAGGAGGGGGAGAGTCTATCCATGCAGTTTTCGGGAAAAAAGATGACCATCATTCGGGAGTCAAACCCGGATAGGAACCTCGGGGCACCCGGACTGTCATCTATTTGCCAAGTCAGAGTAAGAATTGAGCTATCATCGAAGCCCAGACCAAATCTCGCGCCCACTTTGAAGACCCGCTGGGGATTTTCCCCTGGGTACTATCTAAGCTTTTCACCCTGTGGTTACGCGCCACCTACCCCTTCGCGTCCATCGGCCACGGGTTGTCCGTCCATTACACCTTCGTGGTGAACAGGAAAATGGCTCGCCGGATCAAGCTAGGCAATTCGGTGACCATAGGTAAGGATGTATGGTTCAACATAATACCCGAGGCAACGGATGAGATCAACATCGCCATTGATGACCATTGCCGCATCGGTCCCCGGAGCTGGATAAGCGCCAAGAATCAAATTCGCCTGGAGCGCGATGTCATCCTTGAACCCTCGGTGCTGATTATGGACCACAGCCACGCTTACGAGAACCCTAATGTGCCGATCAAAAAACAACACCTTACGGCGGGAGGCAGAATTCTAATCGAGCGAGGATGTCGGATCGGTGCGGGGGCTGCAATTCTGTGTTCCGGCAGTGATCTGGTTTTGGGTCAGAATTCCATTGTTGTCCCTAACGCCGTGGTCGTGCGGGGCCAGCCTGCCTTCTCCGTCATTGCGGGAAATCCGGCCCGAGTTGTTGACCGTCTCGATCCGTCGCAGGCCAACGTGGTATCGCCATCCGACCCTCCTGAGCAGGTGGAATCTGCAAAGCAAGACCACTGAGGCGCCAACTTCAATGGGGGCTTCCAGCGGCGACAGGTTGAGGTGACGGGCAAAGCATTCCCGCCGGCGGTAGGCGATTCCTCACCACGTGCCACGAAATACTTAGAGGAGAGGAATGGGTTTCGCGAGAATATACGAACGGGGCAAGGAAGCCGTTGACCACTTGCTGCTCGGGGGCACTCTCAGGGCCAAGGCTATGCGGGGCGGGGCGTGGCTGGGAGGCGGAAGCGTTGCCGAGCAGGGTAGCCGGTTCGCCCGTAACATGATCCTGACACGGCTGCTGGCGCCCAGCGCCTTTGGGGCCATGGCGATTGTCATGTCCTCTTCGTCCATCGTTGGGGCTTTGACCGAAGTGGGACTGAGGGCGGCGATAATTCACAACCCGAGGGGAGGTGAGAAGGCATACCTCAACGCCGGTTGGTGGATGGGATTGGGCCGGTCGATCACCATGTACGCCATTATTTTTGCCTTGGCTCCTTTGGTCGCCCATTTCTATGGGATCGCAAACCTGTCGGCATTGCTCCGGATCACGCTGCTAGGCACTCTGTTTGATGGCGCCATGAGTCCCCGTTCCATTCTCACGCAGAAAGAGATGAAGTTCGGGCTCTGGATGGCAATCAGCAACGGTGGCGCCATCTGCGGCGTCGTTCTGACCGTGATCCTCAGTCTTGTTCTTCACAATGTGTGGGCCCTGGCCATTGGCTTTTGCAGCGAGAACGCTTTCCGTTGCCTCTTGTCATATATTTTGTATCCCGGGTTACCGTCACTTGGGTGGGACAGTCACGCTTTCCGAGATCTTTATAAGTTCTCCAGGGCTGTATTCGGGTTATCGTTTCTAAACCTCATCTTTTCACGCACGGACATCTTTGTCTTAGGTAAGCTTTATTCCACCACATCATTGGGGCTGTACTCCATGGGGGTGGCCCTGGTCCTGACTCCCTCAAGTTTCATTTCAACCCTGTTGGGTCAAACCCTATTCCCCGCCATCTCCCACGTTCAGCATGATAAGGAGCGCGTGAACCGCATCCTGTGTGAGGTGACTTCCTGGCTTATCCTGTTGGGGCTTCCCTGCGTTGTGGTTATTTACTTGTGCGGCCACTCCCTTCTTACGGTTATCTATGGGGCCCGATATGTCGCGGCTGCCGCACCGCTGGCGGTCGCCGCCGCCGTAGTTTTCCTGAATATTCTGAACGTCGCCATCACGTGCGTCTTTAGCGGTGTGGGCCGTCCGGGGCTGCACCGACTCGCGGTCGCTGCTTCTGCGGTGGCCATGTTGATCGCAATCTATCCTGCCTGCAAGTTGTTGGGAGTGGTGGGAGGCCAAGTCGCAGCATTGCTGGCGATTATTGTTAGCTATCTTATACAAGTTATACGCATGCGGGGACTCACGGGCTTGGATCTGCTTCGCTATGGAAAAGCATTTGTGCCGGCGGTTCTGGCGTCCGGGGGAATTCTTGGCGTCGGTCTGGGCGCTCGCTTTCTTGGCTGGGAGGCCAGACCGCTCGCCAATATCGCTCTCAGTGTCGGCACCTGTATTATTGCCTATGCTCTGTGCGTGCCGGCGTTCCTAAGGATTAAGCAGACCGCGTAAGCGGGGGCGAGCCCGAAGGGGCGTTATCGTTGGAAAACCGAATGACGACAAAACCGACTGGGAATACGGTTGTATATCCTTCCAGCCAACCCGTTCAATTTGAAGACCCGTTGCGGTTTTTTCCCAAAGGCCTCACCAAGCTGTACAGCATTTGGGTGAGTCTAACTTACCCATTTGCGTCCCAAGGGCACAACTTGTCTATTCATTATACTTGTGATTGGCTGAGGTCCAGAGCGCACCGAATCAAACTCGGCAATTCGGTCCAAATCAGGAAGGATGCCATTATCAATGTCGTTGCTTCGCCGGAGCAGAAGGGGGAACCCATCATCGTGCTTGGTGACGACACCTGCATAGGTGCCCGGTGTTTGGTATCCGCCAAAAACTGTATTCATATTGAGCGGGATGTTATGATTGCGCAGTCGACGCTGATCATCGACCATAGCTATGCCGATGAAGATGACACATCACCAATCGGTGAACAGCGTGCTACAACGGGAGGCCGAATTCGCATCGGCGAAGGGACTTGGATCGGCCAGAGAGCGGCAATTGTGTGTCCTCGGGGCGAGTTGGTATTGGGTCGTAATTGCGTGGTGGCGGCGAACGCAGTTGTCACTCGAAGTTGCCCGCCGCACTCCGTACTCTTTGGAAATCCTGCCAGGATCATTAAACAGTTCGACCCGGTGAAAGGGGTATGGGTCTGGGTGCCGTGGTCCAGTCGCCCTACAGACAATGAGTCTGGCATACCGCAGTATGGCGGTACGAACATCGTCCGGTCCTGAGCGTCAAAGATATGTAATCGCACGGGCCGTACTGCAACGCGTCTCTGAGCTACGGTTTGCACGTCCAAGGAAGGGTCCCTCAGGGGCCTCATTCATGGGAGGTTCGCAAACCGGATTGGTAACAGTGTCAGGTCCGTCGCCCAAGGCGTAGAGTTGTCACTTTGTGAGGGCTACAAATCATTGGGAGGCATCCTCCCTTTTAAATTCGCGAGTGAGGACTGGTGCGCAGAGGGAATGGCGCGAACGAACCCTTGCGGGGTCGAGGCATTCCCGGAATAGAGAGTTTTCCACGGTCTTACATAGAATTTGAAGTTTACTAACTCAACTGGAAAGGCGTCATGACAGCCAACGAGAATCATGTTATCGGAGTGGTCCTTTCGCTGCTCAAAAGTAAGGGGCTGCCCCCTCCCACTTTGAGCCCGCAAACGGTTCTGGACGGGTCACTGGGCCTCGAGTCGTTGGACTTTGCCGAAATTGTTATTCGGCTGGAGGAGATCACCGGCAAGGACCCATTCGCTAGTGGTACTACCCGGCAAATCCGAACGATCTCAGATCTGGCGGCCCAATATGAGTAGGCGGTAACGAGTGAATGTTAAGTCAGATTATCTTCAGCGATTCAACTCCGTCTGTGCGCGAGGCGATTGTCACACTTAATTCGGCGATGACTTGGGGGCAGTTGAAACGCGTGGCATCGTCAATTTGCCGGGAACATAAGCTGCTGAGCATGCGTCGCGTCGGCTTGTCATTTCAGCCTAGAGCTGAGAGCTACGCCGTATTAGCTGCTCTGGACAAGCTGAAGTGTGACGTCTTTCTGCTCGACGGGAACCTTTCTTCGCCGCGGATAGCGGAATTGGGACGAGCATTTAAATTGGCAGCGGTCCTTGAACCCGAAAGCAATGGAGAATCTGTGCGGGTCCTGGTGAACGGGTTCTCCGGCGAATACGCGTGGAGTGGGCATAGCACAGTGACGATTCTGACTTCTGGCAGCACGGGAGAAGCCAAGGCGGCAAGGCATACGTGGGATATTCTTTGCCGCCCCGTCCGGAAAGCAGATGGTATGTCCGCGCCGCGATGGTTTCTAACCTATCGTCCCAACCTATATGCCGGCCTGCAAGTCATGCTGCAATGTTTCGTAAATTACGGAACATTGGTGTTGCCGGGGTCCGAGCACAACCCTCAGTTGGACGCCGAGCTCATGTTTGCCGGCGGGGTCCGTTTCGTGTCGGGGACGCCTTCGTATTATAGACAGCTCCTTATGTTCGCCGATAGGGAGCTTATGCAAAGAATTGATCTGGAGCAAATAACCCTGGGCGGCGAGGTGGTAGATCAATCATTGCTGGACAGGCTCAAGCAATTTTTCCCAAGGGCTCGTCACGTACACATTTATGCAACGACAGAACTCGGTCGGTGTTTCTCCGTCACGGATGGACTGGCGGGATTCCCCGCCAAGTACTTGGAGCGGCCGTCTCCCGACGGTGTGGAAATGAAAATCCATGAAGGAGAACTTCTGGTTAGGTCTGCTAACGCCATGCAGTGCTATGACGTATGCTCCCCACGATACACTACCGAAGGTGAGTGGCACGCTACGGGCGACATGGTGGAACTGAAAGGCGATCGCGCTTATTTTGTGGGTCGCAAATCCGAAATGATCAATGTAGCTGGAAGCAAAGTGTACCCGATTGAAGTGGAACAGGTAATCCGCGCTATCGCGGGTGTTTCGGATGTGCGTGTGTTCGGAAGGGCCTCGTCCATCACCGGGCAGGTAGTCGCGTGTGAGATTGTGGCAAAAGAGGGACTGGACCCCATGGTCCTAAGGGAGACTGTGGCGCGGATTTCGATGTCGAAACTCCCGTCCTACCAACGGCCTCGCCAGATCAACGTCGTGAAACAAATCGCTGTCTCGGCCGCCGGGAAGACTCTTAGAGGTGTTTCCTGAACAAGGAGGCGTGATTGGGATCTCCACACATCATAGTTAGCGGAGGTAGCCGGGGACTTGGGCAAACCCTTGTGCGCGGCCTGCTGGATGCCAATTACCGCGTAAGTACGTTCAGCCGCAGGCCCACCGAGTTTACCGAGCGGCTCGCAGGGGAGGGTAACTTCTTTTTCGCGACAGCCGACGCCTCGGACTCTCCGTCTCTTTCGGCCTTTGTGAAATCGGCCGGCGCCAAGTTCGGCTGCCCTTACGGCCTCATAAACTGTGCCGGCGTTGCCATCGACGGTGTATTGGCGACCATGGCAGAACAATCAATTGACAAACTCTTGTCTACCAACCTAAGAGGCATGATTCTGCTGACCAAACTCGTGGTTCGAAGGATGTTAGTGGGTACCAGCCGCGGCGTGATTCTGAACATCTCTTCCATTATTGGCGTGCGAGGTTACAGTGGATTATCCGTATATGCTTCAACTAAGGCTGGAATGGATGGCATGACTCGTGCATTAGCACGTGAGCTGGGACCGCGGCGCATTCGAGTGAACTCAATCGCCCCCGGCTACCTCGAGACGGAAATGACTCGTGGCCTCGATCAACGACAGAGAGAACAGATCGTTCGACGTACACCTCTCGGGCGCTTGGGTGTCCCCGACGACATTGTCGGGCCTGTATTGTTTCTCTTTTCAGACGCAGCGAGCTTCATCACCGGGCAGATCATTGTGGTCGACGGGGGCATCACCACTTGACGCTAGGTACGCCATAGCGCCAAACATGGGGACGATGGCCATAAGGTTTTAGCCAACCTTGATCGTGTGGCGAATGGATGGAGGAAGAAGGATCCCTTCTGGTGAGTTACGGGCACTTACTTGCCCCCCTCACTTTGCCTCGATAGGCTCGGCACTCTTAATTATTGGGTGCTGGCGGCTCGCACGCGGCGTCGTTGTTGGGAGTGCGGCCTTCGATGGGGATTGATACGATGAGCGCTTTGCCCGGGTCGGAATCGTACGAAGGTCTAGGGGTCCATCTGGTGAATTTCAACCCTTTCATCTCGGTTGTCATCCCGACTTTCAATCGAGCTCGGCAGGCACAGGCTGCCTTGAAGAGCGTTCTGGCGCAGACATATTCAGAGTTCGAGGTCATCGTCGTCGATGACGGGTCCACGGATGGAACGGGGGAGGCCATTCACCGTTTGGTCAGCCAGCAAGGTGGCAATGGCGAGAAAATCCGATATTTCCTCCAACCCAATCAGGGGCCAAGCATTGCCCGCAACAAGGGGATCGAGCAGGCGCACGGTGAATGGATTGCTTTCTTGGACTCGGATGACATTTGGCTGCCCGAAAAACTGGAATTGCAGGTGCGGGCAATTCAACAGTTCAAGAACGAGTGTGGAGCGTGTTTCACGGATGCCCGAATGGTGAACGACCTTGGTATGGATGCTAGTTCCTTCCGTTCTTTCGGGAGACCTTACGATCAGACCGTCGGAATCGCGTCCGACGCGCTGGTATCTCTGGCGAAGGGTTTTTGCGGCTTTTGGCTTTCCACTTTGTTAGTTCGGACCGACTTGGTTCGGCATATTGATGGGTTTGATGCCGAGATTCAGGTTGCTGAGGACCGTGACTTTTATTTCCGTTTAGCCCTCGTCACTTCCTTCGCCTATGTAGACAAGCCACTTGTTCAAACCGACCGGAGCCCCTCACCTCCCGGATCGATCCTCCGACCGTGGGATAAATGGCATAGCCGGCTCGGGGCCCACCAGCTTATGTATGAAAAATGGCTGGGGTCGGGCACGACGTTGCCACCCGAGGTGCGTAAAATTGTAGGGCGGGACTTGCGGTCAACGCACTCTCACTGGGCGAACTGGTATCTGGGAAACGAGCAATACAACGAAGCACGTAAGGCGGTGTCCAGGGCTCTGCATTACGGTTTTGCGCCTAATCTGGCAATCAAATGGATGATGATTTGCTTCGTGCCGGCCATCGCACGAAAGGTCACGCTTAGGAGGGGCGACGATAACGCCGTGCACAGTCGGTGAGGGTTGGCGTCCTGGGGCGAAGACCACATGGCGATCGGCTACCACTTGGGATAGCGTGCTGACGATCTGTCCGATCATAGCAGGTATAGGCAAAATCTGGCCGTCGGAATCTCTGGATCGGTTTATGCAACGCTGGTTCTTTCGCGCGGGCAGTGTCCATGGCTATAAAGTACCAACTCACACCAAAGCTGGCGATCAAGTGGACGCTGACACAGGTTGCTTCGAGTATCGCGAGAAGGATTTCGCCGAAGGTGAGAATGCATTGATAGGCCGATCATGGCTCGAAGCCGAGTTGGGGGGAGTTCATGGTCGGCGGGAATTCACGAGAAAAGGTACGAAAGAGCTTTTTTGACAGCTACGGGCAGCATGTAGGCCGCCCCTACGTTGACTTCCTGGATCGATTAAGAATGGACTTTGAGCCAGGACCTGTAAGTGGGGCGGTAATGGAGGAGCGCAGCGGCTGGACATATGTTGACGGCATCGGCAGATCCGCCATGTGAGCGGCGGCTCATTTGCGCGCTTCAAGAAGACACGATAAGTTTTACAGCGAACGGACACCGAAGTCGGCGGCCGCCCTTTGATGCGCCTGCGGCGCGTATTGGCCTGGAAGCTAGTGTCCACACGAAGGGAAGGCCGACGGGCATGTGCCGTCGTCCGATCGCTGAATCTCACCTCTAAGGAGTGAAAACGTGCGTCGTCCGAAGAATCGCCCTTGGTTTCCGGACCCATTGGAACTCTTGCCCAAAGGACTTACCAAACTGTATACCATCTGGATCAGTCTGGTTTATCCCTTTGCGTCAAAAGGGCGTAATGTATCGTTTCATTTCACAAGTCAGATCGATAGACAACGGGCGGTTAGAATCAGCTTGGGTAATTCTGTGTCCCTGAGAAAGGACGCGTGGCTCAACGTCGCCACCGAGGACCCCACCGGCGAACCCGTGATTGTGCTTGAAGACAATTGCCACATAGGATATGGCAGTATCATCTCCGCCAAAAACCTCATCCACTTGGAAAGTGATGTGCTCGTCGGCCAGCAGGTCATCATTGTGGACCACAATCACGCGTACGAAGATATCACCATACCCGTGGTGAAACAGAATATTACGGAGGGCGGCAGAATCCGAATTGGCAAAGGCTCTTGGATCGGCCGCGGCGCGGCCATCATCTGCCCAAAGGGAGAGCTGAAAATAGGCCGTAATTGTGTTATCGCGGTCAATTCAGTGGTGACGCGAAGTATCCCGGATTACTCCGTAGTGGTTGGAATGCCCGCGAGGATCATCAGACAATACGATCCGGAGACGCGAACTTGGCGTATGGGCCGGAATGAAGGCAGAGCCGCGCGAAATCCTTAGCACCGTGGCAGGGCACCGTCAAAGTCTAATGGGGTTGAAATGGACCCCTCACCTGCCCTCCTTCGTCGGGCACCCTCTCCCTTGGGAAGAGGGGGGACCGCAAGGCGGGGGGTGAGGGGTTTCTTCGCGGGTGATGCATTCATGGCCATGGTGGTGTGCGACGGCCGTGACTTTGACGGGACCCTGAGCACCGTGGAGTTCAGCTTTGTGGGCCGTCCGACATATGGTAAAATAGCTTGTTGCTGCCCCGAGGGCGATTTTTCGAAAAGACAGGGTCTGAAGCCGCATGTGTGCAAGCCGAAATGATCTGTTTTCTCTGTGCAACAAAACGATTTTGATTACCGGCGGTACGCGCGGCATAGGCCAAGCCATTTCCCTCCGCTTCGCGCGGGCAGGTGCAACCGTAATTGCGAACTATCTCCGCGACGAAAAGTCTGCCGAACACTTGAAGGCGATCGCTACGGAAGAAGGTTTGGCCATTACGCTGTGTCGCGCGGACCTGACCAACGACAGAGGTCTGGAACAACTTGACCGCTCGCTACAAGAACAGGGTCCGAACCTTTCGGGGTTGGTTCATTGTGCCGCCACGGGAATCCACCGTCCGCTGGAAGAGCTCACCGAGCGCCATTTCGACTTTACGTTTAACTTGAATGTTCGCGCCTTTTTCAAGCTGATCAAGCTGCTTGCGGCGCGTTTTTCCAAGGGATCAAGCATCGTGGCGATCAGTTCCTGGGGAGCCGTGCGTGCCCTCCCGTATTATTCCTTGGTGGGCTCGTCCAAGGGCGCGCTGGAGGCGTTGGCGCGCCACCTGGCCTTGGAACTGGCGCCGCGCGGCATCCGCGTCAACATTCTAACCGCCGGGGCAGTGCTCACCGATGCCTGGAAGGCGATGCCGGATAGCGACGCTCGCATCGCCGAGACCCTCCGTCGCACTCCGGCAGGGCGCTTGGCCACAGCCGAGGAAATCGCCTATGGAGCCCAATTTCTTTGCTCCGATGCGGCCTCTGCGATCATCGGCCAAACTCTAATCATTGATAATGGTGCGGGAATCATGGCCTAAGATTATGGACCGGGAAGCCTTGCCGCCAGGTGGCATGCTCGGTCAAGGACGGGGCTGTTTGGAGCAAGGTTGTTCTACGAGCCCGCTGGGCAGCAGCAGATTTTAAGAACAGGCTGCTTCATCAGCTAGGCTTAATTACTCACCAGCGTAACATAAAAACAGATGCACGAAAGGGGTCCAATGAGCGATCAGGATGAAATTTTAACCAAAGTTCGGGAGGCCTTCAAAGCCGCTTTTGACATCGACCCGCAATCGGTGACGATGGAGACCACAGCCAGTGATATTTCCGGCTGGGATTCTGTGGGGCATTTGTCTCTGGCCGGTAACTTGGAAGAGACTTTCGGGATCAGCCTGGATGTGGATGACTTGATGGAAATGGAGAGTGTTCGCGAGATCGTGCGCATCATTACGGCGAAGCTTTCCAAGAAAGAATAAAGTGACAGCCAGTACTGAATGGAATTTTGCCGGGCGATTGGTGGAGCGTCTGGGACCGGGATCGTACTTAATCGATGCCGCCACCGGGCGCACGATTTCTCCGGGGGATTTGCCGCGGCTGATTGCGGCGTATGGCGCCTCCTTGCTGTCCGCGGGTTTGCGGGAGGGAGATCGAGTGCTGATCGGTTGTTCTCTCTCTCCGGCCAGCGCTTTGGTTTATTTGGGAGCCATGTACGCGGGCCTCGTGGCGGTGCCGGTGGAAGACCGCGCGCTGACAGCCTCCGCGGCGGCGCTGCTGGAAGCAACGGCCGCCAAAGCGGTGTGGACCGAAGCCGGCCTTCGCGGGGGAGGGAACTTCCCCGGATCTATCCTTTGCCTGCAAGGCGATCTGGCCGGTGATCTCCCCAAAATAATTCCGCCTGCCGCCTGCGCAGCCTCGGATCTGGCGGCGTTGATGGCCACATCCGGTTCCACCGGTGTTCCTCGTTTCGTCATGGTCAGCCACGGAAATTTGATCGCCAATACCGAAGCCATCATCCGCAGCCAACAATTGGCCAACGATGAAAGAGTCATGATGATTCTCCCCGTCAGCTACTGTTTTGGCGCCAGCCTGCTGCACACGCATCTCTATCAGGGCGGTGGCGTGGTGTTTGACCGCCGCTTTATGTTTCCTGATAAAGTGCTCCACGCCGTCGCTCACTTTGGTTGCACCACCTTCGCCGGCGTGCCGACGGTTTATAATGTGCTTCTGCGACGATCGAATATTCGGGGAATCGACATGCCGGGTTTGAGGCGTTTTCTCCAAGCCGGGGGGGGGCTGGCTCCCCAGAAAATCAGTGAGATGCGGGCGGCTTTCCCGCTGACTCCGTTCTACGTGATGTACGGGCAAACCGAAGCAACCGCCCGGATTTCGTGCATGGAACCCGAACGCTGGGAGGAGAAACCCGGAAGCGTGGGCCGGCCTTTGGACAACCTGGTGGTCTCGATCATGGATGAACAGGGAAATGATTTGCCCACAGGGCAGGTTGGTGAGCTGCGGGTAAAGGGACCCTCCATATGCTCCGGGTATTTGAACGACCCGGAAGAAACGCGCCGCGTCTTCTGCGGCGGCGGGCTGCGAACCGGCGACTTCGCTCGTCAGGATGAAGAAGGTTATCTGTGGATCGAGGGGCGCAAAGGGTCATTCCTGAAAATGCGAGGAATACGGGTGAGTTTTGCAGAGGCGGAGGAAAAAGTCACAGCGATTCCAGGGGTTTATGAATGCGCCGCCCTCGCGGTCGATCATCCGGAAGCTGGAGAGGCCTTGGTCTTGTTTATCGTGCCCGATCAAGGGGTGAGAATTGAGGTGGATGATGTCCGCCGCCACCTGCCCGCCCATTGGGCTCTCGACTCGGTTCGTTTGATTTCTGAATTGCCAAAAACCTCCGCGGGAAAAGTAGCGCGTTCGTCGCTCTCGGTTTTGGGCGAGGAGATTCCGTGCCGCAATTAGATGAGAAAATAGACCGTGTTCTGTCCCTGGCTCCTTATTGTCAGCCTCCGGAGGAAAGACAAGCCGGTCTGTTGGAAATCCTTAAGGATGAACTGGATTACGCGTGCCAGCGGCACCCCGGCTACAATAACTATGTCCAAAACTGGCCTCTGGACTATCGATCCGCTGAGCATGTTGCGGATCTGCCCTTTCTACCGGTGGGAATACTAAAGGCCAATCCCCCGCTGTCCTTCGTGGGCCCTGATCAGATCAAAAAAACCTTGACTTCGAGCGCTACGACGTCCCAGGTGCCCAGCCGAGTTGTGCTCGATTTGCCGACTACGCGGCGCATGACCAAGGGAACCGCAACCATCATCCGGGATTTTATCGGCCCAGCCCGCAGACCTTACCTCGTGGTGGACACACCGGGCCTCATGGGAGACGGGAACGCGCTGGGGGCGAGGGGGGCGGCGATTCAAGGGTTGCAGCCTTTTGCCCATGGGACCACTTACTGTCTTGCCTTGAATGACCAGGGTGACCTGACGCTGGATCGGGACAAACTGAGAGATTTCGCCAAGGACCGGCAAGACGCCGACGTACTTGTGTACGGCTTTACGTTCATCCTTTGGAACCACTTGGTGAAGCCCCTGATGGCGGAGGGGATAAGTCTGAACTTGCCGAAAGCCCGGGTGCTGCATAGCGGCGGCTGGAAGCGTCTGCAGGATCAGGCCGTTGAGAAAACCCTGTTCAACGAGCAGTTGGCTCGGGTATTTGGGTGTTCCCCTGACCGCATCGTCGATTTCTATGGCATGGTAGAGAGCGTGGGAGTGGTTTATCCCGATTGCTCCGAGGGTAACAAACATGCGCCCGGGTTTGGCGATGTGATAGTGCGAAATCCGCTAACGCTCGAACCCGTCGCGGCAGGAGAAACCGGTATCGTTCAGGTTTGCAGCGTTTTACCCACAAGCTTCCCGGGTAACCTTCTGCTTACCGAAGACGTGGCGAAAGTGATTGCTTATGATGGTTGTCCTTGTGGGAGGCGGGGCATCAGTTTCCGCTTCGCGGGACGCATCCCCAAGTCTGAGCTCCGAGGCTGCGGGAACCTTCAAACCAGTCGATCCCCGGTGAATTGAATCACAATTATTTCGATGACTAATCTTACCCAGAATGTAAATTCGCCCGCAGAGATCTCCTGTGCAGCCGCCAAGCTGCGTCAGGCGGTTAGGGACGCGGAAACTTCACCGCATGAGGTTATGACCGTTTTTGATTCCTGGGCGAAGAGCCTGGCGGCGCGCGAACTTGACGATGCTCCCGGGATCGTTTTCCTCCGGATGTGGCTAAGGCGGGGGACTTTGGAACCCATCATTGAACGCGAACTCGGGCCCAATGGCTTGCACGGCGGGTGGAATGAATATGGTCGTGCCAAGTTAAAGGCTTTTCCCTTAGGCGTGGTGGGCCACTGGCCCGCCGGCAATGTCGAGATCCAGCCGATCCTGTCCATGACCTGCGCCCTTCTGGGGGGCAATGCCGCCTTGGTACGCATTCCTAGCGGTCTTGTCGATCTGACGCGACAGTTGATGGAAAAGTTGGTTCAAAGCGATCCAGGCGAAATACTGACCCGCCGGATTTTTATGGCCGCGTTCGAGCATGGCCGGCAGGATTTGCAGGAAGCCATGGCTAAAGCCGTGGATGGAGCAATGATTTGGGGCGGTGAAGAGGCCGTTTTGCAGATTCGAGCCTTGCCTTTTCCCCATTGGGCGAAGTTGGCGGTCTTCGGGCCCAGGATATCCGTCGCGGCGATGGACGCTGGGGCGTGGGGCAACCCTGACGAACGGGAGGCTTGGTGCCTGCGCATTGCGCGTGATGTTTGGCAGTTTGACCAGCAGGCCTGTTCCTCACCCCAGGTTTTGTTCCTCGAAAAAGGGACTGGCCAGTCGACCGCCCAATTTCTGCCGTTTCTCCGGCGCGCCTTTGAGACCGAAAACCGGGCGCACCCGCGGCAAACCATTCCTGCCGGATTGACGTCGGCGATTTGCCAGGCGCGCGCTTCCTGGCTGCTGAAGGACACGGCACATCAGGCGGTCTTTCCGATGGGTCCGGATTGGACGCTGCTGTTCGGCTCGGGATCGGACCTTCCCCAACCCATCCAAGGGAAAACCTTGACGGTGCTGGAAGTGGACGATTTGTTGGAGCCGGTTTCGAAGTTCGATGGAAATGTGCAGACGCTCGGCTTGGGCATGGGCGATACGGAAAAAGAGAAGAAACTTGCCTTGCTGGCCGGAAGAAAAGGTGTGGACCGAATCATGAAACTGGGGCGCATGCACGTGTTTGTGCCTCCGTGGGACGGTGTTGATCTAATCCGGCCCATGGTCAGAATGGTTCGGCATGTTTGCTCGACGGACTGAATTCAGGACGAAGGACAACTCAACTTATGATTGATGGCAAAGCGTTTCTTAGAAGTCTGGACACGAAAGCCAGGATGTTTGCTCCCGCCGCCCGCGCCACGTATGAGGCGAATGAAGCACTCTGTTCCTGGATGTCGGACCCGCTCGCCCGCTGGGCGGAAGCGGCCTATGGTGACCGCGCTTTTGACGATGCGGCGAAGGGCTACGCCAAGTATTGTCTGGGCGTCTGGAAGTCCCAACAGCTCTATGAAAAAAACGGGCGGTACACGCCCGAAAAGATGCCGGACCTCATCGCGGAAGTTTATGAAGACGAAGGCTACATGGTTCCCTACATGTGGGCTGCGATATTGATTTATCCTTTCTGGCCCTCCATGATCAGCCACATCGCACTTTACCGGGACGATTTTCTGAAAGCGCTGCCGCCCGGGGGTAAGGTCCTGGAGTTGGCCTGCGGTCATGGCGTGCTGAGCCTGCTGGCGGCCGAGACCAGACCGGACCTCCGTCTGGAAGGGTCCGACATCAGTCCGCCGGCGGTAGCTGTCGCAAATCGTCTGCTTGGGGTTTCCGGGCATAGCGGCCGGGTAACCTTTGAGGTCAAAGACGCTCTTAAGTTGGACCTGACGGATAAGGGCGGAACTTATCAAGGAATTATTGCCGCCATGGTGGCGGAACATTTGGAAGATCCGCGACCCTTGTTTAAGGTGGTGGCACATCATCTTGCCGACGACGGGCTGGCCTTTTTCAGCACCGCGCTGGAATCATCACAGCGTGATCACACTTATGAGTTTCATCACGAAAGTGAGCCCTTGAAGATGGCCGAAGACGTTGGCCTCCGTGTTACCCGATTGGTCTGTGATGCGGGCACCCCCGTTCCCGGCGGCCGTTTTCTTCCGCGTGCTTTGGGCATGGTGCTGCGCCGGCGTTGATGGAGACCCTGGAATTGCAAATATGAATCCGTTTTCCGTTCTGTGCATGGCGGTCAAACCGAATTGGGCAAATGATTATTTATGACCATGACCTTTGAAGAAGTAAAGGCGCACCTAAAGCAGCGATTTCCATTCATTATGGTAGACAGGGTCCTGGAGTTGGAGCCTGGGAAAAGTATCAAAACCCTTAAGAACGTCGCGGGCAACGAGATTCAGTTCCTTGGACACTTCCCGGAATATGCCATCATGCCTGGGACTTCCATCATTGAAGCCATAGGGCAAAGCGCATCGATTCTGTTTAGCCACACCACCGGCAAAGGCATGGACACGAGGGAATTCATGGCGCTGGCCGCCGTAAACGACATGCGGTTTCTGGTTCCGGTATTACCGGGTCATACTATGATTATGGACGTAAGAATCGTTAAAATGACGGAAGAAGCAGCCTTGGTTGAAGGAGTCGCCCGCGTGGAGGATGTTGTGGTGACGCGGGGCAAGCTGAGCTTTGTCCGAATGAAGGTGTGAATATCCGCATCCTTACCTGTCTTATTTATCGATATGATTCCCAGCAGATACGTTCCTGCCGCCTTACACACAGAATGTCGAGGCAATCGTTTGACTCGAAAGGTTCGTTGGGAAGCTAATCTTAATGCCACCTCGACAAATTGAAAGCCTTCGCCATGACCTTTCATAAGACTAAGCTGCCAGGTGTCTTCGAGATTCACCTTGAACTTCGGCCTGATGAGCGCGGATTCTTTGCCCGCTGCTGGTGTCAGGAGGAGTTTGAAAATGTTGGGCTGAGCACTCGGCTTGCACAAAGCAGTGTTTCGTTTAACACGCGCAAGGGAACGCTTCGTGGGATGCACTATCAAACGGCGCCCTACTCCGAGACCAAAGTAGTGCGCTGCACCCGAGGTGCGATCTACGATGTGGTGGTTGATCTACGCCCTGACTCGCCTACGTTCAAGGAGTGGATCGCCGTAGTTCTCACGGCTTCCAACCGTCACATGGTTTACGTGCCGCAGGGTTGCGGGCATGGCTTTCTGACGCTGGAAGATGACGTTGAGGTTTTTTATCAAATATCGGAGTTCTATAACGCGGAGGCGGCCCGGGGAGTGCGCTGGGACGATCCGGCATTCCAGATTGCTTGGCCGGAGAAAGTGGCAGTGATTTCCGAAAAGGATCGGGCGTACCCTGATTTCAAATAACCGTGATGACCTTCCTGAAGGATCTCAACCAGACAGACCGAACTCGCCTTGGCCAGGAGTTGCACAACTTCGCGGCGGACCTTTTCCCCATTTGCAGAAGTATCACCGGCAACGGCCTGCGGGAGACTTTAGGCCTGATCAAGAGGCACATTCCGTTGCAGACCTTTGAGGTGCCCACCGGGGCGCAAATCTTCGACTGGAACGTTCCTAAGGAATGGAATATTCGAGATGCTTACATCGCTGCCCCCGGCGGAAAGCGGGTGGTGGACTTTCGAAAATGCAACCTGCACATCATGAATTACAGCATACCGGTGCATACGACGATGCCTCTGAGCGAGCTTAAGCCGCATCTGTTTACGATTCCGGAGCGTCCCGATTGGATTCCTTACCGAACGTCATACTACAAGGAAGACTGGGGATTTTGTCTTTCCCATAACCAGATGCTGGCACTGAAGGACGGCGAGTACGAGGTGTGCGTCGACTCTACGCTCGAAAACGGGCACTTGACATACGGCGAATGCTATTTGCCAGGTCAGTCAACCGACGAGATTCTGATCTCGAGTCATGCTTGCCATCCGTCCTTGGCGAATGACAATGTCTCAGGGTTGACGGTCGCAACGTTTCTGGCCAAGTTTCTCTCCGGACGCGATCTTCGCTACTCGTACCGATTCGAGTTCGTTCCCGCGACGATTGGGGCACTTACCTGGCTCGCGCGAAACCGCGAAGCCGTTGGCCGCATCCGCCATGGGCTCGTGCTCACGTGCATCGGAGATGCGGGCGGGTTCCACTACAAAAAGACGCGGCGGGGAAATGCGGATATTGACCGGGCTGCGGCTCATATCCTCCGCCATTCCGGCGAATCGGCGGAGATTCTGGAGTTCTCCCCGTATGGCAATGACGAGCGGCAATATTGCTCACCCGGCTTCAATCTCCCCGTTGGCTGCCTCACGCGCAGCCTTTGGGAGACCTTTCCGGAGTACCACACTTCCGCCGACAACCTCGACTTAGTCCGGCCACAGCCACTGGCCGGATCGCTCCTGGTATGTGCCGCCATTCTCGATGTGCTCGAAAACAATCGCTGCTACCGCAACGAGTTCCCTTATGGCGAACCACAACTCGGACGGAGGGGCCTCTACCATTCCACGGGCGGTGAGGCGGGCGGAGAAGAGATCATGGCGCGGCTCTGGGTGCTGAATCTCTCCGACGGCAAGCACTCGCTGTTGGACATCGCTGAGCAATCTGGTGTCTTGTTCTCGACCCTGTGCGAGGCTGCCGATCTCCTCTGCCAAAAGGGGTTGCTTTCGATCGTCCCAAACGGCGCCGGGGAAGGAACAACCCTCGGCGAACCTTCACGCGAAGACGGCTCGCACCGTCCTTAACGGGCCTCCTCCTATCTTGAACGTAAGATCAAATCTGTTTAGGAAGGTTGAATTATACTCCGATGAGAATATTGTTAACTGGGCATAAGGGTTACATCGGTGCGGTTGCCGGACCTATCTTGCAATCCGCCGGCCACGAGGTTGTAGGACTGGATACGGATCTGTTCGCCGGCTGCGACTTCGGTGAACCGGCGGCGGAGATTCCGGAAATCCGCAAAGACATGCGCGACCTCACGAAGGCCGATCTCGGGGGCTTCGACGCGGTGGTGCATTTTGCCGCGCTGTCAAACGATCCCCTCGGCGACCTCGATCGGAGTCTCACCTACGATATCAACCACCTCGCCTCCGTCCGGCTCGCGGAACTCGCGAAGGAGGCTGGGGTGAAGCGTTTTGTCTTCTCCTCCTCGTGCAGCACTTACGGCGCAGCGGGGGATGCGTTTCACGACGAAACCGCTCCGCTCAATCCGGTGACCCCGTATGGCGAATCCAAGGTCTTGGCCGAACGCGACATTGCGCCGCTGGCAGACGACCGCTTCAGCCCGACCTATATGCGGAATGCCACGGCCTATGGCGTTTCTCCACGGCTACGCTTGGATATTGTCTTGAACGACCTGGTGGCAGCGGCCTATACGCAAGGCCGAGTTTATATCAAGAGCGACGGCACCCCATGGCGCCCGATTATACACATTCGCGACATTGTCGGCGCCGCTCTGGCCGCCCTGGAGGCTCCGCGTGAGGCCGTCCACAATGAGATTTTCAATGTTGGCCAGACCGAGGAGAATTACCGGATCCGGGAAGTGGCAACCATCGTAGCGGAGACCGTTCCCGGCTCCCGTGTCGAGTATGCTCCCGAGGGAGGCCCGGACCTACGCTGTTATCGCGTCAACTGCGACAAAATCCGCCGCCTGTTGCCAGGGTTTCGCCCCCAGTGGAATGCCCGCCAAGGCGCGCAGGAGCTTTACCATGCCTATCGCGCTGCCGGGCTCACGCGCGAGGATATGGATTCCGGCCGCTACATCCGCCTCCGGCAGATTCAGCGCCTCCTGAAATCGGGGCAACTGGGGGCTTCCTTGCATTGGAGCCAACAGCGCGCCGGAACAACGGTGGGTGCCTGATTGCCCATTCTGAATGAGTGCGAGAGGCTGAGGTGACATTGACATTAACTGCCGAAATTCAACAACCAACTGCAACCAAGGCGTGCCGGTTTTGCCGTGCGGACCTTAAGCGGACGTTTGTCGACTTGGGGATGTCACCCCTATGCGAGACGTATCCGTCGGCCGCCGACCTCAACCACGGGGAGGTCTACTACCCGCTCCACGTCTATGTCTGCGAGCGCTGTTACCTCGTTCAACTGGAAGAATACGAAAATCGTGAGAACATATTCAGCGACTACGCCTATTTCTCCTCTTTCTCCGATTCATGGCTTAAGCATGCTGAGAACTACTGTGAAAAGATGACAGCCCGGTTTGGGCTGAGTGCGCAGAGCCTGGTCGTGGAGGTGGCTAGTAACGATGGTTACCTGCTCCAGTATTTCGTCCGGCAGGGCGTGCCGGTATTGGGTATTGAACCCGCGGCGAACGTGGCCAAAGTGGCGGTTGAGAAGGGAGTCCCTACGCTAGTCCGTTTCTTCGGGACAGAATTGGCGAGGGATATGGCGGCCGAGGGCAGGTGCGCCGACCTCGTTCTCGGAAACAATGTCCTGGCGCAGGTTCCGGACCTCAACGATTTTGTCGAAGGGCTGAAGGTACTCTTGAAACCTCAGGGCGTTCTGACTCTGGAGTTTCCCCACCTGTTGCGACTGATTGAGCGCAACGAGTTTGATACAATATACCATGAGCATTTTTCGTATTTTTCAATGCTCACGACTGAGCGCGTTATGGAGGCTCATGCACTGAAGGTGTTCGACGTGGAAGAATTGGCGACGCACGGTGGTTCTCTTCGCGTCTTTGCCTGCCGGGCGGAGGATGAGACGCACGAGGTCAAGCGGACTGTGGGGGACCTCATTGCGGAGGAGAAAAAGGCGGGATTGGGTTCCGCGGAGGGCTATGAGAGTTTTGCGCATCAGGTGAAAGAGACCAAATTTTCCCTGGTAGAGTTCCTGATCGCCGCCGCGCGGCAAGGCAAGACGGTAGCCGGGTACGGAGCTCCAGGCAAGAGCGCCACATTGCTGCAATATTGCGGTATCGGGAGGGATTTTATTGCCTATACGGTTGACCGCAGCCCGTACAAGCAGGGCCGATTCCTGCCTGGTAGCCACATCCCCATCCACCACCCGGACCGGATTCGCGAGACCAAGCCAGATTATGTCGTGATCCTGCCCTGGAACCTGAAAGACGAAATCGTGGAGCAGTTGCAGTATATCCGGGAGTGGGGTGGCAAATTCGTGGTGCCGATCCCGAAAGTGACGATTCTTTAGAAGAGTCAAGGAGCAGTGAACCAAGTAGCATTTTCTAGCGGCGGAAATACCGCAGGACAGTAGAGAGGGGAGGAGACCCATGAACATCTACGTGGACTCCAAAATGACCGATGACGCTCGAAGGAAAGAGATATACAGGGGATCCATTTATACGTTTTCTCCATCCCCAAGCGCCTTGCAGCTTTGCCAATTGGCAAAGGAGTTGATTCGGGAAGCCTTTGGCCCGCTGGATCCGATCAGCGTGCACGAGAAGTTGCCCGCGGATGAGTGTGCCCGGATTCTTGCCGTCTTGAAGCCCAAGTTCATTCACCACCCAAAATCAAAAGAGCTCATCGCGGAGATGCTGAGGGAATCGGGGTGCGACCTTGCGAAGACGTATTTCGATGTGCCACGCATGCGCACGGCCTTTCCCGGTGATTATTTGAAGTCGGGCGTCGCTTATGCTTTTCATCCCCATCGGGATACTTGGTATTCGGCGCCCTTCTGCCAGATCAATTGGTGGATGCCCGTCTTCGATCTCACCCCTGAAAACTGCATGGCCATTCATCCGCAGTATTGGGCAAAGCCTTTGAAAAACGGATCAAGCCAATACAACTACCACAAATGGAATTTAGAGAGCCGGCACAATGCCGCTCTACATGTCAAGACGGACACGCGCGTCCAGCCGCATGCCGAGGAGCCGGTGGAGATTGATCCGCAGATCCGTTTGGTCTGTAACGTGGGGGGGGTGTATTTGTTTTCGGCGGCCATGGGGGACTACCTGAAGGGAACCGATTTGTCGCATCTCCCCAAGGAGGCCATAGCGTTGTATCTCGATGGCACGGAATCCCAGTACGCGCAGCCGGTTTCAACCCCCCGTTAAACCGCGGGGTGGTGCGCGCGGAAGTGATACGAGCGCGCAGGGTCGTACTTGAGGGAAGGGAAGAAGACGATAAACCCGTGCATTCTATGATCGGATGGCCTTTCGTTTTTACCGATCTCGGACGTCGCTGTTTGCATAGGGGAGCGCTAAGGGGGGAGTATGAAAGTGGTTTTGTTTTGCGGCGGAGCGGGAATGAGGCTCCGGGGTTACTCGGAGGATGTTCCGAAACCGATGGTGACGATCGGCTCGCGGCCGGTGTTGTGGCACGTCATGAAATACTACGCGCACTTCGGCCATAAGGAATTCATTCTCTGCCTTGGGTACAAGGCCAATGCCATCAAGGATTATTTTCTCCAATACGAGGAATCCGTTTCCAACGACTTCGTGTTCTCACAAGGCGGCCAGAAGCTGGAGTTTACGCAGCGGGACATCGACGATTGGACCATAACGTTTGTCGACACCGGATTGCATTCCACGATTGCGGACCGGCTGCGACTTGTCGAACCCCATATTGGCAAAGACGAGATTTTCCTCGCCAATTATAGCGACGGCCTTACGGATTACCCCCTGCCGCAAATGATTGAAGAGTTCGGTCGCCGTGACGGCTACGCCTCTTTTCTTTCCGTGCAGCCACGGACCAGCAGCTTGGATACTGTGCACCTGGATGACAATGGCTCCGTGCGGGAGATTAAATGCATGAAAGACGCTGACATTTGGGTGAATGGGGGCTACTTCGTCCTTCGAAAGGAAATTTTTCGATACATTAAACCCAAAGAGGAGTTGGTCTACGAACCCTTCAGGCGGTTGATCGCGGAGGGAAGAGTCTGGTCGCAGCGCTACGAGGGATTTTGGCAATGCATGGATACCTTCCGCGACAAGCAGATCCTGGACGAACTTGAGGCCACCGGCGAAGCTCCCTGGTGTCTATGGAAGAATGATAAATCTGCAACGCGAGCCGTGGCGTGATGAAGCTGAGCCTTGGTGGAAGAGATGGGGACCAGGTTGTCGTGCTCTGCCTGGGGGCTCATTCCGATGACATCGAAATTGGTTGTGGCGGGACTTTGTTGTACCTCCAAAGCACGCTGCCACGAGTGAGGTTTCATTGGGTCGTATTCAGCGCATTGGGCGCCCGCGGCCAGGAAGCCACGAAGGGGGCCGAGTTGTTCACTGCCGGATGCGATAAGGAACTCGTGCTGAAGGGCCATCGGGACGGTTTCTTGCCTTACAGCGGCGGCGAAGTGAAGGATGTCTTCGAAGAGATGAAGAGCCGGGTGGACCCGGATCTGATTTTCACCCACTGGCACGACGATGCGCACCAGGATCACCGGCTGCTCTCGGAGCTGACATGGAACACCTTTCGGAATCATCTGATCCTCGAATACGAGATTCCGAAATATGATGGCGACATGGGCAGGCCCAACGTGTTCGTACCTCTGGAGGGGCCGCTCTGTGAACGCAAGATCAATTATCTATTTGAGGCGTTTGAATCGCAACGCACCAAGCGGTGGTTTGACCGGGCGACGTTCCTGGCGCTAATGCGGATTCGGGGTATGGAGTCGAATTCCCCCAGCGGATACGCAGAAGCTTTCTATGGTCGCAAAGTAGTGATTCAATCGCTCGTTTGAATGAGAGATCTGACATGGGTAAAATTGATAATCAAGCTGACAGTCTAGCGCTCGCGGCTGCCGGCCGGAAGGATTTTTCCAAATCCCAGGCCCTCCGGCCGAAGGCCCAGCGGCTCATTCCCGGCGGGGCTCACACGTATGCGAAAGGCGACGACCAGTATCCCGAGCAAGCCCCGGCCTTCATCGCTCGCGGAAAAGGCTGCCATGTATGGGACCTCGACGGGAACGAGTTCATAGAATACGGAATGGGTTTACGGGCGGTTACACTTGGGCATGCCTTTGAACCGGTTGTTCAGGCTGCTTATCGGCAGATGCAGCTTGGCATCAATTTCACGCGGCCTGCGAAGATCGAAGTGGACCTTGCGGAAGCGGTGATCGAGATCCTGGATGGGGCCGATATGGTGAAGTTCGCCAAAAACGGTTCTGACGTGACAACGGCCGCGGTGAAACTGGCCAGGGCGTATACCGGGAGGAACCTGATCGCGATTTGCGGCGACCACTCGTTCTTATCTATTGACGATTGGTTTATCGGCACCACGGAGGTGAATGCCGGCATCCCCCAGGTGATCACCGATATGACTTTAAAGTTCCACTACAACGCGCCCGAGAGCTTGCGAGCCCTTTTCGACCAATATCCTGGCCAGATTGCCTGCGTTGTCATGGAGGCTGAAGCTGCTATCCCGCCCGCACCGGGATACTTAAAGCAGGTTAAGGAAATCTGTGAGGAACGGGGCACGGTGCTCATCTTCGATGAGATGATTACCGGTTTCCGGTGGCATTTGGGAGGAGCCCAAAAATTCCATGGCGTCGTTCCCCACTTGTCCACATTCGGCAAGGCTATGGGGAACGGATTTGCGATCTCGGCACTGGTTGGCAAGCGTGAAATTATGCGGCTCGGGGGCCTGGACCACGACCAGCCGCGGGTTTTCCTGCTTTCCACGACCCATGGCGCCGAAACTCACGCTCTGGCGGCTTCACTCGAAACCCTGCGGATCTTTCGGGAACGGAACGTCGTCGAGGTTCTCTGGAAACAGGGGGAGCGACTACGTGCCCTCGTGAACCAGTCGATCGTGGAGAACCGGCTTGAAGGCTTCTTTGAGGTGATTGGGCGGCCTTGCAACCTGGTGTTCGTCACTTGCGACCAGGAGGGCAAGCGGTCGCAGGCATTTCGCACCTTATTCATGCAGGAACTGATCCGGCGGGGAGTGATCGCGCCCTCGTTTGTGGTGAGTTTCTCGCACAGCGATGGGGATATCGATCGCACCGCTGAGGCAGTCTATGAAGCTCATGTCGTTTATCGCAAGGCCTTAGACGAGGGCATCGGTAAGTATCTGGACGGACGGCCGGTCAAGCCGGTGTACCGAAAGTATAACTAGCGGCGTTCACACCTGGTGCCGCGCCATGGACGAAGGCCTGCGGGAAGCCCCATCTGGGTATGGGCGGAGCGGTCGGAAAAGGTTGTCGCGCGACCAGGAAATAGGCCGGCTGGAAGTACACTCACTCATGAAAGAAGATCTAAGGGAGTTATTCAAATATCGCGAACTGCTCTACATGCTCGCCTATCGCGATATCAAGGTGCGGTATAAGCAGTCAGTGATGGGTTTTCTCTGGGCGATCCTGATGCCCGTCCTGATTGTCATGGCCGGCGTCGTCGTCCGCTACGCTTACGCCCTGGCATCGGGCAAGCATCTTGAAACGGCCGATATCGTAAGCGTCGCGGTGAAATCTCTACCGTGGGCCTTTCTTGTTTCCAGCATAAGGTTTGGCTGCAACAGCCTTACCAACAATCAGAACTTGGTGACCAAGATCTACTTTCCCAAGGAAATCTTTCCCATGGCGGCGATTCTGGCCAGTTTCTTCGATTTCTGCGTGGCGGCTGGAGCTCTGGTGATTTTTCTGCTGATTGTTCGGACCGGTTGGAGCGTCTACCTGCTCTGGACTCCGGTGCTGCTTCTGACCATGGTGGTCCTGGCCACCGGAATTGCATTGGTTGTCTCTGCCGCCAGCCTCTTCTTCCGCGATGTGAAGTACATCGTCGAAGTGCTGCTGACTTTCGGAATCTTTTTTACACCTGTCTTTTACGACGTTCGCATGTTCGGCGACAAGGGTAAATGGTTGTTGCTCAATCCGATTGCGCCGATTCTGGTTGGCCTGAGTGACTGCATCGCTCGGCAGCATTCTCCCGAACTGGGTTGGTTTGCCTACAGCTTTGGCTTTGCGATGGCGACGTTCTTTGGCGGATACGTTTTCTTCAAGCATCTGGAACCCGCCTTCGCGGAAAGCATCTGACGGGAGAGTTTCATGTCTGACGTCGCCCTCCGGATGGAACATGTTTACAAGAGGTTCCGCAAGGGAGAGGTCTTCACCTCCTTGCGTGACCTTATACCCGCTTTAACCGGAAGAATGTTCCGGCAGGAGAAACTAACCGAAACCGACAAGCGGGACTTCTGGGCTTTGCAGGACATCTCGTTTGAGGTCAAGCCGGGGGAGGCATTTGGCATCATCGGCCACAATGGCGCCGGCAAGAGCACGATGTTAAAGATCCTCAGTCGGGTCATGAAGCCTACCAAGGGAAGCATGGTTGTCAACGGGCGCCTCTCCGCTCTCCTTGAGGTATCAGCCGGCTTCCATCCGGACCTCACGGGCAGGGAGAACATCTTCCTGAACGGGACAATCCTGGGCATGACCAAGCGCGAGATCGAATCAAAGCTCGACCAGATCATCGCTTTCTCGGGAATTGAAGAGTTCATCGACACACCGGTAAAGCGCTACTCCTCCGGAATGTACGCCAGGCTGGGATTCTCTGTGGCCACCCATGTCGATCCAGAGGTGCTGCTCGTCGATGAGGTTCTCAGCGTGGGCGACTACCTTTTCCAGAACAAGTGTGTTGAACGGATGAAGGAGGTTATTCGCAGCGGAGCCACAGTCTTGTTCGTCTCTCACAACCTAAAAACCGTCGCCGAGTTCTGTCATCGGTGCCTACTCCTGGAGCGGGGACGCGAGGTGATGACCGGTCCGGCGCAGGAGGTTGTTTCCGCCTATTTAGATCGCTCTCGCAGTGCCCACACCGCCGACGGTGATTCTATGCCGGTCAGGATATCGAAAGTCAGCGTCCGCAATGAACACGGAGAATGTTCCCGGTTTCAATCCGGTGAGAAAGCTTGGATTGATGTTGAGGTAACTGGACGCGCGCGTTGTGAAAAGTTGGATGTCACGCTTTATATTACTGACGAAAATCACGAGAATATCTTTGACACTTCTACGCAACGCCTTGGGTTCGATAGCTTCACCCTGGACGAAGGTGTAGTTTTCACATGTACATTTGAGCTTAATCTGAATATGGTCAGCGGTATGTACCACCCCTCGGTTTTGATTTGGAGATACGACACCCAAACGGCATACGACCGGTGGGCGCCTGCGACGACAATCTATATTAGTGCCGAAGAAGACGTGCGAGGCGTCGTGCATTGTTTCCCGAAAGTCGTTCAGCAGGGAATTCGTGCAGCATCGGGTGCAGATTTCACCGTGACCGCAGGACACGCGGGTAGCGATAGCGATCCCAACTCAGGTTTGCAATGAACTCGCCAAACCCAACTCTGATGTACTGCGGGCGATGTAGCTGGATCTCGTGCACCATTAGTTCCGCTAACATTGCCAGCGGAGGCGCCGGCGAGAAAGGAAAACACTAGCGTGATGCCCGAACCCCTGTTCCGAGGTGACACGCCTGCAAAAACGCCTCGGGAAACCTCCTTGGTGGACTGGGCGACCTACGTCCTCATCTTTCTCATGGGTGGAATCCAGTTCATATGTTACACCCATGCTGGCGACTTCCTCACCGACCCAGGCTACCCCGATCTGGCGCGGTCGATTCTCTATCAACACTCGTATCAATTTGATTTTTTACCCATGACGACATTGCCGCCCGGGTTCCCTCTGATTCTAGCATTGGTCGGCTGGTTTTGGGGGCTCGGACCATCGGTCCAATTCCGGGTAATCGCAGTTTCAACGACGTTAGGATTAATCGTGGCTTACCACCTCCTGCGGCGTGTCGAAGGTCGCGGCCTGGCCGCCGCCACTTGTCTCCTATTTGGGTCCTCCCCGCTATTATTCAGTTTCAGCACCACAATTATCTTCCCGGAAATGCCGTACCTCTTAGCGAGCATGCTCGCCCTCTTGCTGGCGGTTAAGATCGATCGCGCTGGGCCAGGTCGGGTGCCGATCACTTGGATGCTGCTTCTTGGGATTGACCTTGTTATGGCGGTGCTGATCCGTTCAGTCGGAATCGCTCTGTTAATAGGCATGGTCACATGGATTGTTACCTCCCTCCTCGTGGTTCCGGAAATAGGCCGCCGCCGGCTGAAGAGGTTCTTGCTTCCGCTTGCGCTAGGTGTAGTCGCACAAGTCGGCTGGGGTGCGTGGGCCGGGCGCCACCAGGTTCTGGAATGGCAATTGCCCGGGTACCCGCAGTCGTACATGTCACAGCTCAAAGTTAAGAATGGCCAGTACCCAGAGTTAGGGATGGCGAGTTTCGGTGACCTTCCGAGCCGGGCTGGGCGAAACATTGTCACCCGCACGGCTGGGTTCGGGCGGATAATGACCCGAAGGTACATCAGCCCGTTCTGGTCGTCTCCGGCCATCATGGGCGTGCTGGTTCTTATCATTATAGGGCTTGCGTCTTCATTTCGAGACGGTGGAGAACTTCACGATTGGTATTTCTTATGGTACGAAGCTATATTCCTGTTGTGGCCGTGGGACTATAGGGATCGTTTTGTATTCCCTGTAGTGCCCCTTGCCTGCCTTTACCTGTGGCGTGGCGTTAAGGTGCTTAGGGACCAATCACTCCGTCGGCCTAAAGCAGTGGGCCTGTATGTTTTTCTCTGTGGATCGATCCTGGGCATCAGCTCGGCAGCATTTGCCTTTCGAATCATACCTTTTAATTTTGAAACCGACCATCCGAGAGGGGACCACCTGCAACCGATTGCCGCGGCTCTCTTCTGGGGCATGATAGCCGCGATTGGATTTGTCATGTTCAAGTTCCCCTCCCTCCTTAAGTCGCGGAGCGATGCGCCTCCTTCTCTTTGGCTAGGTCGCATCGCAAAGTTAGAAACCTCCCCTTATTTACGGTTCATCGCAATCCTCGCACTAATCGTCCTCGTTGGATATGGTATCGCACGACAATTGGCCGAGGGCCGCTCCAACATGAGCCCCAATTTAAAGCAGCAGGCCTCTTATGGGGAGATCGAGGCGGCAGACTGGATTCGGTCGCACGAACCCTCAAACCAGGTGATCATGGCGCGGGATCAGGACATGTTTTTTCACTATACTGGTCGGCGGGTGGTATGGTTTCCGCCGATTTCTGACCCCACCGTCCTTATGGACGGCATTCGCAGGCACAACGTCGGAGTAATCGTAGTAGTGAATCCTCCTTTGAGGTATTGGTTGCCCACCGAGGACGTGTGTTTTCAGTCGCTGGTGCGAGCCTATGGATCCGCGTTCCACTTGAGCCATCAAGATCCCAACTATCAAGTGTATGAGGTTGTGCCCCCACCGGATGGAAACCCGAACGCATCCCAACAATAACTGACCTTTCAGGACGAAGCACATCCCCCGGCCAAGAAAGCGGTCATCCATGCATACTTCAGAAAAGCATTTCAAGGCTTCGATTGTAATTCCTGTTTTCAACGAACGGGCGACCATTGAAGAAATCCTCCGGAAGGTTCAAGCTGTCGATATCGAAAAGGAGATCATCATTGTCGATGATGGGTCGACCGACGGAACCAAGGAGATCCTGGCCGCAGTCGTTGAAGGCGCCTCCCCGAGCCAGCCGAATATGACAATTCCACCGGGCGGGCTGCGAACCGACAACATCCGTATCTTCTTCCAAGAGCGGAACCAGGGCAAGGGCGCCGCGCTCCGTCGTGGCTTTCAAGAGGCGCGAGGAGAAATCGTGATCGTGCAGGATGCCGACCTGGAGTACGACCCCGAGGATTACTTTGCCCTGATGGACCCCATTGAGCGGAGCTTGGCAGATGTTGTCTACGGCTCGAGGTTTCTGGGGGGCCCTCACCGGGTTCTATATTTCTGGCATTCTGTTGGCAACTGGCTCCTCACGTTGCTTTCCAACATGTGCACCAACCTGAACCTCACGGACGTTTGGACCTGTTACAAGGTTTTCAGGCGCGAATTGCTCCAGGGCGTTCGCCTGAACGAGAATCGCTTTGGCTTTGAAGCCGAGATTACCGCAAAGATCGCCAAGCTCGAGTGCCGCATCTTCGAAATTCCCATATCCTACCGCGGGCGCACTTATGCCGAAGGGAAAAAGATCACATTTCGAGATGGTTTCCGCGGCATCTGGTGCACACTACGTTACAGCCTTTTTGGCTGACCGTTTTTCATGCATCTACGGGAAAGCCACGGTGTATATTAATATGATACCTGATCGATCGCGTGACATGGACGAGAAAAGCTGGTGGGACTTGTGGAACAGTTCCTACCGCACGAAGGACAATAACGATGCTGTCTCCAGTGAGCTCTTCGAGCGTGCGGCGGCGGTTGTCAACACGATGACGCCTGCGGCAGGCTGCCGAGTATTGGAAGTCGCCTGCGGCGCCGGGGCGCTTTCGCGGTTGCTGACTTACTCTAGTTACCGCGGCCTGGACATATCGCCCGCCGCCGTCGAGATCGCGCGCCAAAAGGCCAAGAGTATTCAGCAATCGGCAGGCGCGCCCTTCCCCACCTATGAGGCTGCCGACTTTCATGATTGGCTTTTGCCGCCAGACCCTTTCGACGTGGTTGTGTGCGTTGATGCGATTATGTGTTTCCGCGATCAACAACTGGCCTTGCGGAAGATGGCGCAAGGTTTGCGCCCAGGCGGTACGCTTGTTCTTACGGCGATCAATCCATTTGTTTACAATCGCATTCGGCGCACGGCGACAACCCCGATTCAGAGTGGCCCGGTAAGCCGTTGGCTTTCCGGTGGTGAGCTGCATGCGATGATCAAATCGGCCGGGCTCACCATCGAGCGTTCGTGGACGATTATCCCCAGAGGGAACCGCGGGATTCTGCGGCTGATCAATTCCGGTCGTCTGAATCAAGCATTTGGCCCACGTTTTGAGGCGGTCCTCCGGCGCCTGAAAGAGCGGGTTGGCCTTGGCCAGTATCGCGTCATCGTCGCGCGGAAAGATAGTGGGGTTTGATAGTGCCTCTTACCTCTCTGCTTGGTTGCAGACTCGATCCCGAGGTTCGGGTTCGGCCCGCGAGTCTGCATGGGTATAGTTACTTGGTCGCCTCTGGCGCTGGCAGTTGGCAACTGTAAGTCTACAACAATCTATGGGACCGGAAAGTGCTAGCTACCCCGGGCTCACCTTCAGACATGAACATACGACATATCATGGGATCGAAAGCCGGCCAGTATCTTAAGTTTCTTCTGGGGCCGGTGTTCTTTGTCTGGATGGTACACAGCGGAAAGCTGAATCTCCACCAGGTTGCGGGCGGTCTTTCGCATTGGCAGGCAATTTCGGCAATGGTCGTCCTGCTTTGCATCCAGCCGGGGGTTACGGCATGGCGCTGGAACCTTCTGCTTAAGGCTCAGGAGATTCGGCTTCCCTACCGGCAGGCGTTTGGTCTTACGATGATCGGCCTCTTTTTCAATGTCGTGATTCCAGGAGCCGTGGGCGGTGATTTAATGAAGGGGTACTACATTACACGTGCGACGGAAGGCCGGAGATCTTCGGCTGCCACATCGATCTTGATGGACCGTGTGCTGGGGATCCTGGGGCTCCTACTGTTAGCCGTAGCGATGATTGTGCCCAATTTCGGCGAATTGGCGAAAAATCCGGCCACCCGCAGGCTTGGAGTGCTGGTAGTGGGAGGATTGATCGTAGGCTTGGTACTTGTGTTTTCTGCTGGTTTGATGGGTTCGCGCGTGTCCGAATGGTCCGTCCTGCCCGGTGTGGTGCGTAACATGTTGCGATCCCTGCCCGGTTACCACCAGAAGGCCGCGGTAATTCCCCTGGCCATTGCCGTCAGTGTGTTTTCCCATCTACTCTCGTGTATAGCCTATTACATCGCGCTACGTTCTGTGGGCGGGGCGGCGGATGTGCCGGCGGGATATTTCTTCCTGCTGGTGCCGCTGGGACTGGTGGCAACGGCGATTCCGATTTCACCTGCTGGAATCGGGGTAGGCCAGGTGGCGTTCTTTGCTCTGTTTCATATCGTGTCGGGCTCACACGCCGTTGCGGCGGCGGACGCATTCACCGTCTACCAACTGGCGGTGATCCTGGTCTCGTTAGGTGGCTTCTGCTGGTATCTGCCGTATACCGATGTCGAGGTGAGAACCCGCGTACCCAGCGCTTCCTGAGTTTCCTCCGGTCTTCGGTAGGCAACTGGGTCCTCGCGGTGTTCTCCAACCCGTTTACCAATCCGAACCTCACAGACGTTTGGACCTGCTACGAGAATGATAACCACATTGCGGCGAGCCAGATCGGCATCCTGGGCGAAAATCTTAAGCACGTTTTGCAGTTCGGTTCGTTCGCCAATCCGATATCAGCTCTTCCCTTGCATGCAGGGTCCACAACAAGTGTAGAAGCCGTGCTGAACTGAAGGGGCGTGGAGAGCACGGACGGCGTGGGGACATTGGTGCGGCGACGATTGGATGGGGGCTCGAGAAACTAAAATGAAGCTTAAAACAACCAATTTGAGCGTTGGCGATTGGGTGGAAGTGCGGAGCAAAGAGGAAATCCTCAGGACGCTCGACGCCAACGGCGAACTCGACGGCATGCCGTTTATGCCTGAGATGTTCGCGTTCTGCGGCAAGCGATTTCAGGTATATAAACGAGCCCATAAGACTTGCGATGTTGTTTTTCCGGTTCGCGGACGCTGGGTGGAGCAAGCGGTTCATTTGGAAACGCGATGTGACGGGCAGGCTCACGACGGCTGCCAGGCGGGCTGCCTGCTCTTCTGGAAAACGGCGTGGCTGAAGCCAGTGGAGGGGAGTTCTACAGGACCCCGCGTCGATGTCCAGCCCGAGCACCCAAAAGCAGACTCGCCAGGGCCCGGCTGTACGGAAGCCGACGTCCATGCGCGAATCCGCCAGCCCGACCCCAACGGAGGTCCCCCCTCGTACATCTGCCAAGCTACCCAAGTGCCGTACGCGACAAAGGACTTAAAGTGGTGGGATATCCGCCAGTACATCCAGGACTACCGGTCGGGAAATGTGACTCTGTGGCAGATTTTTTCCGGCGGCGTATACTTCATCTATTACACTCTCTGCGAGGCCGGTATTAAGCTGGGACGCCCCATGCGGTGGTTCTACGACAAGTTCCATCCGTTGTGGCGGGGAACACCGTATCCTCAAAGAAGGGGAACCGTGCCGGGCGGACAGCCGACACCGGCGGAAACGCTCAATCTTCAACCTGGTGAATTCGTGCGCGTCAAATCGCACGCCGAGATCCTGAAAACGCTGAATTCCCGCAATCAGAATCGCGGCCTGTTATTCGATGCCGAGGAGGTCCCCTACTGCGGCGGAACCTATCGAGTGCTGCGACGCGTCGACAAGCTCATTAACGAAAAAGTCGGCAAAATGCAGGAAATGAAAACGCCGGGCGTGATTCTGGATTCTGTCGTGTGTCAGTCGCGTTTTAGCTCGTGCCGAATGTTCTGCCCCAGGAGTATCTACTCGATTTGGCGGGAGATCTGGCTGGAGCGTGTTGAACCGAATACCTCTGAAGCCCGAGTACAGGTAAACCCGCAGGCCGGCAAGCTCGGCGGTCCAAATTAGGAGGGCAGCGGTGGGAACGCCGGAGGCAGGGAGTTGAAGGGTCGAATGGTTCAACGTGCCGGTGGACATCGTCTGCGTAGCCTGTTCCTTGTCGTGCTTGCCGTCGGCGCAATGGGGGCTATCCTCGGTCATTCGTTTCTGGCGAATAGGGTGCGGCAGATTCGCGCAATTCTACACAAGAAGCTGGCCAGTGCGCCGAAGATGAGGCTTTCACCCGCGTTCTCAGACTTCGGCATTCAAGCTGTAGGAATGAGCAGCCCCCAGCGTACGATGGCGCTGACAAACACCGGCACGAGCCCCTTGCATATCCATAGCATTGCCATTTCAGGTGGGGAGAGAGATGATTTCGGCTTGCGCCAGGATTGTCCGCGCACTCTGGCGCCCGGCGATACCTGTGCGCTCAACCCCGTCTTTACACCCACTGCGCCTGGGCCCCGTAAGTCGTCAATCATGATCACTTATAACGGGAAGGCAAGTCCAGCCATCATTGTTCTCGAAGGGGTCGGTACTACCTTAAGACCCTCAGAAAGCAGCCTTCGCTTTGGAGAGCAAAAGCTGGGTACCAGCAGTTCCGCGATGGTGACAACCGTTACGAATAACGGTGGGGCGGTGCTGCACCTTTCCCCTATCGCGATTCTGGGGACCAACCCTGGGGATTTCACCCAGGCCGCCACATGTGGAAGCACGCTGGCGGCAGGGGCGCATTGCGCGGTCAGCGTAGCTTTTAGGCCCGTCGCAAGAGGTGGGCGGTCCGCGACGTTGCGATTCAGCGATGAGGGCGGGGGCAGCCTCCAGGTGATGGGTCTAAGCGGGGCGGGTACCGGTACGGGCCAATTTATGACGCTCGGCGCGGATCGAACTCACCTGGTGAACACTATCACCAACACGCCGGCATTCATGACGGGTGAAGATGCCTTTGCCTTGGCCACACAGCTCAGCAACCCTGACCTTGAAACCTACCTCGCGGACCGGGCGTCGCGCCAGTTCAACGTTATCTGGATGGCGTTGGCCGATAGCGCCACGCAATCGAACGCGCCGCAAGATTTCTACGCCCACATACCTTTTGACGGTCCCGACTTCACGAACTTCGACGAGGCGTATTGGTCGCATATCGATGATGTCGTCCAACAGGCGCAAGCCCATGGAATCACGGTCATGGCTGATCCCGGCTTCGTGGGCCTGACGAAGCCGGAGGGCTACCTGAATAGCTACCTGAAGAGTTCCGATGCCGTGATGATCGCTTACGGCCGGTGGCTCGGTAATCGGTACAAGAACTATTCTAACCTTATCTGGTCGCTAGGGGGCGATGCCGACCCGTCTTACCCGGGCCTGTACACCAAGCTCAACCTCCTGGCTTCGGGCATCGTTTCTGCCGACGCCAACCACCTTGTCACCGTTGAAGCCAGCCGCTTCACGAACTGCCCAACAGGCTGCACTGCCGTTCCGTCCGGCGGATATTCGAGCATGGATGTATGGAGCGGTTCTACGCCGCTCAACTTGAATTGGGTCTATAACACCTACTCGACCACGCAGAGGGGATGCAGCAGCAACTATGCGCGACCCGGGGCGCTGCCTGCGCTGATGGGCGAGGATTGGTATGAGTTGGAGCATTCCATGACTCCTTTGCAAGTTCGGGCGGAGTCTTATTGGGAAATTCTCTCCGGTTGCACGCTTGGGCGGCTTTTTGGCAATGGTGTGATTTGGTCGATGGGCGCCCCTCCCAACTCGTCGGGGCAGACCTGGCAGAGCCAGCTTGCTTCCGCGGGTTCCGTGGCGGAACAGTGGCAGGGTGCTCTTATGCGCAGCCGGGAGTTTTGGCTGTTGGTTCCTGACACGAATAATTCTGTGCTCGTCTCAGGCTATGGCTCGGGAAATAATCTGTCGGTTGCCGCTCGAACCTCGGACGGCCAAACGATTATCGCGTACGTCGCGAGCGGGAACGCGACCACTATCAACATCGAGATGAGCAAGATTTCGAGCCCCATCCACAGGGCGAAATGCTGGTGGTTCGATCCCAGCAATGGGTCAACCACGCCGATTGGAAGTTTCGCGAATTCCGGAAACCACAACTTCACGCCGACAGACTCGAACGATTGGGTTTTAGTTATCGATGATGCGCGCGCGAATTTGCCCGCCCCTGGGAGAGCTGATCGATGAGGGGCTTATTGGCGTAATGGCAAAGTATGCTCACTGTCTTGTTAGCGACCAGAAATCGTGCCCGGATCCTACAGGATGTGCTGGAGTCCTATTGCCGTCTTCAGCAGCCTTCGTCAGGGTGGAAGCTTGTAGTTGTGGATAACGGCAGCACCGACCAGACGGCGCAGGTCATCGCCTCGTTTGCAAACCGTCTCCCCTTGTTTTCGGTGTGTGAACCAAAGTTGGGGAAAAATCATGCGCTGAACGCCGGACTCGGGCTGGTGGAAGGAGATTTGGCGGTGTTCACGGATGATGACGCTTTTCCGCATGCCGATTGGTTGGTGCAATTGCGGAAAGCGGCGGACGTCCAGCCTGCGTACTCGTTGTTTGGGGGTCCAGTTGTGCCACGGTGGGAGGCGCCCCCACCTGCGTGGATCCGATGGGTAGAACCAGGCCCGGTTTACGCCCTTACGGATTGCTCATGGGAAGAGGGGCCCATAGCTCCCTGCTTTGTCTTTGGGCCGAACATGGCGGTTCGCACCTCCGTCTTCCAATCGGGAATGCGCCTGGATCCGTCGATCGGTCCAAAGGGCTCCAGCTATGCGATGGGGAGCGAAACAGAATTCGTGTTCAGACTCAGTCGGCAGGGGCACCAGGCATGGCATGTCCGCGGAGCCGTGGTGGAGCATCTGATCCGCGAAACACAAATGAAGAAGTCCTGGGTCTTAGGACGCGCCGTTCGCTACGGGCGTGGTATTTATCGTAATTTTTACGCGGAGGAAACTCCGGTCTGGAAATTATGGATGGGTATACCTCGACGCCTGTTCCGCGATATCCCTAAAGAAGGACTTCGCATAAGCGCAGCATGCCTCCTCTTCAAGCGGGAAGCGGTCTTCCGCGCGTGCTGGCGATTCAATTTCTTACGTGGTCAGGCGATTGAGGCTCATTTTCTTGCCCGGCGAAAATCCGCGCAGGCGCAATCCACCTGATTCATCATCTGACCGGACTAATTTGATCGGACAGTGTGTTCATCGCCTCAATAGTGGGGCAGGGAATCCCTTTCTCGGCGGCATAGGAGGGAAAACGGTCTTGAGTCAACCGCTAGTTAGCGTGGTTACTCCATTTTATAACGGGGCAGCTTATCTGCCCCAGTGTATCGAAAGCGTGCTGGGCCAATCCTACTCGACATTCGAATACATTCTTTCCGACAATTGCAGCACCGATGGATCCGGAGAGATTGCTGAGCGTTACGCAAGGAGTGACCCCCGAATTCGCCTGGTCCGGCAGTCGCAATTCCTTTCGCAGGTCCAACATTACAACCGCGCGATGTCCGAGATCGTTCAGGATAGCGCCTATTGCAAGATGGTGCAGGCAGATGACTGCATATTTCCGGAATGTTTGCGGCTGATGGTGCAAGCGTTTGAACAGTCGCCATCGATCGGGCTCGTAAGCGCGTACGATCTGAAAGGGAATGTCGTCCGGGGGTCCGGATTACCCTATCCGATGCCTGTACTCCCCGGCAAAGAGATGGCCCGGATGTACCTGCGGACAGGGTTGCACGTTTTCGGTTCGCCCACAACGGTAATGTACAGGTCCTCCCTGGTTCGGGATAGTCAGCCCTTCTACGAGGAGTCCCGACTGCATGAAGACACCGAAAAATGCGTGGAAATACTCGAACACTGGGATTTCGCTTTCGTTCACCAAGTACTTTCGTTCCTGCGGCTAGGTAACGAGTCGATAACAGGCGGGTGGCGCACGTTTAATCCGGACGCTCTCGACCGGTACATCATCGTGCAACGTTACGCCCACAGGTTTCTAGACCCGCGCGAGGGCGCGGCTGTGAGGAAACGGACCAAGCAAGCCTATTACCGTATGTTAGCGCATTCGGCACTCCGACTTCGCGGATCCGACTTTTGGGAGTATCACCAAGGGGGCCTAAGAACGGTCGGGGCGACGTTTGACCGGCCCTACTTGGCGCTCCAGATCGGCTGGGAACTGCTGGAGTTGGTGGCAAATCCGGGGATGACGATAGAACGCGCTGTTAATTATTGGAAACGAAGAATTGGACGAAAGAAAGTTGCCCGAAGCTAACCGCCCTCAATAAAGATGAATATCAGCGTCATTTTGTGCACGTATAATCGCTGCCAGAACTTGGCAAAGGCCTTGGAAAGCATTGCAGCCTCGAAGCTTCCTGAGTCGGTCGAATGGGAAGTGCTGATAATTGATAACAACTCGCGTGATCAAACGCGCGAGGTGGTAGAGGATTTTAGCTGCCAGCACCCCGGACGCTTCCGCTATTTGTTTGAGCCACAACAAGGCAAATCGCATGCCCTCAACACAGGGATTCGAGAGGCTCGGGGTGAAATCTTGGCCTTCCTGGATGACGACGTGACTGTGGTGCCGACGTGGCTGCGGAACCTAACTGTCTCTTTGGACAAGGGCGAATGGGCCGGGGCCGGAGGACGCACGCTTCCGGCAAATGCCCTCATCGCGCCTGACTGGCTGGCGCTCGGTGGTCCCAACAGCATGGGGCATATTATTTGTGCCCACTTTGACTTAGGCGACGAAGCGCGTGAACTGGACCGCCCCCCCTACGGGGCGAATATGGCATTTCGGAAGAAGCTGTTTGAAAAGTACGGCCTGTTTCGCACCGATCTAGGTCCCAGCCCAAACCTCGAAATCCCTCGCACCAACGAGGATACGGAATTTGGTCGGCGGCTATTGGCCGCCGGCGAGCGACTCCGGTACGAACCATCTGCCGTGGTCTATCACCCGATCCCTGAGGACCGACTTCAGAAAGAATACTTTCTAAAGTGGTGGTTCGACCTTGGACGCGCTTCGGTCCGAGAGTGGGGAGGAGGGCCCCCGGTGTTAGGGATCCCCCGCCCCTACCTAAATATCCTGAAACTTGGGACCATTGTGATGGCCGAGAGATTGGGGAGGTGGATGCTGTCCATGAATCCGCGAAAAAGATTCTATAACAAGTGTTGGGTTTGGGAGACGGCCGGACAATTGAAAGAATACTACCGCCTACTTCGAACCACCCCTCCAAAAGCAAATAGCCATCCCTGATAAGCCCCCGCCCCGGTCATCCCCCGCCCCCCCGCAGCTTGAGGCTGGAAGCTGCGGGGGCGCGGGACATGGGAATATTTAGGAACACCTTGTAACGGCGGCGCTCAAGTTCCGCCCTTCCAGACTCGTGGTAAAAAATCCGGGTTAGGATGTCAGGTCGCCGGGTGGGCGGTGCGAATCGCAGGTTAAAACCTGCGGCCACTGCCGGGGCCTACTGCCTATTGTTTTCTCCTACCGGCAGGAATCCGTAAATAACGTTAGCGGCGTTGGCCGGCAAATTGCTAGCCTATTAGGTGGGCGAGGGCGTCGCGGTGAAATTGCCCACCCAAGAGGCTCCGGGCGGAGGGCCTGAGCTGAGATCGAGTGTCACTTCCGGGCTTAGAATTGTTACTCAGCGAGAAGGAAATTGGCGGAAGCTCCTCCCGAAGCCGATAACTTTATGAAGAAACAGCCGGTTAGCGAATAATGCGGAAAATTCCAATGGCCGACGTAAAAAATCAAGTAGCTGAAAATAGGGAAGTTAAGATTATCGAGATCGAAAACGGGGAACTCGCCCGGCAAGACGAAAAAAAAATTACATTCGAAGCCGGAATGTAATTGAAAACAAAAGCACGTGAATCAGCCTAACCTCATCTGCCCGATGAGTTTATGAAAACAAGCGAGTTACCTAAGAATGCCGATGAGTTATTGAAAACGCACAAGATAGGTCGATTTGTGACCCCCGAAATCACGAAAGATCCCTCCAATCCCCCGCTAGGCCGATAACTTACAGAAAACAAACAGCTTGTATTGGTGAGCAATCCGCGCAGTTGATGCTACCCCGATAAGTTGCTGAAAAGGTGGAACATAGCTGCTCGACCCGGGCCTGGGCGGTTTAGACAGGGTTTCTGACCACGACCCTGGAAGGGCGGGGCTTTACAAGCTGTGGAAAAACCCGCTGGTACTGTCGTGATCAACGCCGCCTCTGTTCAGAACCACCCCGGTGCTCGACGCGCCGGGGTGGTTATCCGCGCCGGGACGTTTTTCCGCAGCCCGTAAAGCCCCGCCCTTCCAGAGTCGTCCCAACGTGGTGAGAAGTCCGGTTTAGTGATCTGGCTGAGCCATTTCCTGACGCGGATTAGGACACACCGCGAACATCCCCATTTAAGCAAGCATAATCGTTGCCAGGGCCTGGCGAAAACGATGGAGAGCATCGCCGCCTCAACGCTTCCCCAAGCATTTCCCTTCCTGTGCAAGAAAGACCTTCCGGTCGTACCAAGCGGATGCTATAACCATGATGAGAGCCGGCTTTCCTTGGATTCATCGCCGGGGCGGCGAGGGGGAAGCCATTTCATGAAACTTCACCTCATACCTGGAGGCGCCAGTTGAAGGGTGTTGTTCTCGCCGGAGGAACGGGTAGTCGGCTGTTTCCGCTGACTAAGGTGACCAATAAACACCTGCTGCCAATCTACGACAAGCCCATGATCTATTATCCCATTCAGACACTCGTCAACGTGGGTATTACAGAGATTTTGTTGGTGACGGGCGGAAAGAATGCGGGAGAATTCCTCCGGCTTCTCGGCAACGGCAAGCAGTTCGGATTGAAGCACATCAACTACACTTATCAGGAGCGGGATGGGGGAATCGCGGAAGCCCTCGGTTTGGCCGAAGATTTTGCCGATAATGATCTCATTTGCGTAGTGCTCGGTGACAACCTGATTGAATACAACATCTGTCAGGCGGCGGAGGGCTTCAAAAGCCAGGGCCAAGGGGCAAAGGTGATTCTGAAGAGAGTCCCCGATGCGCAAAGGTTTGGAGTTGCAGAAATCCGTGGGGACCAAGTGGTGAACATTGAGGAGAAACCCAAGGCTCCCAAGTCCGATTACGCGGTGATCGGAATCTACTTTTACGACAACAGTGTATTCGAAAAGATCCGCCGCCTGAAACCTTCGGGAAGGGGCGAATTGGAGATTACGGACGTCAATAACTTTTACATCGAGGACGGAACCCTTACTTATGAGTTCCTGGAAGGATGGTGGACGGACGCGGGGACTTTTGAATCTTTGCTGCGCGCCAACAATTTTGTCGCCCAAAGCGGCGCCAACAAGCCGACGGGTGGCGCGGCAGCCGGACGTGGGCATGCCGCCGATGAGACAACTTCGTGAAAACTTTCATCACAGGTGGGGCAGGTTTCATCGGCTCGAACTTTATCCGGCACATCCTCTCGCTCGGTGTAAACCATAGCGTCGTTAATTTCGACAAGCTCACCTACGCCGGAAATCTTGCCAACTTGCAGTCTGTAACGGGCAACCCCCGATACCAGTTCGTGAAAGGCGACATCTGTGATCCTGACGCCGTCAACCAAGCTATGACGGGGTGTGATGTCGTGGTGCATTTCGCCGCCGAGTCCCACGTGGATCGCAGCATCTACGAGCCCGCCCCGGCGATCCAGACCAATGTTAACGGAACGCTTGTCCTGCTCCAGGCTGCGCGGACGCTCAATGTGCAGCGATTTCTGCATATTTCAACCGATGAGGTCTACGGCGACTTGCCGCCCGGCGCGGTTGCAGACGAGAACTTCCCCCTGCAACCCAGCAGCCCCTACTCGGCCTCCAAAGCCGGATCGGATTTATTGGTTCGATCCTTCGTTCACACCTACCGATTTCCCGCCTTGATTACGCGCTCCTCCAATAACTACGGACCCTACCAATTCCCCGAGAAGTTCTTACCCCTCATGATCACCAACGCCATCGCCAACAAACCGCTTCCGGTCTATGGTGATGGACGGCAGCAGCGCGATTGGCTGCACGTCGAGGACAATTGCCGCGGCCTTCTGGCGGTTCTTGAACGCGGCAGGGTGGGTGAGGTTTATAACCTCGGAGGCGCCGAAGTGCTCGAAAACCTCGAGCTTATTGCCCGGCTGATGAAGCTTATGGGGAAGCCGGAGTCTCTCATCGACTATGTGGCGGATCGTCCTGGCCATGACCGGCGATACGCTCTGGATAGTTCCAAGATGGAAAAGGAACTCCATTGGCGTCCGCGAATTCAGCTCCAGAGTGGACTAGAGCAGACGGTCAAGTGGTATGGGGAGAATGCAGATTGGGTGGAATCCATACGCCGGGGTGATTATCTCACCTACTATAGAAAATATTACGAGAATCGAAATTCCTCGCTGGAGGCGGTAATGTCTGCGGGAAGTGATTCTGTAGCTCCCGCGGCTGGGGCGGATGAAAGCAGCCCCCCTAAAGGCCGGACTGACTAATGGGTTGTGATGGACTGAGGCTTGGCGAAATTCCTGGACTAGGTGTGTAGGGACCCTTGCGTATTCTCGTTACGGGTGCCAGCGGAATGCTGGGGACGGCGCTTATGCCGGTCCTGCAGAAGCGACACCAAGCGTGGGGCATCGACTTTCGGGATTGCGACATCCGCGATGCGGGGGCGGTTTCGGCCGTTTTGCATACCCGGCCGCCGGAACTTGTCATCCACCTTGCGGCCTATACGAATGTTGACGCTTGCGAGGCGAATCCGCGGATTGCCGAGGAGACGAATTCTATCGGGACTCAAAACGTTGCCACGGCCTGCGCTGAGGTCGATGCAGCGATGCTTTACGTGAGCACGGATTACGTTTTTGATGGGACCAAGATTGGCGCCTACCGGGAAGATGATCCCCCCAACCCGGTCAGTGTCTATGGCCGGTCAAAATTGATGGGCGAGCAGCATGTCCGCGCCATATTGAAGCGGTACTTCATCACCAGGACGTCCTGGCTGTACGGTCCCAATGGCAAGAATTTTGTCACCACGATTCTCAAATTTGCCCAACAGCAGAAGGTACTCCGGGTAGTGGACGACCAGCATGGCTCGCCGACTTATACCCGTCACCTCTCGTTGAAGATTGCGGAGTTGGCTGGGACTCAGGCCTATGGCGTTTACCACACGACGGGATCCGGGACGTGTTCATGGTTTGAATTCGCCAGAACCATCCTTGATTTCTGGCCAGTGCAGGGCGTAGAAGTCCTTGCCATACCCTCCGACGATTCCGGTAGGGCGGCGCGGCGGCCGGCGAACTCGGTGCTGGAAAACCGGGCTCTAATGCAGGCTCATTTTGAGCTAATGCCTCATTGGAAAGTGGCGCTCGCTGAGTATTTGGATGAAATCAAGCAGAGCGGAGGCGTTTTGTGAATGCTCAAACCCCTGCTCCGTGACGCAACAATTGGGGCAGGGGAGCAAGAAGAAGTTGGTACCAGTCCCTGTATGGTTGGAGGTTCACGATCCGTAAGCGCAGTAAGGCAGAATGGCACAACCCAGCCACAGACATCGGGTTGCGGGTTAGCGAAGGCATATCAGCGTCCCGTTCTTGAAAACGCGCGCGGCTGGGTGGTCAGATTCTGAGACCGGGTGACATTATGGCGATGGGGAATGAAAGGCGTCCGGAGGATTGGCTCGACTTTATCGTCGATACCTTAAAGCATCTCGACGAGGGGGCCAGGGGGGTGTTCTTGCAGGAATTCCTCCTGGGCTTGGTGAGCCTTGAAATTCCTGAGAACGAAAGTCTTTCCCATTGGGAAGGGGTCGTGGCTCACCAACGCCATTTGGCTGAGAGACTTAGCCGTCCGGTGACGCTCCGGACGGCCGCGGTGGATTATTTCGGTGAGTTGAGCATCTTGCGGAACCCCATTCTTATGGAGTACGAAGAGCTCAGAAGGTTGCGCCATAACGCGGCGACCGATCCCCTGACCGGCTTGAATAATCGCCGCATATTTGAGGAACATTTGCATCGCGAGATCAAACGCGCCACCCGTTACGGATCCTCCTTCGCATTGCTTTCGTTCGATCTCCGCAAATTCAAGAGCGTCAATGACACCTATGGACACGCTGCGGGAGATGAAGTCTTGAAAAGCGTGGCGCGGGCGAGTCTCGAGGTCATTCGCGCGTCTGACATAACGTGCCGGATCGGCGGGGACGAGTTCGCAATCCTTCTCCATCAGGCCGAGCGTTCCAGCGCTGAGGCGCTGGCGGAACGAATCGCAAGGAAGTTCGAGCAGTACGCGGGCGCCATTGCCCCCAAGACATCCGTCGGCATCGATTATGGGATTGCCATTTTCCCTCAGGATGGACATGACTCAACCAGCTTGTTTGCTAACGCTGACAAGGCCCTATATGCAAGAAAACACAGGCCGCACAGGCGGGCAGCAAGGGGTACGCATCCCCCCGTAGGTATGCTCCCTCAAATTCCGGAAACCACACGGGAGGTCGAGACCGGAGCGGGCTTCGGCGACCAACCCCCAGGTCTCCTTTCGTCACCTCCTGTAACTCCTGCAACCACCGAGAGGGAAGATTACGCTTCAGATCGTGCCCCAAGCGCCCGAAAGGACGAACGAATCCGGCTTGAAGGAATCCCCGCACTGGGTATCGTCAAGGTAGGGGGAAAGATCTGGACTGTCAGGGTTTTGGACCTGAGCCGCGGCGGGGTCTGTTTGCTAATTGACCAAGCAGAGTTGAGCGAGAGTTTTCCTGCTCTACTCCAGGTTCCCTTGGCGCCCGGAGGTGAATTAACCCTGCACCGTGTTTACTCCCTATCGCTCCCGGAGGGAAAACGGCGGGTGGGATGCTCGTTCGCCCCCATTGCTGAGCCGCCTTCTATGTGAACCTGATACTACGTTAAGTTGTGTTAAGTTATTGACCAGCTAACCGGTATCCCTACCGCGATCGTTAGCGGGAACTATCCTATTAAGTGTATGAATAGTTTGTCGATAATTCACATGAGGGTTACCCCAAAGATTAATTAGACTCGCGATCACTCTTTTTGAGCAGGCCAAAATGCGCTAGGATGGTGGTGTCGAATTCAGACCATGAAATATGGTTGGTGAGGGTTTCGTGCCGGGTACTTGAGTTTTGATGTGACCACCCGAGCGCGGTGGCTTCAACCGCGCCTAAATCTCTGGCCTGAAGGTTGGTTAGGGCTCGTGGTTGCGCAGAATATTCCGATTGCCATTCGCGCTAAGTGAAGGGGCCGTCCTGGGGCAGCCACCCACACTCCATCTCGATCCGTTGCCTCGGCCTGAACCGGCGCACACGCCGCATATCTGATCTGTCAGACGGCTTAAGGATCCGCGAGCTGTGTGGGAAACCCGGTGGCTTCCATTGTTATCGACCCGGTCAAAATCATAATCTGACTTATGGATACGAGGCTGCATCAACGACGCCGTGGGGACACGGCGATTTTTGTGGGTGTCTGGATTGCCTTTGCCCTATTGTTCACTTCCTGTGGGGGAGGGGGAGGGCTGGTTACACCCACATCCGTATCAACGGCAGGAGTCACGATCAGTGGGGCAAGCGTTACGTTCAATAACCAGGTCGTAGGCACAACCAGCGCGCCTCAGACCATTACCTTGACCAACAGCGGCAGCGCGACTCTGAATATTGCCAGCGTTGATGTGACGGGTCCTAATTTCGCGGATTTTCTTCTGACAAACGACTGTGGAAATTCGGTTGCGCCGGGAGCTAACTGCATTGTAAGCGCGACCTTCACACCTTCCGCAACTGGGAGCCGGTCGGCTTCGGTAAAGATCACGGACAATGCCGCGGGGAGTCCCCAAACCGTAGCGCTCAGCGGGACGGGAATTGCCCCGGCTTTCACACCCTCGACCGCGAGCCTGGAGTTCGGAAGTCAGCTCGTGGGAGCGCCGAGTGCGGCGCAGACGGAGACGGTGACCAACAGCGGGACGGCGAACCTGACCATCTCCACGGCAACGATTGGCGGTGCGAATGCCAGCGACTTTGCGATAAGCAAGGACACCTGCTCGGGTTCGACCGTCATATCGGGCAGCACTTGCGCAGTGGGCGTGACCTTTACACCGGCGGCTAGTGGGACGCGTAGCGCCAGTCTCTTCTTTGCAGACAATGCCGCGGGCAACCCGCAGTCAGTGAGCCTGAGCGGTACTGGAAGTTACCCGCAGCCGAGCCTGACGAGCCTCTCGCCCTCCTCGGTCATAGCCGGGGCGGGGGCACAGACTCTGACCCTGAGCGGGAGCAACTTCCTTTCTACCTCCACGGTGACTTACAACGGGGTGGCGCATACCCCAACCTTTGTGAGCGCGAGTGAGTTGACCATTGCCCTGAGCGTGGCGGACCAGGCGACGGCGGGAAGTTATGCGGTGGTTGTGACGAATCCGACGCCGGGTGGGGGGACCTCGAGCGCGACTTTTGCGGTGACCAATCCCGCTCCCACGCTCACCAGTCTCTCGCCTTCCACGGTCGTAGCCGGGGCGGCGGCGCAGACCCTGACCCTGACCGGGAGCAACTTCCTTTCTACCTCCACGGTGACTTATAACGGGGTGGCGCATACCCCAACCTTGGTGACTGCCAGCGAGTTGACGATCACTCTGAGCGTGGCGGACCAGGCGGCGGCGGGAAGTTATGCGGTGGTGGTGACGAATCCCGCGCCTGCTGGGGGGACCTCGAGCGCGACTTTTGCGGTGACCAATCCCGCTCCCACGCTCACCAGTCTCTCGCCCTCCTCGGGGGTAGCCGGGGCGGCGGCGCAGATCCTGACCCTGAGCGGGAGCAACTTCCTTTCTACCTCCACAGTGACTTACAACGGGGTGGCGCATACCCCAACCTTTGTGAGTGCCAGCGAGTTGACGATCACCCTGAGCGTGGCGGACCAAGCGACAGCGGGAAGGTACGCGGTGGTGGTGACGAATCCGACGCCGGGTGGGGGGACCTCGAGCGCGACTTTTGCGGTGAGCAATCCCGCTCCCACGCTTACCAGTCTCTCGCCTTCCTCGGTCGTAGCCGGGGCGG